>JAISMH010000031.1 GCA_031276855.1 Synergistaceae bacterium
TGACGCTTAACGGCGGAAAGAACGGCGCGTTTGGATTTGGAATTTTAGCGCTCAAGGGCGCTTTTGTTGTTCTGGACGCGGTTTCGAAGGGTTCCATACTCACGGTAAGCGGCGGCAAAGCGAATGCTCACGGGTTGTACTTCAACCACATTAAAGCGAAGCAAGGGAATTGCAGTTATAATGCCTCTATACTGATGAACGTCATTTTCCGATTGAATGTATAATGGGGGGCACAATTGGAAGCCGCTCGTTTCGAGGAAGTTGTTTCATGCAATAATATGCAAAAAACGCTCAAGAAGGAGCTGCGCCGTATGCTGAATCATCTGCGTGATTACAAGGCGGCATATATGCTGTTCATGAACAGTCAAGCGGAACGCGACCTCCGTCCGTGCAAGACGAAGCAGAAAGTGTCTGGTTGCTTTCGCTCGCGGCGAAGTCTGGAGGCGTTTGCCGCAATCGGCAGTTATTTTTCTGCCCTGAAAAATCTTCTTGCGACTTGTTCGTTTCTGTTTTGTCCGCACTCCGGTTTCACCCCGCTGTACTGTAACCAAAATTTCAGCCGGAGGGGGGGCTGAATTGAAACCGGAGTGTGTCGTTCTGCAGGAACAAAAGCAAATTTTGTCCCAGTATCAGAGGGAGTCTCTGCAGATTCTTGGCATGGATGCGCAGGAACTCCATGAGTTCATGATTCGGGAACAAAACGAAAATCCCCTGCTGAATTTTGCTGAAGGCAAAAGCCCCGGGCTTATGACCCGGAAAGGAACGTCCGTGGCCTGGAACGGAAGCCTGGATATTCCGGCGCCATCCGAAGAAAGCGTACAGGACTTCCTTCTGTCCCAGCTGCGCCTGAACGATTACTCTCCAGAGGAGGTCGAGGCTTTTCAGATTCTTACAGGCGTCGTCGACGAAAGGGGCTTTTTGAAGAACTCCCCCGAAGAACTTTCCGAAATTTTCCGCATTCCCAAGCCTCTGCTCGACCGTTGCCTGTCTGTTCTGCAGAATCTCTCCCCTTCTGGGGTATGCTGCCTTACCCTCGAAGAATGCCTGCTCCGGCAACTGGAGGACCGAGGCGTGTACGACGGGGTTCTCCTGCGTATTGTACAGTCCCACCTCGCGGATGTGGGCAAGGGAGGGCTGAGGCGTATAGCTCGAGCCCTGGGGGTCGATATTGCCCGTATCACCCGCTCAGTTGCAGTGCTTACGAGCCTCAATCCCAACCCTCTGAACGGTCTGAGGGGAGAAATGGCCCCGTACGCAATACCCGATATTCTTCTCATCCGAGAAAACGGTTTTTGGGAAGTGGAATTGAACGACAGATGGTTTGAAAATTTTGAGGCTTGTGATTACTACGAAAAAATGGCCAGGGAAACGGAAGACGACGAGCTGCAGAACTATCTGAGGGAAAAATCTCAGCGTATTCGTTTTTTGAACGAGGCTCTTGAAAGACGGCGGAATACTCTGCTGCGCATCGGTCGCAGCCTCGCCGTTCATTATTCCGATTTTTTTCTGTATGGCGTTCCCTTTTCCGTGTTCACCATGGCGGACCTCGCCGAAGAAATGCAAATGCACCCCTCTACCATAAGCCGTGCCGTTAAAAACAAGTATCTGCAACACCCGAGAGGTATTTGCGAGATTCGATCCCTGTTTGCCCAGGGAGTGTCCTCCACAGATTTTTGTGTCAGGATGAGCCGGGAAGAGGTCAAGGCACGTCTCCGCAAATTGATCGCCGACGAGGACAGGAGAACTCCCGGAAGCGACGAGTGTTTGGCACAGTTGCTGGCGGAACAGGGTATAAGGATTTCCCGGCGGACCGTGGCCAAATACCGCGAAGAACTGGGATTCAGCGGGATGCACGACAGGCGGATCGGCGTGTGAAAAATACCGTTCATGAAGGGAGTTCTGAATGAAAATACCATCACATATGAAACTGTTATACTATGCTGACGCGAACGACGCGGGACGAAAAAAATTACGAAGCAGTCAAACACGGCTCCATTGCACAAGACGAGGCATAAAATCCTTATTTGCGTACTAAAATCTGAAATGAGAGAAGCTGAAATAAGAGAAAGAAGAGGATATATTCATGCAAAACACCCTTGACAAATGTCTCTATAGCGCCACAATGAAACGCGGAAACGCGGAAACGCGGAAACGCGGAAAATATCTGTTATTATGTCCTCTCTCGGCCCCGGCGGAGCCGAGCGCGTTATGGTTCGGGTGGCGGGGCTTTTGGCGAAAAGCGGATTTGACGTTTCGATTTTGCCCGTCCTCAACGCCGATGCCTCTGTCGCGCCGGATATTCACCCGGAAGTGCGGATTGATCACTTTGAGGGGGAACATTATTTTAGCATCCTGCGGCCCTTCAAGAAAGTATTTCTTGAAAAAAAATTTTGGCTGTTTTTCAACGCGTTTTTTTTATCAATAAAAAACGTTTTTAAGGTTTTTTGCCCCCTGATCTCGTATATCAAAAAAAACTCTCCCGATCTCATACTGACCGCGCACTACAATTCTCCCGTGATTTTTGCGGCAAGGCTGGCAAAAACCCGGACTAAAGTTGTGGTGACAGAACACATTCTCCTCTCCAGTCATTTTGCCCGGTTTCCGTGGGCCGTGAGAAAATTCTATTCTTGTTCATGCCGATTCTTTTATCCGCGAGCAGATAAGATCATAGGGGTTTCTCAGAGCGTGATTAAAGATTTGCAGGAAACCGGTTATGCTCCGCCGGAAAAACTCGCCTGTATTTACAATCCCGTGGCCGCTCCCTATATTGAAGAAATGGCCGCGGTATCTCCTGCCCATCCTTGGCTGCCTTCGACGATTGAACGCCCTGTGTTTGTCGCAACGGGACAATTGAACCAGCAAAAAGACTATCCCACATTGCTGAAGGCCCTGGCGCTTTTGAGAAGGCGCGCAGACGCGCGCCTGGTTGTTTTGGGCAGGGGCGCTTTACTTCAGGAATTGCAATCTTTGTCAAAAGACCTTGCGATTGAGGACAGCATTGATTGGTTGGGCTTTGTACCCAACCCCTTCGCTTATATGAAAAATTCCGGTTTTTTGGTATTGTCCTCGACGTTCGAAGGATTACCCACTGTTATCATAGAAGCGTTAGCCTTGGGAATATCGGTCGCGGCCACGGATTCTCTCGGAGGAATTCGTGAGATTTTAGGGGACGGCGAATACGGCCGCTTGGTTCCCGTAGGAGACTATGAAGCCCTGGCGAACGCAATGTACGAAAATCTGCGAAAGCCTTTCGATAAAAAATTCCTTCAAGCCAGAGCGAATCTTTTTTCGGAAGAAAACGCGCGTTCCCGTTATGAATCGCTGATAAAAGATTTACTGGCATGAATTCGACGCATATAATGAAGCTCGCGAATTCCGGACGCGTTCTGCAAAGTGAGTTCCGCCCCTCTGAGCTTGAATGGATACCTGGAAAGAACAGTCCGTCTGCTTTTTGATGCGTCTGCCCTCTCCCAGTACCCGTCTTTTGCGCGTTCCTTTCATAAGACTGTTATACTTATGCTGACGCGAACGATGCGGGACATAAAACACAGCGGCGTTGAAGACGGAGGTGTTTATCTTTGAAGCCTGAGACGAAGCCGGAGAGAAGGCCGAAGAAGGAGCCGGAAAAATTGAAGCCGGAGAAAAATTTCAGCATTCTGATTGTCAGCGTTTTGATTCTGATGGTGTCGGTGATTGGCTTTGCGCCGCCGGTGCACGCCGCGATCGGCAAAAGCACCGTGCAGAGCGCGTGGAACCGCATCGCGGCGGCCGCCGAAATGAAGGCCATACCCATAACCTACGAAAAGGAGAAAGCCCCGAACGCGTGGGTCAACTTTCAGTCCTCGGACAGATTTTCCGTTCACGTGACCGAAGGGCTGCTGCGCGTGCTGAACTCCTCCGACGAGATCGCCGGAATTCTGGGGCACGAGGTGGGGCACGTCAAGCGCGGACACTACAGCCAAAGCGTACGCCGCAGCGTGGGGTGGAGCATTCTGGGTTCCATTCTGAACCGGACGGGCAATGTCGGCAAAATAGCCGGCGCCGTCGGAATGAACCTGGCGGAAAGCGGTTTCAGCCGTGAGCAGGAAGTGGAGGCCGACGACTACGGAATGGATCTGGCGGTCAAGGCCGGATACAGCCCGTGGGGACTCTACAACGCCATGAAGAGCTTCAAGGACAGCGGCTTCAAAACAGAGCCCGGCGGCTTCAACTCGCACCCGCCGACGGACCGCCGTCTGCGGCACCTGCAGAACCGCGCCCGCCGAATCGAAGGCACTTCGTCCCGAATCGAAGAAACTTCGTCCCGGAGCGCGGCCGGGGCGAAGAGCGCGAAATAAACCTCTGAAATTAAAGACAAAACCAAGACAAAAACCGGACTTCCGTTAATTGTTCATTTAATTTTTCATTGATCATCATACGAGGAGGAACACACATGAGCAGCAACTGGAAAGAGAACTTCAGCGAAATCGCACGCCAGTCGAGACCGTCGCCGGTGCGCGACATTCTCAAGGTAGTCAGCCAGCCCGGCATGATTTCCTTCGCCGGGGGAATGCCCGCCCCCGAGGTCTTCCCCGTCGAACGATTCGCCGAGGGAGCGGAGCTGCTCAGGACCGAGGGATCGACTCTGCTGCAGTACGGCACGACCGAGGGATACACTCCTCTGCGCGAGTTCCTGGCCAAGTGGACGGCTCCCCGCATGGGACGCGAGGTCTCTATGGACGAAATGATCCTGACGACCGGCTCGCAGCAGGTGCTCGATCTTTTCGGCTGGGCGCTGATCGACCCCGGCGACGTCATCATCACGGAGGACCCCACCTACATGGCGGCGCTCAACGCTTTTTCCAACCACGGCGCGGCGTTCGCGTCTGTTCCCATGGACGGCAAAGGAATGCTCGTCGAGAAAATTCCGGCCCTGGTCGAGAGTCTGAGGAAACAGGGCAGAAAACCCAAGTGCGTCTACACCGTGGTGAACTTCCAAAACCCCGGCGGGGCTACGATGAGCCTCGACCGGCGCAAAGAGCTGGCCGACATTGCCGGCCGCTACGGTCTGACGATTTTCGAGGACGACCCCTACGGCTACGTCCGCTTCGACGGGGAGCACCTGCCCTCCGTTTTCTCCTTCGATAAAAAAGGGAACACGATCTACGCGGGGTCTTTCTCCAAGATTTTGTCCCCCGGCGTACGCATCGGCTGGGTCAGCGGAGACGAGGACATCATCCGGCAGATGGCAGGGTTCAAACAGTCCACGGACCTCTGCTGCAGCCCCATCACGCAGATTTTGACTCACGAATACTGCAAGAAGGGCTATTTGGACTCCCACCTTCCGAACATTATCGACAACTACCGAACGAAGCGCGACGCGATGGAAGCGAGCCTCGAAAAACACCTGAAACCTCTGGGGGCTTCCTGGGTGAAGCCGGAGGGGGGATTCTTCTTCTGGGTGGCTCTCGGAGCCGTCAGCGGCGACGAACTTGCCCGGCGCGCGCTCGAAAAGAAGGTCGCGATCCTCCCCGGCTCCATTTTCTCCGTGAACCCCGAGGCCGGCGCTCACTCGGCGAGAATCAACTACACCTTCAGCCGGCCCGACGTGATCGAGGAAGGGCTTTCCCGCCTCGCCCAAGCTGTTCAGGAAATGAAAATTCCCGCGAAGTGAGTTGATTAGAGCCGAATCTGAACAAACGCGCGCATAAACCCTCCCGTCCCGACCGACGGGAGGGCGCCTTCTCTTGCCTCCACTCATACCCATAACGGGTCCAGGGCCTACGGCCCTGGAAAAAGAAGGGTGATGGAGGTGCCGGATTTTCCGTCGCTTTGCAGGTCGATTTTCGCGTTATGGAGCAGAGCGCCGTGCCTGACGATGGAAAGCCCCAAGCCCGTCCCTTGGGCCGCGCCGTTCCGGCTCTTTTCCGCCCGGCTCTTCTCTACGCGGTAGAAACGCTCGAAAACGCGCTCCTGCTCTTCGGGCGGGATTCCTATTCCCGTGTCGGCGACGGTCAGGAAGACGGCGTTTTCTGTTTTGCCGGCGGCGCCCGTCCTGCCGGCGGAGACCCGCACCTCGCCGCCGTTCACGTTGTATTTGACCGCGTTGTCCAGAAGGTTCAGCGCCATTTCGACGAGAAGCGTCCGTATCCCCGTTATTGTGATTTCGTCGTCCTTGCCGGGAAGGTCGAGGACGACGGAGATGTTCCGCGACCGCGCGAGATCTCCGAGGCTTTCCACGGCGCTTCTCACGATCTCCCCGAGCCCCACTCTCTCTCTTTTGAACTCTTCGCTTTCGGATTCCCCGCCGCCCTCGTCGAGCCTCGAGAGCATCATGACGTCGCCCACCAGGGCGATCAGCCTCTGCGCCTCCGCGTAAATCCGCTCCGCGAAGCGCGGCGCGTCCTCCAGCTTCGCGACGCCGTTCGCGAGAATCTCCGCGTAGCCGGAAATGGCGGTCAGCGGGGTCCTCAGCTCGTGGGAGACGTTCGCGGAAAACTCGCGGCGCAGGCGCTCCCGGTCCTCCCGCTCCGTCACGTCCAAAAGCACGAGCACGGCCCCCTGAAGCTCCCCTTCGTCCATGACGGGGTTCGCCATGACCCACAGGTGACGTCCGCCCACCTGAAGCGACGCCTCCGCCCGCTCCGGTTTTTTGGGTTCGCTTCCGAGCGCGGACTCCACGGCGCGGCGGAAAGCCTCGTCGCGCCGAAGGGTCAGGACGCTGCGGCCCCTGGGGTCGCCGGAACCCGCCTTCAGAAGCGTCAGGGCGCTCTGGTTGCAGGAGAGGACGCAGCCCTCCCGATCCAGCACCAGCAAGCCCTCGCGCATGTTGGCCGTGATGGCCGAAAACTCGAGCTCTTTCTGCCGCAGCTCCCGCATCTGGGCGGCGATTCTGTCGTTCTGCCGCTTGACGCGGAAGAGCAGGGGATCGAGTTCCTCGTAGGCGACGTTATCCTCCGGCGCTTCGAGATTCAGGCGGTTGATGGGGGCAACGATTTTCCGCGTCACGCGCGCGCCGATTCCCATGGCCGCGAAGAAAACGGCCGCCGCGATGGCGAGCGTCAGCGGGGTCAGGCGGAGCATGGAGGCGAAAACGCTGTCCGTCGTCCCGGCCACCCGCAGAACCGACCCGTCCTCCAGTTTCATCGCCCGGTAATAGGTCCTCTTCCTCAACGTCCCGGAGAACCGGGTGCTTTCGCCGCTCCCCTTTTCGAGCGCCGCCCTCACCTCCGGCCTGTCCAGATGGTTTTCCATTTCGGCGGCGTCGCCGTCGGTGTCGTAGAGGACGGTTCCCGTTTTCGAGATGAGCGTCACGCGGAACCTGCGTTCGTCCGGTTCGTCCGACCCGTCCGACTCGATGGAGCGCAGGTAGCCCGTCCCCAGCCGCTCGACCGCCCTGCCGATGTAGCGGGACTCCAGAGCGGCCGCCTGCTCCATGTGCTCGGAGAAGCTCCAGTACACGGCGAAATGAATCAGGACGGCGGTCAAAAGGATGGAGAAGCCGGCCAGCGCGCAGGCGAAAACGAGTATCGCCCGTTTCATTTCTGCCTCCCAATCATTTCTGCCTCCCGATCCTGTACCCGACGCCGCGCACGGTTTGAATGACGCCGCTGCAGACGCCCAGCTTCCCGCGCAGGGTGAGGATATGGGTGTCCACGGTTCGGGTCTCGCCCTCGAAGTCGTAGTCCCAGACGGCCGAGAGGATTTGGTTTCTCGTCAGGACGATACCGGCGTTTTTGAGCAGGAAGGCCAGCAGGTCGAACTCCTTGAGCGTCAGGGAGACCTCCTTGCCGTCCGCCACGACGCGGCGGCGGGGCAGGCTGACGGAGAGCCCGTCGATTTCGTAGTCGTCCGCCTCCGCCGCCGGCCTGCGCCGCAACAGGCTTTTCACCCGCGCCACGAGTTCCATCATCCCGAAGGGTTTCGTCAGGTAATCGTCCGCGCCCGCGTCGAGCCCCCGCACTTTGTCGTACTCCGTCCCCTTCGCCGTCAGCATCATGACGGGCAGATCCGCCGCGGCCGCCCGCAGGCGCTTCAGTATCGCGAGCCCGTCCTCGTCCGGCAGCATGATGTCGAGCAGGACGAGATCGGGAAAAGTTTTTTCCGCCGCCTGCCAGAAGCCGCGCCCGTTCGCGAACCCGCGGGCCTCGAATCCCGTGTTCTGCAGGGTGTAGATCACGAGCTCGCGGATGTCCGCCTCGTCCTCCACCAGGTAGATCAAACCTCACGTCCCCTTTCATGACCTCTGTTCATGACCTCTGTTCATGACCTCTGTTTCCTGTGATGGAGTACACCACCCACTCGGCGATGTTCTCGGCGTGGTCGCCGATGCGCTCCAGGTACTTCGCGATCATCAGGAGGTCGAGGCACTGCCCGCCGTATCCGCTGTTTTTCGCGATCAGCTCGATGAGCTCGCTCTTGACCTTGCCGAACAGGCCGTCCACCACGTCGTCGTACTCGATCACCCCGCGCGCCTTGCCGAGGTCCCCGGCGACGAAGGAATCCACGCTGCCCGACAGCATCTCGACCGCCGCGCGCGCCATGTCCCCGATGTGGATGTCGCTCCTGATCAGCCCCGCCGCCATGGGGTTGGCGGCGATGAAGGACGAAAGCTCCGCGATGTCCGCCGCCTGATCCCCTATGCGCTCCATGTCGGAGATGATCCTCTGGGCGGCCGTGATCTGCCTCATGTCCCCGGCCACGGGCTGCTCGCGGAGCAGAAGCCTCACGCAGAACGTCTCTATTTCGCGCTCCTTCAGGTCGATCTCCTTTTCGAGCTGGATGGCCTTCTCGCGGAAAGCCTCGTCCTCCTCCAGCATTCCCTTCACGGCGCTCGCGATGGCGTCCTCGCACAAGGCACCCATACGGATGAGTTCGGTGTGCAGCGTCTCGAGCTGTTTTCTGTAAGAATCCCGCATCAGCCAAACCTCCCCGTGATATAGTCCTCCGTCCGCCTGTCCGACGGCATGGAGAAAATTTTTTCCGTCGCGCCGTACTCGACGACCTCGCCCAGCAGGAAAAACGCCGTCTTGTCGGAGATTCGCGCGGCCTGCTGCATGTTGTGCGACACGATCACGATGGTGTAGTCCTTTTTCAGCTCGCCGACCAGATCCTCGATCTTCGACGTGGAGATGGGGTCGAGGGCGGAGGTCGGCTCGTCCATCAGCAGAACCTCCGGCTCCACGGCCAAGGCCCGCGCGACGCAGAGCCGCTGCTGCTGCCCGCCCGAGAGGGCCAGGGCGCTCTTTTTCAGCCTGTCCCTCACCTCGTCCCACAGGGCGGCGTCCCGCAGAGATTTTTCCACGATCATATCCAGCTTGATGCGGGACCGGACGCCGTGGGTACGCGGCCCGAACGCGATGTTGTCGTAGACGCTCATCGGGAACGGGTTGGGCTTCTGAAAGACCATGCCCACGCGCTTGCGCAGAAGGTTCACGTCTATCACGCCCTCGCCGGCCGTGTCCCTGCCGGCCGTGTCGTAGATGTCCTCGCCGTCGAGGCTCACCCGCCCGGTGATCCGGCAGCCCTCCACCAGGTCGTTCATGCGGTTGAGCGTCCTCAGAAGCGTCGATTTCCCGCATCCGGAGGGCCCGATCAGCGCGGTCACCCCCCGCGCGGGGATGCCGAAGTCGATGTCCCGGAGCGCCTGAACGCTGCCATAATACAGGTTCAGATTCGATATGACTATCTTGTCCGTCTCCGTATTATTATCCATATCCATTCCCGTATGATTATCCATCGCGGTCTCCCGTCAGTTTTCTTGCCGCGCGGATCGAAAGGGTGTTGATGCACGACACGAGAACGAGCAGCACGACGGCCGTGGCGCAGGACTGATTCAGGTAGAGCGCCTCGGAGGCGAGGCTGTACATGTGGACCGCCAGCGTCCGGGTGGAGGAACACACGCTCTCCGGGAGCCTCGCCACGGTTCCGGCCGTGAAGATCAGGGCCGCCGTCTCCCCCACGATGCGGCCGACGGCGAGGATCACCCCGGCGAGGATGCCCGGCACGGCCGAGGGCAGGACGACGGCGAACACGGTTCTCAGGCGCCCCGCCCCCAAAGCGAAGCTGCCCTCCCGGTAGGAATCCGGGATGGCCAGAAGGGACTCCTCCGCCGTCCTCATGACGAGGGGCAGCACCATGACGGCGAGCGTACAGGCCCCGGCCAGAAGCGAATACCCCCATTTCAGGTGAACCACGAACAGAAGCATCCCGAACAGGCCGTAGACGATGGAGGGGATCCCCGCGAGGGTCTCGGCGGCCAGCCGCACCGCCGCGACCAGCCTGCTGCCGCGGCGGGCGTACTCCACGAGGTAGACGGCGGCGAACACACCGAGGGGAACGGAGAAGACGAGGGACAGGAGCGTCATCAGCACGGTGTTGATCAGGGCGGGGAGCAGCGACACGTTCACGCTCGTGTAGGTCCACGCGAACAGGTCCGGCGAGAGGTGCAAAACCCCCTTGACGAGAATGTACCCCACAAGAAAGAGGACAATGCCGATAGTGACGCCCGCCGAGAGTGTCACCAGAATACGGAGCGCGAGAGCTTGGGGCCTCTTCCTGAGCCCCCATAATTTTCCGAGCTCGCTTTCTTTTTTAATACTCCGAGGCTCCGCCTTCTTAATACCCTGAGGCTCCGCCTCAGACTCCGCCAAAGGGCCGCGGGCCCTTTGGAATCCCGATTTTTTCAGGCCGGATTCGGCCAGGCCGAATTCGTTCGGATTCAAACCATTCGCCTCGCTTTCATAGTAATTTGAAATAAAAGGCCTAAAGTTAGAATAGTTAAAGACATCTTATTGGATGCGCCTTGCTTTCACCATCGAGAACAGCAGGTTGATCAGAAGGATGAAGACAAACAACACCACCGCCGTCCCGATCAGGGCTCCGCGGTGCAGGTCGGCGGCGTAGCCCATCTCCAGCACGACATTGGCGGTCATGGTCCGCGCCCCCTGAAGCAGGCTGCGGGGAATGACGGCCTGGTTGCCCGCGACCATGATGACCGCCATGGTCTCCCCGATAGAGCGCCCGACGCCCAAGATCACGGCCGCCGTGACGCCCGAGCGCGCGGCGGGAAGCACGGTGAAAAAGACTGCCCTCTCGTGAGTGGCGCCGAGCGCGAGAGCCCCTTCGTAATAGTTTTTCGGCACGGCGCGGAGGGCCGCCTCCGAGACGCTGATGATGGTGGGCAGAATCATGATTCCCAGAAGCACCGAGGCCGTCAGGATACTCTTTCCGCCCCCGAACAGGGCGCGGAAGGCGGGCACCAGAACCACGAGACCGAAGAAGCCGTACACGATGGACGGTATGCCCGCGAGCAGAAACACGGCGGGATTCAGGATCTTATAGAGGCCCTTCGGACAGAAGGCCGCCATGTAGACGGCCGTCAGAACGCCGAGCGGAACTCCGACGGCGACGGCGCCCGCCGTCACGTAGAGGCTCCCGAGTATCATGGGCGCGATGCCGTAGAGACCGCTTCCGGGCCGCCACCGCGTTCCGGTGAGGAATCGGAGGGGCCCGATCTCCCCGATGGGAGGGAGCCCGTTCGCGAAGAGAAACAGGCAGATGAGCGCCACGCATAAAATGGAGGCGCAGGCCGCCAGAAGAAAGACAGCCTGCATGATTTTTTCCGTTGTTATGCCCGTTTTCATGCCTTTATTATGCCTTCAGGCCGCGTCATTTCGCCGCTTGGGCCCAGTCGGTGATCTCCCCGGTGAATATCCCGCGAACCTGCTCTTTCGTCAAGTCCGAGACGGGGTTCTTTTTATTGACGATCACCGCGATGCCGTCCACGGCTATGACCTTGCCGGACAGTCCTTTTTTGAGTTCGCTGTCCTTGATCTCGCGGGAGGCCATTCCGATGTCGCAGATTCCGTCGATCGCGGCATTCATTCCGGTGGAGGAGTCGCTCTGCTGAATCTCGATGTCGGCTTTCGGGTTGAGCTTGCGGTAAGCCTCCGCGAGAGACTCCATGACCGGGGTCACGGAGGACGAGCCCGCCACGGCGACCTTCCCCGCGGCCTTTCCGCCGCTGAAAGCGCCGGTGTCCTTGACCTCGATGTAGCCTCTGGAGCCGATGACCTTCTGCCCTTCGGCGCTCATGATGAAGCCGATGAAGTCTTTGGCGGCGGCGCTGAGTGGCTTCTTCGAGTTCGTGGCGATGATGAACGGGCGGGAAATCTTGTACTTTCCGTTGTTGACGTTGGCAACCGACGCTTCGGCGCCGTCGATTCGGAGCGCCTTGACCGTGTCGTTCAGGGAACCGAGGGAGATGTAGCCGATAGCGTTCCCGTCCCCCACGACGGAAGTCACGACGACCGAGGTGCTGTTGACGATTTCCGCCGCGTCGGTGGTGTTGTCTTTTTTGTCCTTGTCCAGCACACCGAACAGCTCGACGAACGCGCCTCTCGTGCCGGAACCGTCCTCGCGGGACACGACCGTGATGGGCTCCGCCCAAGCCGCTCCCGCCTGACCCGCGCCCGCCGCCAAAACCGAGACGAACGCCAAAACCGCAAGTTTTCTCATCGAATTCTTCATCGAGTTCCCCATCAGCTTCCTCATCCTCACAACATCTCCTTCATGAATTTGTGCGGCCTTTTCCCACCGCGTCCGAATCTTAAGCGCCGCAAGTCAAGGCTGAAACCCCGCTTTTGTCAAAACCGCGTCAAGTTCGAGGTCAAGTTCGAAACCGAAGGCTTTCGGAATTCAACCGGCAAAGATATAATGCCGAAGGGAGGAGACAATAGATGAGGTCACGAAGCATTAAACCGTTCGTCAAATGGGCGGGCGGCAAAGCGCAGATATTGGACGCAATCCGAGCCAAATATCCGATTGGGATGGGCGCGGCTGTCACTAAATACGCTGAACCGTTCGCGGGTGGCGGAGCGGTGCTGTTTGATGTGTTGAATAACTATGCGCTGCGGGATGTGTATATAAGCGACGTCAATCGCGAATTGATACATACCTATACGATGATTCGCGACGGCGCGGACGAGCTTACAGAAGCGTTGCGAGAGTATGAAGCGCGGTATTTGCCTGCGAACGAAGAAACGCGCAAGGCTGTGTACTACGCCAATCGTGAGCGTTTCAACGCTCTGAAAGCGGCAGACGATACGAGTGTCGAGCTTGCCGCGCTGTTTATATTCCTTAACCGCACCTGCTTCAACGGGCTGTATCGCATCAACTCGCGCGGCGAATACAACGTGCCTCAGGGAAGTTATAAGAACCCCAGGATTTGCGATGCGGACAACCTCCGCGCCGTTTCGGAGGCGCTCCGGGGCGTGACGATAGTCTGCGGGGATTATAAGCTCTCGCGGAACTTTATTGACGAGACTACCTTCGCTTACTTCGACCCGCCGTATCGTCCGCTGACCGCCACTGCGAGCTTTACCGCCTACGCGCAGGACGGCTTCGGCGACGAGCAGCAAATAGAGCTTGCCCGGTTCATAGACGAAATGAGCGAGCGCGGCGCGTGGATTGTCACAAGCAACAGCGACCCGAAAAACTCTGACGAGAGCGACGGCTTCTTCGATAATCTGTACGCCGGGCATTTCGTTCAGCGCATATACGCAAGCCGTGCCATCAACTCCGTCGGCGCGGGGCGCGGACGCGTGAGTGAACTGCTGATTGCGCGGGGGTGAGGGGCAAGCGGAATATTTGGGTGAGAGGAAGTATCTTTGTAACCGTTTTGTCTGTACACACCCGCCTCACGCCGATATAATGATTGGGTTCGCAATGATCGGCAGCGGGGGGAAGGTAAAAATGAACGCAGATTTTCCGGACGCTCACCATCGCCATTGGCAGGACGCGGAAGTTCTTTTCAGCGCCTCGCGTTTTGCGAACGCCGATCACCTTTACGGCCTGTCCGCGGAATGCGGTTTGAAGCATTTGATGAATCTTTTCGGTATGCCTCTCGATAAGAGGAACCGTCCCTGCGTTCAGGACGACCGTGTACATATCAACAAATTGTGGAGTCGTTACGAAATATACCAATCAGGCCGTCAGGCTGCGAATTATGTACTTCCGCAGACAAACCCGTTTGACGATTGGAATGTTTCTCAGCGTTACGCTCATCAAAACGCTTTCGACAAAGGACGTGTGGACAGTCATCGAAAAGGCGCCGGAATGGTGCGGGATTTGATGAGAAAAGTGGGCATGGAGGGTTTGCAATGATCGTCTTCGATGAGATACTGCCGGTAATTGCCGCAATTTTGCGTGAGCATCCCGGCCTCGCCCCTTTCGTCATCAATCGCGATCTGAGCGGGCGGGTGAGGTTGATATTCAGCGAAAAGTCACAGGAGGACGGCAACATCGGCATTCTTGCCGAAAAAATGTCCGAACGCCTGGTGCCTCACGGTTTCCCGGCAGATAAGATGGTTATTTTCGAACCGTCCCTCGAATCGGTCAAAGAAAATGTGCCGTGCTTTCCGTTGGAGGGATTCGAAAACACCGCCGTGGTGGATCGGTTGGCCTTGGAGGCCGATTGGTCCGATATGCGGCCTCTTTCCGAGGGCGCGCCGCGCATAGTCTTTTTTTCCATCAAGGGCGGCGTCGGCCGCTCGACGGCAGCGGCCGCGGCAGCATGGGCGCTGGCGCAAAAAAGACAGAGGGTTATGATTCTCGATATGGATTTGGAGTCTCCGGGGTTGTCGACTTATTTACTTCCTG
The DNA here is from genome assembly GCA_031276855.1 of Synergistaceae bacterium. Classification (GTDB taxonomy): domain Bacteria; phylum Synergistota; class Synergistia; order Synergistales; family Aminobacteriaceae; genus JAISMH01. The sequence continues at coordinate 14,641 of JAISMH010000031.1, forward strand.
AAGAGAGAAGACCGAAGCACGGCATCGCGGACTGGCTGGTCGAGGATTTGGTCGATAATGGAGATTCGCTTTTGGATGACATGTTTGCGTTGAGCGAACTTTCGCATGACGGAGCGATATACGTGGTGCCAGCTCACGGAAAAGACCCTGGCGAATACGTCTCCAAGCTCGGCCGGGTCTGGATGCCCAAAGTATGCCGGGAGGGAGTGCGCATGTCCTGGACGTGCCGTTTGGAACGGTTGCTGACGCAATTGGAAACACGTCTGCGGCCCGACGTCATTTTCATCGATTCCCGCGCCGGCATTGACGAAATCTCTTCGGCCTGCGTTACCGGGCTTGGGGCAAAAAAAATATTGCTGTTCGCGTCGAACAGCGAGCAGACGTGGACGGGGTATAACATATTATTCAAGTATTGGCTGCGAACCGGAGTTGCCGCTGAGATTCGTGATCGGCTGCAGATGGTCGGGGCAATGCTGCCGGCAACGGACAACGTCAAATATTTCAACGGACTCTGCGAGCGCGCGTGGAATCTTTTCAGAGACAGCCTTTACGACGAAGTTCCGGCGGGCGAGGTTGGCGAGAACGCTTTCAGCTACGACAAAGATGAAGAATCCGCGCCTCATTTTCCATGGAAGATTCGTTGGAATCAAGAATTTTCCTCATTGCGCTCGATTCACGACCGAATGATGGAAATTGACGGCGACGAAATCGACTCCATTTTCGGTTCATTGATTGGCGGGGTATTGTCTGTGATCGATACAGTCAAGCCACTTGAAAACAAGCGGGGCGATGCTCATGAATGACGTTTCTGAGATCAGGAAAGCTCTTATTGAAGCAATTCCGTACACCACGGCAAATTATGGAGAAACCCCCGATACCCGGTACATTTATACGCCTCTCGCGCATGAAAAAGCCCTGCGGCTGGAGACGAATCTGGTCGTAGGAGCGCGCGGCGTCGGAAAATCGTTTTGGACGGCGGCTATCAATGATGAAGGCATACGCTCGGAGCTTGGAAATTCCATGCGCGAACTGAAAACCGCGAGCGTTTATATCGGTTTTTCGACGAAAGACAATATCGCCGCCTACCCCGATCAGGATACCTTTGCCCGGCTTTTGGGAGGGGGATTTACGGCTTATGAAATCTGGAGAGCCGTCGCTTCCCGCTGGCTGTCTGAAATCGCGCATTGCGATATCCCTCGCGGGGACTGGCCGGAGACTGTCGGATGGGTGAAAGACAACCCCGAACAGGTCACGAAATTGTTCCAGGGCGCGAACGCCGTTTTCGAGTCGGAGGACAGGCGGGGCCTGATTTTGTTCGACGCGCTCGATCGCTGCAGCGACAATTGGCAGAAGATGGACGGCATCGTCCGTGATTTACTGAGGGTGGCCTTATGGCTTAAATCGTATTCGAGGATTTACGTAAAGATTTTTTTGAGAACGGATCAGTTTTCGCGTCAAATAATGGATTTCCCGGACGCGTCCAAAATATTGGCCACAATGGTCGAACTCACGTGGCAGGTTCACGATCTGCATGGTCTGCTGTGGCAGTTGTTGTGCAACGCGCCTGACGAGTACGGAGAGACCTTGCGAAAACTTTATGAAGAAGCTCTCGGCCGCTTTCCGGCTCAAAAGGAAAGCCGAAAAGAAAGCGGCGCGTGGTCGCTGACAGACAAAGAAAAACACGACGGAAAAGAGCAGCGCAATTTATTTGAAAAACTCGCCGGGCCTTATATGGGAACGGACCAGCGGCGGGGAATCCCTTACGTCTGGTCTGTCAGGCATCTTGCCGACGGTAAGGGGCAAACGTCTCCGCGTTCCTTTCTGGTGGCCATTCGCAGCGCGGCGGAGGATTCATTGGAAAGATACCCTGATCATAAATATGCTTTGCATTATGAAAGCATTAAACGCGGTGTACAAAAGGCGTCTTCTGTCCGAATAGGAGAAGTGACCGAAGATTATCCCTGGATCACGAAACTCTTGAGTCCGTTGGAAAAGTTGAACGTCCCCTGTGACTTTTCGGTCGTCGAGGCACGATGGGACGAAGAATTTCCCTCGGGCGCAGAAACGCTGCCGAGCAAAGACCGCCTGCCGCCGCAGAGCTTGAAAGAAGGGTGGCTGGGCATTCGCAAAGACCTCGAGCGTATAGGTCTTTTTGAAATCTTACAGGACGGACGCATCAATATGCCCGATCTTTATCGCATTGGTTTCAAATTGGGCCGTAAGGGCGGAGTAAGGCCGATAAGCAAAGGATAAAGGCCGGCTGATAACGGCTGGCCGTTCGGAGGCAAAGCTGCCTGCCGGAGATCTTGTTTGGAAAACCTTTGGAGGGGCCGATGATTTTTTTCCTTTGCGCGATGGTCTTTTTCGCGGGTTTTGTGGATGCCGTGGCGGGCGGAGGCGGGCTCATATCCCTGCCCGCTTATCTGTTCGCGGGGGTGCCGCCCCACGTTGCGCTCGGCAGCAACAAATTTTCCGGTTCGTGCGGCGCCGCGTTCTCGGCGGGGCGTTTTTTCGCGAAGGGCGCGATGGATTTGAGAGCGGCGCTTCTGGCGGCGTCGAGTTCCTTTGCCGGTTCCCTCATCGGGGCGAGAGCCGTCCTGTACGTCAGCGAAGAGACGCTCGGCACGGTGCTGGCGGTGGTGCTTCCGGTCGCCGCGGGCTTCATTCTGTTCAAACGCGGCTACGGGGAGCAGAACCTGTCGGGCCGGCTGAGCAGGGGCAAGGCGGCGGCGCTGAGCCTGTCCATAGGCTTTTTGACCGGTTTCTACGACGGGCTGCTGGGACCGGGTACCGGAACCTTCGCCATCATCGCGTTCACGGCGCTGATGAAGTACGACCTCAGAACCGCCTCCGGCAACGCGAAGGTGCTGAATCTGGCCTCGAACTGCGGCTCTTTGGCCGTGTTCGCCCTGTCCGGGGCCATCGACTACGCGGCCGCGCTTCCCGCCGGGCTCTGTTCCATAGCCGGGCACTACATCGGGGCGGGATACGCGATAAAAAAGGGCGCGGCCTTCATCCGTCCCGTGATGATTCTGGTCATGACGCTGCTCTTCGGCAAGATCTTTTTCGACGCGTTTCTGAGATAGGCCGGGCCGTGCTTGTCCGATTCGAGGGCGCCCTCTCCCCAAACTGCGTCGGAGTGGATATCGGCTCTACGGCCGCGAAGGCCGTCGTGCTTGGCGGAGACGGCTCGATCCTGTACAAGGCGGTGGTCCCGACGGGGTGGAGCAGCGCCGGCGCGGCAGAAGCGCTGCGGGAGAACATGGAAAGGGAAGGAATCGACGTCTCGAAGGCACGGGTGGTGGCCACGGGTTACGGGCGGGTATCCGTCCCCTACGCCGCGAAGACCGTCACCGAGATAAGCTGTCACGCGCAGGGCGCGCTTCGCCTTTTCGGCCGCGACGGCACGGTCGTCGACATCGGCGGGCAGGACACGAAAGTCATTTCCCTGTCGAAGGGCAAAGTCGCCGATTTTTTGATGAACGACAAATGCGCGGCGGGCACCGGGCGCTTTCTGGAGGTCATGGCCAACACCCTGGCCGTGGAACTGCCGGAGCTATTCGCCCTCGCGGAACGGGGCGGCGGAGCGGCCATCAGCTCCATGTGTACGGTCTTTGCCGAAAGCGAGGTCATCGGCCTGATCGGGGGAGGCCGGGCGAAGGAGGACATCGCGTTTGCGGTCTGCGAATCCATCGTGGCGCGGGTGACGGCGCTGTGCGGCAAGCAGGGCGGGGGCCGGGAATTTTTTCTGACCGGCGGGCTCTGCGAGAGCGAGTACCTCCGCGGAAGGCTTTCGGAAAGCCTGCGGGCTCCGGTGTTCACGGACCCCCTGGCTCGCTGGGCCGGAGCGCTGGGCGCGGCCGTGCTGGCGGGAGTTTTTTTAAGTTGATTGACTGTATCTCGATTCGCCATATTCGCCGTAAGGAGTGATTTGTCTCATGCACGATGTCGAAGCTCTGTTCGAGGACATGCGCGGCGCCATACCCGCCGGCCCGGTAAAAATAAAGGAGGCGGCGGATTCGGGGAAAAAGGTGGTGGGCTGTTACTGCGCCTACACCCCTTTCGAGGTGATTCGCGCGGCGGGCGCCGTACCCGTCTCTCTTTGCAGCACCAGCGACAAGCCCATCGCGGCGGGCGAAGAGCATCTGCCCCGCAACCTCTGCCCCCTGATCAAGTCGAGCTACGGTTTTGCCCTGACCGACACCTGTCCCTACTTTCACTTCTGCGACCTGGTCATAGGGGAGACGACCTGCGACGGCAAGAAAAAGATGTACGAGCTGCTGGACCGTCTGCGCCCGACTCACGTGATGCAACTTCCCCAGACGTACTTCGGCGCGGACGCGCTGAACGTCTGGAGGGCCGAGATCGAGCGGCTGGCGCGCAGGCTGGAGGCGGAGCTGGGCGTGACGATCACCGAGGACGGCCTGCGCCGCGAGATAAAAAAGCGCAACGAGGAACGCCGCGTGATGCAGGATTTCTACGAGCTTTCGAAGCCGGACCCTCCGCTTCTGTCGGGGCGCGAACTGCACCTCGTCAACGAGTTTTTCAAGGTCTCCTTCGGCGACGCGCGGGCTATGGACACGATCCGGGAGCTGGAGACGAAGCTCCGGGAGAATTGGGAAGCGGGCGAGCGCCGCGTTCCGGCCGGCAGGCGGCGGATCGTCGTCACCGGCTGTCCCACGGGAAAGAGCCTGGAAAAGGTGTTCGACGCCATCGAGGAAAACGGCGGGGTGATCGTGGCCTTCGAGAACTGCGGAGGGCTCAAGCCGAATTACGAGCCGGCGGACGAAACGCTTCCTCCCTACGAGGCGCTGGCCGTCAAATACTTGGGCATCCCCTGCTCCTGCATGTCCCCCAACACCAAGCGTCTGGACCTGCTGGAAACCCTGGCCGGCGAATACAAGGCCGACGGAGTGGTGGACATCATCCTTCAGGCCTGCCACACTTACAGCGTGGAAAGTTTTCTGGTCCGCGAGCGGCTGACCGGTGGAAAAAGAAGCGTTCCCTATATCCCGGTGGAGACGGATTACTCGCAGAGCGACACGGAACAGCTTTCCACCCGCATGGGCGCCTTCATGGAAATGATCGCCTGAAAAGACTTCCCCGCATCAGATCACCCAATTCAAAAAACGCTACCGGGAATACTTGACCGTCACTAAAGCAACCATGCACATCAACCGCAAATCCGGCGAACTTTTTGATTTCATGCCCGCCGCCATCGAAAAATTGATTATCTCAAAGCATTAAGCTATACTTTTACATACTTAAAATTCAGAGGTATCAACTACGGGGAGCGCCGATAAATGAACTTTGAAGCTATTGGGGAACTGCTCGGGACTGTTTTAGTAGCTTTCTCGCGTTGCTGGCAATTTACCCTTGTCGGAGTGTGTTTGATCGTCTATTTTATCTGGAAAATCTGGCGCCTCATTAGAAGCTGTGGCCGACTGTTAAAGGACACGCAAGACAGCGAGTCTCTTCCCGACAAACCCAAGGCAACGTGCATATCAGAACTATGGGACGACTATCTTGCTGCATTTCATTATAACTACAGAGGGGAACTCAAAACAGACTGCGACGCAGAGGATTTTATAGGATTTTCCGCTGTTCTTTCACGGAATATGTCGCGGCGCTTGTGGGATTTACTGCCCGCAACGTTTGTGGGACTGGGTATACTTGGTACTTTCGTAGGATTGGCCTCTGGCATAGGCAGCTTCGACACAGATACGGCGAACGCCATCCAAAGCAGCATCAAACAGCTTCTTTCTGGCATGAATACCGCGTTTGACACGTCTATCGTTGGAATGAGTCTTTCAATAACAATTGGGTTTGTTGAGCGTTTTGGATATAGAATACTCAAAGAGACAACTACCAAACTGATAAATATTTTAAACGTGCGATATTGTTTGTCACAACAGCAAATCCAGACTTATCAGATTGAAAACTTGCTGCAGCCCATATTGGAACGACATACCAAACAGCTTAACGAGCTGTTTTTCAGAAATGACGAACAAAACAGCCTTGTCCCCATTGACCTGTTTTTTCGTTTGTTGCAGGAGTCCGAAAAACAGTCCAGATCGCTTTCCAGCTTAACTGAAACGATAGGCAATGCGTTTGACACTAAATTAACTTCGCTTCAGCACGTTCTTACTCGAAGTACGGAACGAATTAATGAACTCTTTTTCAGAGACGACGGGCAGAATAAGCCCATAGACCTGTTTATCAACCTCTTGCATGAGTCTGAAAAACAGTCGAAATCGCTTTCCAACTTCTCTACAGACCTTGCTGAAGCGATAGGCAATACGCTGGATACAAAGCTAACATCGGTTTTCGTTGACCTGCAAAAAAGCCTGCAAAAAAGCATTGATACACTCCGAAGCAACAATCAGGAAAACGCGCAAAATCTCGTTTCTGATGTTGTCGGAAACCTTCAAGATGCCATAGTCAGTCTGCCAGGGACTCTCACAAATGTACTTCAGGAACAGGTACAGCAAATCGGAAAGACGGTGGAAGCGGCGGCAGGCGTTCTGGAGGCCGTTCCCGAAAAGTTTGAAGATGCCTCATCGAAACTTCTTGAAACAATTAGTAAAGTTCCTACCTCCGTAGGGGAGGGATTTACTGAACACTCTCAGAATATAGGGCGCCTTTTTTCTGATGGAACGGAAAAAATAAGCACTTCAATGCAGGCTATGATTCAGAGTGTTGACGCCGCTTTATCTAATCTTCTCAAAACGCTTACCCAGCTTCCTTCGTTTATTGGAGGCGAATTTACGCAGCAAACTCAGAACATCAGCCGCGCGTTCTCCGAAGGGGCTGAGAGATTTGACTCTTCGACACGGGGAATGATTGAAAATCTGGAAGGTACGGCACAAAGACAAAAAGCTATGTCCGACACTCTGGGGCTGCTCTTACGGCAATTTGAGGGAGCAATAGAAAATTCGCGGGGTTTCCAGGCTGATCTTATAGAGAATATGGAAAAAATAAAGGCATTTATAGCGCAAAGTTCTCCTGTGTTTTCAAAGATTGAGGGTTCGCTGAATGCAATCACGGAAAGCGAACAGGGTATGCTCGGTGTATTGGCGGCTGTGAAAAAAGAAAACGCGACCCTTTCTGAACAGCGTGTACACCTCAACGAGACGACTCAACGCAACATAGCGGATATGAGCAACGCGATAACGGATTTGCGGAAACTACACGAGGAATACGCGCAGAAATTTCCAGCCATACGTGACGGACTGGGCGGCGTCTTCAAAGAACTGAGTTCAGGGTTGACAGCTTTCCAAGGAGCAGTACATGAGAAGATGAACGATTCCATAGCGGAATTTTCACGTAATTTTTCGGAGGCGGCAAGCAACCTTGCCTCGGCGGTTGAGAATTTGGGAGAATTTCTTGAAGATTTAGAGCCTAAAGTAAAGGCTAACATAGCAAAAACTAATAGCATAGCGCCAAGCGTAAGAACTCCAAGCAGAGGGAAATAACATGAAACGTGTCGCAAGCAACGCTGTAAATGGCGAAGAGGAAAATATTTTTTCGCAATCCGTAGGGGACCTCATGTCCAGCGTTTTGCTGATTTTCATCTTGATTCTGTCAGCCACCTTGTTAAGGCTTGAAAACGAATTCGACGAGCGGGTGCAGTTCGCAGAGGAGTACAGGGATTTACGCGAAGATCTGTATCAAGCCATGTACGACGAATTTCGCGACGATCTCGCAAAATGGGACGCTGTTCTGGACAAAGCACGGCTTTCTTTACGTTTTAACGAGCCGGAAGTTCTTTTTGATCAGGGACGAGATACGGTGAAGGAAAAATTCTCTGAAATAATCAAGGATTTTTTTCCGCGATACATCGACATACTTTACTCAGAAAAATACCGCGCCAGCATTGAGGAAATTCGTATTGAGGGCCATACATCCAGCGAATGGTCGAGGAACGCAAACCTCAGCCCAGAAGAGATATACTTCCGCAATATGGAGCTCTCGCAAAACCGGACGCGCAACGTGTTACGCAACGCTTGCGACAGCATTGACGCGCCTGAACTGCGCGTATGGGTGTTTGGAAAAGTAACCGCCAACGGATTATCTTCCAGTCAGCTGATCTTGAAAGACGGCAAGGAGGACATGACCGCCTCGCGGCGTGTGGAGTTTCGCGTGCGCACGGACGCCGAGTCAAAAGTTTCGGAGTTCCTTTCGCGGTGGAGTTCTACAGTAGGGAGAGGCAGAAAACCATGAACGCGGTTCGGGATTTTTTGGAGTTTCATTTCCGCTTTGACATGTCGCTTTGCGCGCTCAAACCTCACTCAAAGCGAGGGGTGCAAGAAAGCAACGACAAGCTGGTGAAAATACTTGAAAAACTTGCGTCGTTTGAATACAAGCCCATTCCAGAATCTGACAGAACCGATATATATCGGCGTTTTATGGAAGCTGTAAAAAATGGGAAAATAGGTTGTCTTGAGGCATTTGCTTCGTCAAGAGACAAGAAGAAGTTGATAAGTGTTCTGACATATATTCCGCCCAAAAAGACTGCACAAGGCGATACTCAACCTGTTGAACGCCCCATTGCCGGCGTTCCGTTTTTTTTGACTATAGCTCTCGATATAATCGCGGACGGACTCAGAGTCAGCCGTTTTAGAGTTCTTTGCATGGCATATCTCCATTATTGGGCAGAATTTCCAGTCACAGCAAAAAACACATTGTCTAAATGGATAAAGGACAAGAATAAAGAACTGCGCGCCAGTTACGATAATAAACGGCTTTTAGACTTTGAACAAAATAAGAGATTCCTTTTCTTCGGGGTCAGTGGTCTTTCTGATTTATGCAAGGAATTATGGAAACGCGGGAAGAACACGGTAATGGCATTTTTTGAAGCCAAAAACTGTGCGCCGGATAACTCTCTGCCTTTTTTCCTGACGTTTTCAAATGCGAGGGATTTTTTGTTTGAGGTGTTTTTGCTTTCCCTGAGCGATCCGCAAAGCAAACGGGACAGCAAAAAAGATTTTCTCAGCATAATAGAAAAAAACGCTGATTCCAAGTTACTTACGCGAGATCACGTTTTGCGAGTGCTTGTCAAATATGTTTATTTTGACGAATTGAAGGAACGTATCAAAAGCCTCGCGTTGCGGTCCATTGGAGATCCGAAAGACTCCAGCAAATGGAAAGAGTGGACGGGAGCATCCGAACAGGACAAAGAGGATGTAGAAATATTGCGGAAAAAAGTGAACCTATGGATACTCGAAAACGTTATGGCGCTTTTCTTCGACGTACTCTTTGATGATTCTGAGCGTCATGACTTTTGGAAACCCTATATATCATGCATGGATAATATCCGTATTTTTTGCACTTTGAAGGAGAGAATAAGCCTGAAAAAAGATGAGCGTTTCAGCGAAGAAATGAGTTCCCATTTTGGAAGATTGACTGACAACAGCCATGCGGTGCTGATGATGGAAATCAAAGAATACGTACTGATTGAGGTTAGCGCCGGAGGAAATGCTTTGTATGTTTACAGAAAAGGGAATCTGAAAAAGTATGGGCTTGATAAATTGAGTCGGGCCTTAGAAATGGATACAAAGGAGCAATTAAAAGTTGAAGAATTCAAAGACACTTCACTGCCAATTATCAAAAATAGTGACTCCTTCTCGGCAGAAGAAGGTCGGTTTTATCATCGAGGCTACTGGCAGGAGAATCTTAAAAGATGGCTTTCTTCCAGCCTTGATATAGTTCCCAAAAGCAATAGTCGTAACGGAGGACAGATACAATATGGCGGCTGAATGGGATGTAAACGAAAAAAATTTTCTTTTCATGGCGAAAGACCAGACAGCGGAGTCGTTATTGCTGGAGCTTGCCGACAACGGCAGGGCCAGCGTGTTGAGCGACGGGCAGCGCTTCGCCGCTTCTCATGAGGAAGTTATCGCAATGGACGCCGACGAGCGTTTTATACTGAATTTGCCAGACCTTTATCCATATATTCTACGTGTCGACCGTGAGGGTGATATGCACGACTCCGGTTTTGCCTTCACATACGCCTTTTACGAAAATTCTGCGGGAGGAGCCAAAGGGTCACTGGTATATGGTTCCATCGTTCGTTTTGAAAACACGCCGTTTGGGAATAAACAATGGCTTCTACAAAAACCACAGTTTGAAATCTGCCGCCTTATTGACTCCTTTAACAATTCCTTGCATGACGACACGGTAGGCGCGGAAAATTCCTCGCTGTCCTCGGTCTTGCGGACGCTGAAGCGCATCCAGGAGTTTGCTGCAGACGACGCGGCGGTGGAACTGGATTTGCTGTTAAAAGGAACGCGAATAGAAACTCCGGAAATCATAGGCATTGAGATTGAGCCATGTGAAAACGGCATTATCGTCGAGGCGAGGCTGCCCGATACGGAAATCAACCAAAAGCGTTTTGCGAAAAAAATAGCATCATCGCGCGTTGCTCAGAATATATACACGGAAGACCTTCCGGACGGCGACCGCCGCAGAGTGGTGTTTTCGCCCCCTCAAAGTAAAGAGCTGCAAAAATTTCGGAAAAAGATATACACCGGAAACGAGCTGGAAAAGTTACGCGAAACACCGCAAGAAATCTTCGACCCCGATATCGTCGATCTTGATTCATTCAGTGCCAGAATTCGGGAGATTGGTTATTGCAAGGCTAAATATTACCCGTTCATTGTGCCATATAAATCGGACTGGTTCGCGGAGGGACTTGGGGTAGAGACGCCGGACGGAGCGCGGCATCAGATAATAATCGAAAACGAAGAGAATCTTGAACGGTTAAAGGAGGCCATTGAGCAGGTGGAAAACGTTGGCGCGGTATCCGTAAGCCTTCCCGTCATAACCGAAGGAGGGACGGATACGGGGGATAAAATTGAATTTGGTCTTTCAGAGGCGAAAGAACTATACGCGCGCGCGAAGAAACGCTTTGCCGAAAAAGCACAAAAAGCAGAAAAAAATAGCATCTTAGGCGTAATAATCGACGAAAACATAGAAGAAGTAGAATACAAAGTTGATCTTCCGCTTGAAAGTGGAGAGGCGCTGCGGTGTCGCTTTGAGGCGCCGCCGCATCTGGATTCTGCTTGTGAGCTTCTGCCGCATCAAAAAGAGGGTATCGCCTGGATGCAAAAATTGGCAAGAATTAACAGCAATACACTGGGGTTTCTTTTGGCCGACGACATGGGGCTGGGCAAAACGCTGCAGGCTTTGGCGTTTTTGGAGTGGCATCATAAAAATGTAAATCAGAACGATGCCCCTTATCTGATCGTTGCACCTGTCGCTCTTTTAGAAAATTGGGAAATGGAATACAAGAGATTTTTCCCCACCGGAAGTTTTTTTGTAATAAGGGCTTATGGGCAGGACGAAGCGAGGGATCTTCACCCCAGCCGTCTTGTCTTAACTACATATGAAACGTTGCGCAAACGTCAATTGTTTTTTTGCTCGGTGCGTTGGGTCGTGGTGGTGCTGGACGAGGCTCAGAAAATCAAAACGCCTGGAACGTTGACGACTACGGCCGCCAAAGCATTGAACGCGGATATCCGAATAGCAATGACGGGGACACCTGTCGAAAATACACTTGTCGATTTGTGGAGCATTGTAGATTACGCAATGCCAAGCCTTTTGGGCAGCGCAAAAGACTTCGCCCACCGATACCAAAAAACTTATCAGGACAGGAAAGAGATTATCGAAACAGGGGAAGAGCTGAAAAAACGGCTTGGCATTTTTTTCAAGCGCCGACTTAAAGAAGATGTTTTGACCGACTTACCGGAGAAAAAAGACTACACATACAAGTGCAATATGCCGATCGGGCAAATTTCCGCTTACGAGTCCGTTCTGAAAGACATACACAGCGCCAAAAAATCCGGTAATGTCTCCAAAGGGCACGTGCTTGCCCACCTTCACAAGTTAAGGGACGTTTCGGACCATCCGTTTCTGGTAACTCACTCGGAAGCGGAATACGCGCAATTTCCGGTTGACGCTTTGATTGAATCGTCAGCGAAGCTGCTTATTCTACAAGATATTTTGCGGCAAGTTGAGAAAACGAGTGAAAAGGTGGTTTTGTTCGCTATCCGTAAACCCGTACAGCGAATACTTCAAAGGGTGGTGTGTTCCGTTTTGCGGCTTAACCCGGCGGACGTATCAATAATCAACGGAGAAACTCCTGTACACGCGACGACAGCCAATGACACGCGCCAGGGCGCCATTGACCGTTTTCAGAAACGCGGGGGTGTAAGCTGCATCGTTTTGTCGCCGCTGGCGGCAGGCTTTGGCCTGAACATAACGGAGGCCAATCACGTGGTGCATTACTCGAGACATTGGAATCCTGCAAAAGAAAATCAGGCCACAGATAGAGTGTACCGTATAGGCCAAAAAAGGCCGGTATCTGTGCATTATCCAATGGCTGTTGCAGATAGATACAAAACATTTGACGACATCCTAAGCGAACGGATTGAAAACAAACGTGCGCTTGCACATGGAGTTCTTTTTCCGACAGAACAAACGGAGGTAACGGCAGAAGAGCTTTTCAATGCACTTTGACCTTTGCGCTTAATGTCATGAGCAACTCTCTCGTATATCCGTATCCGTGGTTTGAATATGTCGCTACAGTTGAACACCTTGGGGCGCTCGTGTTGAACACCCGCATCGCTCAAATTGAACAGTTGCGGCGGAGAAATTGTACATTAAGGTTTCAAGGAGGCATGGTTTTGTGAAGCTCGAAGCGGGCGACGGTGGAGCGAATAATCGAGGGATTTGCCGAGCGCTTATCGCCGGAACTCGAAAAGATCAGGGAAACGCTCCTGAACGGGAAAGTGCTTCACGTAGACGAAAGTCCGTTGCGGACGACCGAAAAGCTCGAATACGGTGAGAATCGGTTAATAACCTCGAAAAACACTACGCAGAGCGCGTATTTGCGG
>JAISMH010000034.1 GCA_031276855.1 Synergistaceae bacterium
CCTCGTCGTGCTGCCCGCCGGCTCGGATCTCGGCAGCGTGACCGTCCGTATCGAACTGCCCGACGGCAAGATCCTGGATCTGTCGGATTGGGATTTCTCGAAGGGGCCGCGCGAAATCCTCGTCACGATAGAGGGCGCCGAAACGACAATCACGGTAGATGTGAAGCTGGAGACTCTTCCCCCGGACACCGAAGACCTCCGGCTGGTGGAGCCTGACCTGACGAAATGGCTGTTGAATGCGCGCTGGGAGAAAGACGGGTCTTACTCCGCCGCCGTCGCGGCGCCGTTCACCCCGGAGGCGGCGGAGCGCGGCGAGCTGCCGTCGAGACTGCTGGTCACGCTGGGGGGACTTTCGAACGTGGGTCTGTCGGTCGTGTGGGTGGAGGGCCGCAAGGGCAAAATGCTGTGCATCGGAGGAACGGCGATGGATTGGGAGGCGCTGACGGAATCGCTGTCCGTCTCGCGGATCGAATTCGGGTACGGAGAAGGGGACGTGATGTATCGGCAGACCTTCGACCCGCCCGTCACGTTCGGCTCGATACCGGAAGAAAACCACTATCTGTCCCGCAAGCCGCCGGAGCCGGTGGTGGTGGAAAAAGGCGGCGGCTGCGACGCGGGCTTCGGCGCGGGAACTGCGCTGGCGGTCTTGGCGGCGTTCCTGGCGACGCGGAAGAGCGGCAGGCGGATTGTTTAGGGCTGTTTAGTTTAAGTTAAATTTAAGGCGTTCGGTTCAAGCGCCGCCCGGCACACGCCGGGCGGCGCTTTCGTCTCACCCGGACGTTTTTGCCGACGGGTCAACGGGAGGACATTATCGCGGACGAACGACACCCGTTCAAGCCTTTCTCACTATTAAAATTTAGAAAAAGCGATAAAATAAACCTAAATATAATTCAGCAGGGGGAGGGGAGACCTTTGCGGAAGGGAAAATTTGTTCTGAGAGTTCTGGGCGGCATGGCGCTGCTGGCGGTGCTGGCGGGCGGCGCCCCGGCGGAGGAGACCGTGAAACTGAATATGGCGGGCGGAGCGGTAAAAGGTTTGCGAGAGGGAAATATATGCGTTTACAAAGGTATTCCCTACGCGAAACCGCCTGTCGGAGAACTGCGTTTCGCCCCGCCGGAGGACGCGGAACCGTGGTCCGGCGAACGCGATTGCACCCGGTTCGGTGCGCAGTGCTTTCAAATTTCCGAATTCGCGGGGCCGGAATCTTTTTCCGAGGACTGTCTGACGCTGAACGTCTGGACTCCCGCCGAACCGGGAGAGGACGCCGCTCTTCCGGTTTACGTGTTCATTCACGGCGGCGGATTCGCGGCCGGGACGGGGGCGCTCTCCATGTACAGCGGCGCGGGCTTCGCGAAAAAGGGCATTGTGGCGGTCACCATCAATTACCGGCTGGGCGTTCTGGGCTTTTTCGCCTCGCAGGAAACGCTGAAACGGTACGGTACCACCGGCAACTGGGGGCTTCTGGATCAGATCAAAGCTCTTGAATGGGTCAGGGACAACATCGCCGCGTTCGGCGGCGATCCCGGCAAGGTCACGGTCGGGGGCGAATCCGCGGGGAGCTTCAGCGTTTCGTCCCTCGCGGTGAGTCCGCTCGCGAAAGGGTTGTTCCGCGGGGCGATCATGGAAAGCGGGTCCGTCCTGTCTCTGCCCGCGCTCTCGTACTACGCGAGGAGCGACCTCCAGAAGTCGATCAGGGAGTCCGAGACGCTGGCGGCGATCTTCGGAGCCTCCGACGACGCGGAGGGGCTCGCTAAAATGAGAGAGGCCGATCCTGACATGCTGGCGTATCTCAACATTTTCAACACCAATCCGTCGACGCTTCCGGCGTTTTTTTTAACCCCGGTCTTCGACGGCAAGGCGATACCGAAGGATCCGCTCGGCGCGATGTCCTCCGGCAATTTTGCAAAAGTAAACTTTCTTCTGGGCTTCAACAACGATGAGGGCAGTCTGTTCGTCGGGGGAGAGATCGGCGAGAGTTTCTACAAGATGCTGACAATACTGACGTTCGGGGAAGAGAAGGGGCTTCGGGTGTTCGAGCGGTTCGGGGCCGACGCGCGAAACACGCCTTTGCAGAGGGCGCGGCAGACCGCCGCGTACGGAATCTTCTCCGCCGGAATGAAGCGTTTTGCCGACATCGCCGCCGACGCCGACGCCGGCGCCGGCGTCTACCTGTACAAATTCAAGTACGTCTCGCCCGGGGACGGGCGGAAGGGGCTGGGGGCAACCCACGCCGCGGAACTGCCCTTCGTTTTCAACACCCTCGAAAGCGGAGGACTGTCCGGTTCCGAGGCAGAGAAGCTCGCCGACGAAATGCACACGCGGTGGGCAAACTTCATCAAAACCGGGGACCCGAACGTCGGAGAAACTCCTCCCGGCGGCGTGAAATGGCCGAAATACAACTCGAAAGAGGCGGAGGTGCTGTATCTGGACAAAAAAATCACGTCGGGTCCGCTCGAGGACAGAGAAAATATCGACTGCGTGGCGGATTTGATGTTCGGCGCCAATTGACCGCCGCCGGAAAAACAGGCAAGACACGAAGCACCTCGATTATATTGATATACTGATGGAAGAAAGTTAAAAACGCGTTGCGTGACAAACCATAGAAAAGGAGTGACGTTATTGTGAGCAACAGGATTTGGAAGGTTGGAATTTCGGTTTTTGCGCTCTGCGCCGTCTGCCTCGCGGCGGACGCGGCGACGGTGAAAATGTCCTTCACGGGGCCGGCGGACGCCAAGAACAACGCCCTCTACTACTTCGTCGAGCGCTTCACGAAGTACGCGGAAGAGGGCACCGGAGGACGCGTGAAGTTCGAGCTCTACCCCGACAGCCAGCTCGGATCCGAGCAGGAGCGGATGGAGCTTCTGATGAAGTCCGGCCTCGACCAGCCCGTGGCGGACCTTGCTTCCTTCGCGGGGCTCGCGCCCGTACTCCCGGAGATTTACGCCTCGTCCGTGCCCTTCATGTTCGACCGGTACGAGGCGGCGCACCTGTTCTTCGACGAAAGCGAGTACTGGAAAAAACTTCAGGAGCTTTTCCGGGAGCGCGCGGGCGGGGTTCTGCTCGACGCCGTGGAGGAAGGCGGTTTTCTGGCCTTCACCAACTCGAAGCGCGAACTCAAGAGCCCGGCGGACTTCAAGGGTCTGAAATTCCGCGGCATGGACGAGGGACAGCTCGCGATCTTCCAGTCCTTCGGAGCCAGCGGCACGCCGATTCCGTGGGGCGAACTCTACCTCGCTCTCAAGTCGGGCGTGGTCGAGGGGCAGATGAACCCGGCCATGTACATCATCATCGGCAGCCTGTTCGAGGTGCAGAAGTACATGACCCTCGCCAACATCCAGTATTCCGACCAATTCCTCGTGTTCAACGGCAGCCTGTTCGACTCCTTCTCCCCGGAGGATCGGCAGGCGATTCGCGCCGCCGCCCGCAAGGCCAACAACGAGACGCGCGTCTGGATCGAACGCGAGGATCTGAACCAGATCGAGTACCTGAAACAGCAGGGAATGCAGGTCTACTCCCCGACGCTCGAGGAAATGGACCAGTTCCGCACTTTGGGGCAGCCCGGCTATATCGAGTGGCTGAAAAGCCGGGTTTCGCAGGACTGGATCGACCTGGCTCTGAAAGAAGCCGCGGCGGCCAACAAGAAGACGGCTTCCAAATAAAGCAAATGGCCGGAAGAGACGAAACGGCGAAAGGCCGCGGGCTGACAGCCGCGGCCTTCTGCCGTAATTTGGAGTTTGCAAGCGCGGTTGTTGCGGTGTTCCTGCTGATCGTGAACGTGGGGGACATCGTGATGGGGATCGTCATGCGCTACTGCTTCGCGCAGTCGATCATCTGGACGGAGGAGGTGGCCCGCTACTCTCTGGTGTGGCTGGCGATGCTGGGCGCGGCGGGCGCGTGTGCGCGGGGGGACCAGATGGCGGTGGATTTCCTCGTGCCTTATTTCCCGCGCGCGCTCCGATTTTTCGCGGGGATTCTGCGCGTGGGGGTGCAGGTCTGCGTCCTGTGCGTCCTGATTTGGTTCGGAGCCCAAAACGTGGCGGGAACGTGGCAGATGAAGACCATGGCTCTGGGGATTCCGAAGGCTCTGCCGCTGATGGCCGTGCCCATCGGGATGTCCATGCTGCTGGCGCAGCTTCTGGGTCAGACGTGGCGCGACCGGGCGGGCGGCTCCGGTGAAAAAGCCGACAAAGGAGGGACGCCGTCATGACCGGCATCGCGTTTTTGGCTCTCTTTTTCTTCCTGATGCTTCTGGGAATACCCCTTTACGCCGCGCTGGTGTTCATCGGACTGTCGGGAATTTTCTACCTGGGGGACCTGTCTCTTCTGCGCATTATTCCTCAGCAGTTCTTCGGGGGCATGGACGTGTTCACCCTCATGGCGATGCCCTTCTTCATTCTGACGGGTATCCTGATGAACCAGGCGGGGCTGACCGACCGACTGATCGATTTCAGCCGCCTCATCGTCGGCTCCGTGCGCGGCGGGCTGGGCTACGTCAACGTTGTGAGCGGCATCATCCTCGCGGGCGTGAACGGAAGCGCCGCGGCCGACGCCTCGGCCCTGAGCTCCATCCTCATTCCCGCCATGAAGAAGGAGGGATTCCCCGGCCCTTACGCGGCGGGGCTGACGGCGGGCAGCGCTCTCATCGGTCCCATCATTCCCCCGAGCATCTTCATGATTATCTACGCCTCCATGACCAACACGTCCATCGGCGGGATGTTCGCCGCGGGCGTGGTTCCCGGCATCGTGCTGGGACTGGCCTTCATGGCGCTCAACTGGCTTTACGTCCGGCGCTGCGACATTCCCCCGACGGATGTCGCGGCCGTCCGCGCTCAGAAATGGTCCATCCTGCGGCGGTCGTTCCTGGCGCTCCTGGCTCCCGTCATCATCATCGGCGGGGTCGTGACGGGCATCGTCACCCCGACGGAGTCCGGGGCGCTGGCCGTGACGTACTGCGCGCTGTGCGGCGTGTTCGTCACGCGCCGTCTCACGCCGCGCGTCCTGTGGGATGCGCTCTACGAGACCGTGCGCCTTTCGAGCGCCATCTTCCTGATCATGGGGGCGGCCGCCGTGGTGGGGTGGCTTTTGAAGTGGGAGCGCGTAACGCAGCAGTTCGGCCAAATCGTTACGGATATGGGCCTTCTGCAGCATCCTTGGACCCTGATGATGTTTCTGAGCTGCATCATCTTTCCGATCGGGATGTTCATGGAGGAAGTGGCCGTCCTCACGCTTCTGACGCCGGTGTTCGCGCCGCTCGCGCTGAAGGCGGGCGTCGACCCGCTTCACTTCGGGATCGTTATGACGCTGAACGTCACCATCGCTCTGATCACGCCGCCCGTGGGCGCCTGCAACTACATCGTCGCCGCGGTGGGGCGCGTGCCGCTGGGGGACGTCTTCCGCGCCATCTGGCCCTTCATCCTGACCGCCATGCTGGTGCTGTTCATCGTCATCTCGTTCCCCTTCCTGACCGTGGCCCTGCCCCGCGCGATGGGATTTTGAGACGACGTGAGCATTAGAGCAATGAGCATCGGCGGAATGAACATCAGCACGGCGGGCGTCCGCAAGGACGGGCTTCCCGACGGGTTCGTCTACATCGACGAACTGATCGAGGACGCCATCATCGACGCGAAGTACTGGGGAACCGACAATTTCGTCGGGCGGCAAATCGACGGGTACGAGCGCCCTCTGGCCGCGGCCAGCCGGGAGGTCGCCGAGGGCTGCGCAGCGGCGGCGGAAATCCTGCGGCAGCAGGGTTATTTTTTGAAGGTCTACGACGCTTACCGCCCTCAGAGGGCCGTGGACCACTTCGTGCGCTGGACCGCCGACTTGGATGACATTCGCCGAAAGCCCATACATTACCCTCGCGCGGACAAGAAGGATTTTTTCGCGCTCGGCTATATTGCCGCCCGATCGGGACACACGAGAGGGTGCGCGGCGGACCTGACGCTCGTGGACATGGAGACGCGGCAAGAACTCGATATGGGCTCGATCTTCGACTTTATGGACGAGCGTTCCCACATCGCCGCGGCGGGACTGACCGACCGGCAGGAGGCCAACCGCGCGCTTCTGCGCGGCGCGATGACGGCCTGCGGGTTCGTGACCTACGAATTCGAGTGGTGGCACTTCTCGCTGAAAAAAGAGCCTTACCCCGACACGTACTTCGATTTTCCCATTCGATGATTCTTTGATGATTCGGTGAATCGAGGCTCAGGAAGACGAGGAGGAAGATGAGGAAAAAAGCGGGGCGTCGAAGGCGCGGGTCATGAGGAAGGGCAGGCAGAAGAGGGGGAGCAGGCCGGTGAGGAAGAGAGCCGCCTCGACGCCGATGACGTCCGCGATTTTTCCGCAGGGGGCCATCAGGACGTTGCTGACGCCCCAAGCCAGTCCCGACACGATCGAGCTTGCCGCGCTGCGCTCGTCGGGGACGAGGCGCTGGGCTATCGAAATCGTCAGGGGCAGGGTGGAGTAGACGAGCCCGACCCCCAGGAGGTAGAGCGTCACCGAGAGCCAGCCCGCCGTGACGGCGGCGGCCAGGAAGACGGCCAGTCCCGAAACGAGGCTCCAGCAGTAGGCTTTTCTTTCTCCCCACTTCCGGGCGAAGGCCGCCATCGGGGGCATTCCCAGGGTTCCGCTCAGGGTGACGCAGAAGACGACCGTACCCACGGAGCGGAGGTCTCCCCCTTCCTCCGCGATCTTCATGGGGAGAAAGAAGCGCGCGCACTGAAAAAGCAAATCGCGGATCAGCGCGACGGCCCAGATGGGGTACAGGACCGCGAAGATGGCGCCGAGCGTCCCGAAGAGTCCGCGCCCTTTCTTCTCGTTCCGTGCCGTGCCGTCTCTCAGGAAGGGCATGGAGAAGCACAGGAGGGGGGCCGTCAGGACCGCGGGGACGAGCGTAACGAAAAGTCCTTTGTACCCCCACGTTTTTACGGTCCAGACCGCGAGGATGGGGCTGAGCATGGTTCCCGCGGTTCCGGCGATGTTGTACCACGTCAGGGCGCGGGTCAGGCGGTCCAAGGCGGCGACGTAGCCGATTCCGCCGCCGCCCTGCGAGTGATAGAGGGCGCTGCCCAGGCCCCAGACTCCCGCGAAGAGGACGGCCATGGCGTAGGAGGCCGTGTTGGGCAGCATGACGGCGCCCAGCCCGCACAGGATAGGGCCGACGGCCATCAGGACGGGGCGCCGTATGCGGTCGCACAGGTAGCCGATGACGGGCTGGCAGACGATGTGGAAAAAACCCACGATGACGTTGAAGCTGCCGGCGAGGGAGTAGGACAGGCCGAGATTCTCCTTGATGAAGGGGAGAAATGTCGCCAAAAATCCGGCGTACACGTCGTTTACGCCGTGCGTGAGCGAAATGAGGGCCACTCTGCTTTTCGGCGTGCGCAGGGTATCTTTGAGCGAATGAGGATTTTCAACACTGAGCGTTTTTTGCATCACAAGTTTCTCCGGTTTCCTGCATTTGAATTTATGTATTTATTGTATTCCTGTATTTTGAAATCGGGATTCTCAAGGGCCTGCGGCCCTTGAGCGGGGTATGGGGCGGAGCCCCATTCAGCTCTTCACGATACAGACCGCTCTCATGGGCAGGGTGATCGTGAGGTTTTCGTCGGGAATGACGCGGGAGATCCAAAGGGCCGCCGGCGCCGTCGGGTTGTCTTCGGGGGGAACGATGACGCCGACGGGCAGGTGTCCTTTTTCCCGCAGGGTGGAGAAATACGCGCGGAGCGCCTGTCCTTCGAAGGACTCCGGCACGTCGAAGGCCGCGAAGTGGTGTCCCTCGTCGGACGAGCAGAGGATGTCCCGGATGAACACCGATATCCCCATGTGGACGGCACAGGCCGCCGTGATCTCGGCGATCAGGCTGTCGCAGTATATGACGTCGTCCACCTTCGCGAGTCGGGCGTGACGTTCGTTTTCGGGGTTGTTCAGCTCGATGACGGAGTAGACAGCCGGATTGGCGGACTCGACGGCCAGGGCGGCCAGGATGGTTTTCGCGTCCATGTCGTCGTTTTCCGCCGCGCCGGAGTGGTTCGAGAGGATGACCGCGGCCGAGGCGTCCATGATCCCCGCGCGCCGGAGGGTTTCCTCGTCCGTCGGGGAGCCCGCGACGAAAAAGACATCATTCGCGGGCAGAGACGGGGGGCGTTCCCGCGCGATGATCGCCGCCTGCTTCCCCGCGGCGAGGATTTCGCGCAGCAGGAAGCGTCCGCGCTCGTTCCATCCGCAAATCACGGTATGTCCCCGGTATCCGCATCTGCTCATCCCCATCAACTCCCTCAGTTTGCTTGTCATCAGGCGCTGCGTGAGTTCCGACAGAACGACCCCGAGCAGTGCCACGCCGACGATCGAAAGGACGAAAACAATGATCCGCCCCGCCGCGGTTCTGGGGTTCGTCGCGAATTCGCCCTGACCCACCAGCGTAAACAACACCGTCCAGAAGGCGTCCATGTAGGAGCCCTCGAAGCCGTGTTCCTGCTGCCAGACCAGGTAGGCGGAGCCGAACATGAGAGCTCCGAAGCCAAGGACAATCCACAGAAAATGCCTCCGCACCCTTGCGGAGAGGGATTTGCCCCGGCGGACCCCCTTCACCAGTTTCATGTAACGGGCGCTCATTGCAGAAATCTCATAAACCGCGGCCTCCATGAGAAATGCCGCGCTGAATACGCGGCATCCGGTTCAGTCCAGAAAATCCTTCAGTTTTCGGCTTCGGCTGGGATGGCGGAGTTTGCGGAGGGCCTTGGCCTCGATCTGCCGGATGCGCTCGCGCGTGACGCCGAACTTCCGGCCGACTTCTTCGAGGGTGTAGGAGTGGCCGTCTTCGAGGCCGAAGCGGAAGTGCAAGACCTCTCTTTCCCTCGTGGAGAGGACACCCAGCATGTCCTCGATCTGCTCGTGCAGCAAATGACCGGCCGCCGCCTCGTCGGGGCTGGGGAGGTCGCGATCCTCGATGAAATCCCCCAGCTGGCTGTCCTCTTCTTCGCCGATGGGGGTCTCCAGGGAGACGGGGAGCTGCGCTATTTTGCGAATTTCCTCCACCCGGGAGGGGTCGATCTCCATTTCGGTCGAGATCTCCTCGTCCGTGGGCTCCCGTCCCAGGCGCTGGACGAGCTGGCGGGAAATGCGCACCATTTTGTTGATCGTCTCGACCATGTGGACGGGCACACGGATCGTGCGCGCCTGGTCCGCGATGGCGCGGGTGATGGCCTGTCTTATCCACCAGGTCGCGTAGGTGCTGAACTTGAAGCCCTTGCGGTAATCGAACTTCTCGACCGCGCGGATGAGCCCCAAGTTCCCCTCCTGAATGAGGTCCAGAAAGAGCATTCCCCGGCCGATATATTTCTTCGCGATGCTGACGACCAGCCTCAGATTGGCGTCGATCAGCTTTTGTTTCGCCTCGTGGTCGCCTTCTTCCATCTGCTTGGCCAGAACGACCTCTTCGTCGGCCGTCAGAAGGGAGACTTTTCCGATCTCGCGCAGATACATGCGCACGGGATCCGTCAGGGGGATGTCGTCCAGTTTCCCGATGTCGCCCTCGATCGAGGGCAGCATTTCATCGCCCATTACCGCTGTGGCCTGTATTTTGCTGCGGCTTTCCTCCACGACCTCGATGCCCAGTTCCTGAAGGTTGTTCAGGATGTTGTCCAGCATGTCGGAGTTCCACGTGTCCACGGGAATATGCCGCTCGATGTCCTGGTGCGTGACGAACCCCCGCCCCTGCCCTTCTTGTGCAAGGCTACGCACTTTCCCCAGGTACTCGACCGGCTCGCTTTTGGGCGATTCCGTCTTCGCGGGCCTCATATCCTGCTCTTGCACGGGTTTTCCCTCCTGCAATAAATTCCGAATTTCACATTTCTTAAAGAGAGGCTATTATAACACCTACAGGATCAGAGTGACACCCAAGAAAGGAGGGAAGTTCATCTCCGGCGACGGTCCCACCATCTGGCGGGTCTCGGGGAACTCCATCTCGTAGAGCAGCTTGCTTATCCTGAGCTGTGTCATGTCGTCCGTTTCGTAGGCGATGCAAAAACGCCTGTAGCCGAATTTTTCCGCGAAATAGGAGATGTTCGGGCGCTTCTCCGTTTCTTTTCTGCCGTTGAACATTTCCTCTTCGAGCATTGCCCCGAAGTCGTCCAGAAAGTCCTCTTCTCTGAATAAAATGCTGTCGCTGACCAGTACGATGACCTTCATGTTCTCCAGAAACAGCGTTTTGTTCCATAAAGAACAAAAGGCAACGCCCGCCCTCACGTCGCGGCATTCGGAGATCCTTCGCCCGAGCATTTTCTCCATCCGCGGAGAATAGCCCAAGAGCATCATGAACCCAAGACCGACGTTATTTCGGGTGTTGACCTTATAAAAGTTATCGCGCATCAGACTGCCGACACAACCGCTGAACATCGAGGAAATGAAAAAAAACTCGCTTCCGGCTTCCAGGCAGAGGGCGGCGATTTTTTCGAGCTGAATGCTGTGCAGCTCGTTGATGGAAATCGGCTTATAGTCCACCCCAAACGGAAACCACGAAGCGATTTCAAGATCCAAATCCGAATTCCAGTAACGCAGCAATAACATCCCTCATCGCTTTCAGGTAAACATTCAAGCTCAGGGGGGCAGAGCCAACAAAGAAAGTAAACGATTCGCACAGTTCCTTCGTCGCTGGCTCTCTGCTTATCGTTCGCCCAAAAGCGGGCTCACTCAAGCAGACGACCAATAAGCGAAGCGAATTGTGTCGGTCGCTTACCCCCCGCGCG
>JAISMH010000177.1 GCA_031276855.1 Synergistaceae bacterium
TCCTCTTTTTTCTTTCGAGTTCGAGCAACGGTTCCTGATATTCGGCTATGGACGTAGACATATCCGCGATTATCGACACGAGCTGATTTATGTCAACTGAATCAATCTCCTCTTCAATGCCGAGCGCGATCTTCTCCTCTTGCGTCCACCAACGCTCCACCGACCAATGCGAGCCGTTATAAAACTCGTCAATACTTACGATTTTGCAGCGTCTGTCATCGAATGACAACGCTCCGCGGGTACCTTTGAACGCATTGTAAAGCGTTGCCGCCGCCTCAAGATCATTTTGGTCTATATCAAAACGGTAAATGTCGCGGGTCTCGCCAATCTCGGAACAGAGATAGGTAAAAACAGGCACGGTCTGACGAAGTTTGGTTGATACTCCTCCAGACGAATCCTCTGTCTTTTTCGTCAACGCCATGATGTAGGTCTTTTTGTTCGTCGTGAAGAACGTATTGATCGGCAGCGAGATAACCGCGTCAATCTCGCATTCCTCAAGGATAAAGTCGCGGAGCCGCTTGTCGTTGCTGCGGTTCATGATACCGTCAGGAACGACTATAAACGCCTTTCCTTCCGGCTTCAAGGCACGGACAATCCACTCTATAAACAGCCCCTCGATGCCCATCGCGTTTATGGAAAAGTACGATTTCAAGTCGGCTTGTTTGGAGATTTCCTCTTTCAGATTGCTGCTGCCGCTCATAACATACGGCGGATTCGTAAGTATGAGGTCGTACTCGTTCGTTATGGGTTTTGCGAGCGTTCCGAGTATCGAGTTCGTTTGCAGCGAAAATGTTTCATTGAACAGCTCGGCAAACTGTCTTGTGATGTTCGGGTATTCCCGAATCAGCGCGGACATATAGATCAGCATATTTGCTTTGGCAAGGATAATCGTTTTCTGCTCGTCTTTGTCGAATCCCTTATCGAAGCCGGACAGAGTGATCTGCGGTTTCAGCTGCCCGTCCTTGATATTGTAAAACGGTGAATATCGTGAAGAATCGGCTCCAACAAAAACTTGCCTACGCCGCAAGCCGGGTCGCAAATTTTCATTCCCGCGTTGATGTCCGCCATGCGGACGATTGCTCGTACAACTTTCAAGGGGGTAAAGAACTGCCCCCAGTTTTTCTTGCTGATCGATTCTTTCAAAAAAGTTTCAAACAACTTGCTTTTGAAGTCGTAGTCGATATTTTCAAGCGTCCCGAACGCCTCAAAACGCTCCAATATCTTTTTGAAAACCGTGGAGTATCCCGACACGGCCTTGTCGTCTTTCGACACGAATATCGTGCCATTGATAATCGTTGTTTTATCATCAGGGTTCCACGGGAACAATTCTTTTATTTTAACGCGCACGGTGGAGGCGTAATGTTTGAGGACTTCATTCTCGGTATTCGTTTTGTACTGGGCAAGAAGATTCGAGAAAGAGTGCAGGCCAGGAGGCAGCACATTGAGATCGCTGAGATATTTGAAGATGAATATTTCGACAAAAGTATATAAGCAGTTCTCGGGCGTTGCCCCGGAAACAGCCCATAAATCTTGCCATACTCTTTGAGCGAGCGGAAGCGGGTCGACCAGCGCCGACGCGCGGATTGTATCGTTCGCGGCGTTGATTGAACCTATTGCCTTATCGATCAGCTTTACGCACTCAATATCTTCTTTATTGAAGTTCAGCGCAACACGCGAGCCGTCTTCGGTCTGGAATTCCTTTCCGGTCAGCGGGTTGATCCAAAAAGTCTTTTGACCGTCGGTGACAATATAGAGCTTCGCTCCCAAAGCTCGCGCGGTTCCAATCTCCTGCGCGATTGCCGCCTCTATCTGCTTCTTTGCCCGAAATTCTTCCGGCTGCTTATACTCGATTACCGCAATCACCCGCGGTTTTTTGACAATCAGCGCGTCCGGTTTCTTTTCTTCATATTCCGCGTAATCCTTGTCAGGAATTATCTTCGCGCCTTTCAAGGCTTTGAGGGGCGTTGCTCCGATGTTATAGTAATCCCAAGTTCCCATTTTCTCAGGAACCTTGATAAGGTTGCGCTGAATAAGTTCTTCACTCATCTTAATCCGGCTCCTTGTTTTCCATTGGTATGGGTGTCGAGATATTTTTCAATCTCCGATTGTTTTATACGCCAAGAACGATCTCCAACTTTCGAGGCAGTCAACTGGAGGCTTTTTACGAGCCGGCGTACAGTCTTATCTGAAAAGCTGCAAATAATCTGCAGCTTGTGAGACCGTGAACAGTTCATCAGTCATAAAGCCACTTCCTCGCTCATATACTCATACTTACGCATATTGTATTTATTACTCCGGCATGGCTTTACATCAAACAATTTACGTATGAACTTAGCGGTTAACACAAAGACGGAAACACATTTTTGATATATTGCCATGCCAGCGCAATATACTATATAATGGAAGTCGTATCAAGCTCTTTTCCAGAAATAATTGGACACAAACGGACAACTGGGGCAATTGGTTTACGCGGTGTACAAAATTTTAAGGGGTTCGTGACCCCTGCGGGGTTTTTTGTCGGGGGCGACGCCCCATAGTTTTTGTTTTTTAACGGAGGTTTTTCAATGTATTCGACTCTCGAACGTTTTTTGAAGTACGTAACCTACGACACCCAATCCGTGGACCGCGCCGAGACCGTGCCGAGCTCTCCGGGCCAGCTCGTTCTGGCGAAGGTTCTGGGCGAGGAATTGAGGGCTCTGGGACTTAAGGATGTCGAGGTGACCGAGCACGCCTACGTCACGGCGACCCTGCCCTCGAACATCGCGGACCCCGAGAAGAGGAAGAAGGTTCCCGCCGTCGGCTTCGTCGCCCACATGGACACGGCGACCGAGGTGACGGGCAAAAACGTGAAGCCGCGCGTGGTGAAAAACTACCCCGGCGGCGACATCGTTCTGGGCGAGGACGAAAACGGGGAAAAGATCGTCCTTTCGCCGAAGGATTTTCCGTATCTGGAGAATTACAAGGGGCAGGACATCGTCGTGACGGACGGGACGACGCTCCTGGGGGCGGACAACAAGGCGGGTATCGCGGAGATCGTCGGCGGGGTGGACTGGCTGCTCCGGCACCCGGAGATCGAGCACGGCGACGTGAAAATCGCCTTCACCCCCGACGAGGAGGTGGGTCATCTGGCGAAGCTGCTCGACATCGAGAAGTGGGGCGCGGACTTCGCCTACACGCTGGACGGCGGGGCCGTCGGCGAAATCTGCTGGGAGAACTTCAACGCCGCGAGCGCGGTGGTGACCATCAAAGGCCGCGCGGTGCACCCCGGCAAGGCCAAGGGCCTGATGCTGAACGCCGTCACGATGGGGCAGGAATTGAACGCCCTTTTCCCCCCCGCGGAGACGCCCGAGTCGACCGAGGGCTACGAAGGTTACTACCACTGCCTGAGCTTTCAGGGAACCACGGAAAGCGCGGTTCTCAAGTTCATTATCCGCGACCACGACACGCGCCGTTTCGAGGCCCGGAAGAAATTCATGGAGAAGGCCGTGCGGTGGATGCGGGACAAGTACGGAGAGGACCGCTTCTTCCTGGACATGAGGGACCAGTACCGGAACATGGCCGACAAGGTGAAGGGCCGGGAATACGTGGTAGAGACGGCGCTTGCGGCGATGCGCGAGCTGGGAATCGAGCCCGACGTCATTCCCATGCGCGGCGGCACCGACGGAGCGGCGCTTTCCTGGCGCGGCCTCGTCACCCCGAACCTCTTCACCGGCGGCCACAACTACCACGGCCGGTTCGAGTTCATCCCCGTACCCGCAATGGAAAAAGCCACGGCAATGATGCTCAAAATCCTTGCAGGGGTCGCGGACCCCTGCACCCCATAAGGGAAATGGTTTCTGTAACCCTTCAAACCCCGTATACCATGTTGAGCTTGAACGAATACGGCTGCGGATATGACATATCCGCAGCCGTGTTTTCGCCAAAAAGCGTCAGAAGTTCTCCGCTGTATCGTCACGGAATACACATTTGCCGAACTCACTCGCCCGTCTTCAGCTCGATGCGGCAGTCCACACGCTCTATTCGTCTGACATCCTGGGGTGAAAGTTTTACGGAAATGGAGGCCGTCTCGCTTTCGATCAAAAGATAATCGGCCGCGTTCCCTTGGAGCGTTCCAAGACAGGGGAGAATAAAAAGCGCGTGATGGCGCTCGTCAAGCTGGTCGGGCTTCCCTTTCACGTAAGGAGATCGTTTCAAGCCCGCAAGATTTGCGAACAACGCCACGTTGCAGAGCTGCAATGGCTGGGTGTGTTCGGAAACAAGCTGACCGCCCTTATTTTTGAAGGCGATCTTCAGAGCGGCCTCCTTGAAAATCTTCCCGGAGAGACGGCCTTGCCTTTCAGCTTTCAAAAGATTTTCCGTCAGAAGAGCGAATGCCTGGGCGGGAACGCGGTAGCTGTCGAAATAATAGTCTCTCGTCAGCAAGTAGATATTGGCAAACCCTCCGCCGCCCGGAAGGTCGATGTAACGGTTCGTGTCCGCCGTCTCCATCAAATCCGCGTACCGGGACAGGGCGTTTATTCCGCGGGGAGGCGTCACCGCCACGGGATCGCCCGGTTCCAGGTCCAGCAGGAAGGGAATGTCTTTCTGGCTGCTCTCCGCGATATAGTCCAGGATCGAGGCCAGGAAAGGCGCCAGCTGAGCGAAGTAACGTTCTCTGTCAAAAGAAAAGCGCACATCGAGGGCAAGGGTTCCCTGAGCCGTATCGAATTTCTCGGCGGCGACGGCGGCATGGACGTACTTTTCGTAAGGGACGGAGTTCAGCGTTTCGATCAACATCTCCGCGGCTTCCGCAGCTTGCTGTTCGCGGCTCATCGCCCTGGTGAACAGACCCGATCCGTCCAGGACGGACTTGTCGGGGTCCTTCTGCAGCAACCCCGCCAGAAGGTTTTCCCCGCGAATCCACGCTTTGATCTTGACGCGCCAGCGAGCGCCGTCTTTCCGCTCCTCCTGAATCTCATACTTTTCGATGAAACCCCGGCTCAATTGGAGTACGTTCTCGCGCACCTGCCCGTCGACGGCTTGGGCGGCACCCGCCGACACGACGCCTATTGCCTGCTGCACCCCGTTGCGCCGCGCGTTCGTCAGCGCTTCGTCCCGCGTCAAACCGACTCCCTCGCTCTCGGCGATGACGAAAGAACTTGAAGAACTTAAAGAACTCGGCGCGGCAGCGGGGGGCGGAGAAAACGGCGCGGCGCCGGCGGGCGGCAGAATGACGCAGGTGCCCAGCAGCACAGCCAGAATTATCGGCAATCGTCGGCTCATTTCCGTCTCACTACCTTTCCAGTTCGAGCGCGACTTTTACGTCGGCGATTCGCGTCAACAGCGCTTCCGGCAGGCGAAAGGCGAACGGTTGAGTGTAACGCTCGAAAAAAACGTAGTCCTCGCCGGCAATCGTGCCGAAACGAGGGGCGGCGAACAACGTCGGACAGCTTTTGGCCGCCGTCTCCTCCATCTCCTCCAGATCCTCCAGTTTCGCGAAAAACCAGGGATTGGCGGAGTCTTTGCGTTCCTCGGAGAAGAACAGCACGTTCGACGCTCTCAAATGAACCGGCAGGCGCCCGACTTCTTTTCCCCCCGCGTCGAACAGGGAAAAATGCAGCCATATCCGTTTGTGAGTCCGTATTCTTCCCCTGCCCGCGTCCCAGAAGCGGGCCTCGCGCTTCAAAACGTCGTAGAAATTGCGCGGAAGTACCCAGGCGCGGGACGAAAAATTTTCACCCAGCACGTGAAAAGACGCGGCGAAACGGTCGCCCGGACTTTGAAACTCCCCCTCGATTTCCTTTCGAAGCGCGGGCAGAGCAAAAATCTTGTCCAATGTTTTCTCCAGGGGTTCCGTAAAATTCGCCGTATATTCTTTGCGGTCGAGGGTCAGAGCGATTGTCACGGTCAAAAGCCCCTTGCGGACATCGATCCTTTTTCCCTCCAGTTCGACACTCAGGAACTTTTCGTATCGCAGATTTCTCAAAAACGCCGACAGCGCTTTTTGTCCCGCTTCCAAGTTGGGGCTCTGCCACCGTTCGACACCCGCCTTTCCCGCTCCCTCCTTGATTGCGCGAACATTTTCCTTGATTTTCACGGAGTCCACCGTCACCAGCACCGTCAACAAGACGCCGGAATCGTCGGCGGAGGACTCCAGGATTTTATAGTGGGCGGCCATGCCGCGAGAGAACTGGATCAGTTTTTCCTCCAAGATTTCCCCGCCCAGCTGGCTTCTCTCGGCAAAAAGCACGCCCAAACTCCGCCGTATCGCCTCGTCAATGGCGCTCGCCAGAGCCTCTTCTTCGTCGGCACCCCGCGCCTTGACCGTCACCTCGAAAAGCTCGTCCCCGGCGGAGACAGACCCCGCGGCGAACAGCAAGGCGCAGAGCGCGAGAGCTGAAATTTTCGGCACCGTCTTCATGAGATCACTCCTGACGCAGTTTTTCGACGGCGCGGCGGTACAAACGCTCGGCCGGCGTTTCCTCGCCCGCGTCCAACAAGATGTCCCCCGCGCGCCTCAGCAGCGCGTGATCCATCGCATCGCCCAGCTCCGCTGCCGTCTCTTTCGCCAGGAGCGCCGCGCTTTCGGGGTCTCCCGTGAGCAAAAAACACTCCGCCGCGTCCAAATAGGCCGCCGGTCTGGCCCATCGCAGGCCGTGCAGTTCCTGATAGACAGGGAGCGCCTCTTTGTATTGCCCTTGCTCGAAAAGTCCCCTGGCCTTCGGATAAAGCGCGGAGCAATAGGCCGTGTCCAGAACGTTTTCAGGCATTTCCCCTATTCGCGCCCCCAGCGTATTCAAGGATTCCTCCCGGGTACGCACCAGAGCGAATGCCCAATCTTTCGATGCCGCGGCAAAGGAGAGGTCAGGCTTCAAGCGTTCGCCCTCTTCGTGTTCCTGATCCCACTCAGTCAGAGCCTCCGCGACGGAGTCTTCGTTCGCGTACCGCGCTTTGCGCCCGGCGCCGAGCCATGCCCGGAGGTAGAGAAGGTGATGCGCGCGCAGGCTCGCCTTCGCGCGCGCCGTTTCCTCCAATCTGGCCTGAAGGGTGCCGTGCCGGTCTTCCGGCACAGGAAACAGAACGAGAGAGTAGACCTTTCCGCCGCCCGACAACACCCACTCCGTCCGCGACGGCTCCGTCCACGACGGTTCTCGCCGGCCGGCTTCCGGCCGAGCGGTTTCTGACCGAACGGCCTCCGATATGTCTCTCCGTTCCGAGGCAGAAAGGGGGCTCCTTTCGAGAAATTCTTCTATAATTTCGACATTCCCTGCCGCTCCCGCCGTTTTTTGACACACAATGAAAACGGCAAGGAACGTCAGCGACGCGAAAGAACTTCGCTTAAAGCCCATCGGAAGTTTGCACTGTGCCGCTGGGTCCCTGTTTGACGTCCTCGCGGGGCGCTGCCGTCGGGATTTTCTTGCCGGTGTTTTCTCCCGTTCCCGCGGGCTGGAGGATAGTCCCGCTCTTCATCGACGCGGCGCCCTCGGCCGCCTGCTCCGAGGCGCTGGGCAGGTAGATGGCCACGGAATAGGCGAACGCCTTGTCCTCGTCCAGCCAGGACTGGTGTTTCACTCCCGGAGGCAGCACGCCTTTGGCGGCGCTCGTTATGGTGCTCTTGTTGACGTCGGCGGCCTTGAAGGAAGTTTTCCTGTTCCGCAGCTTCACGTAGCCCGGATGTTCCGGGTTTTCTCTCACGATGGGATCGCTTTTGCTCAGTTCCTCGAAGTCTTTCGACATGCTTCGGGTTTCGGAGTCCGCCTCCGCGGCCGACGCGATTTCCGCGCCCACGATGATGCCGCAGAGCTCATTCGCCGCGCGTATCCGGGCGGTCTCCTCGGCGTTCAATTCCAGTCTGGCCTGGACGGCCGGGCTGTCATGGCGGCCGACGACCGCGCTGCCGAATCCGACAAACGCCAGTTCGCCCGTCGCGGGGACGAAGACCGTCCTTCCTCCGAGGGGAGGGGTCAACCCTTGCTCGATCTCGGCCAGAAGCTGAGCGAGTCCCTCCTGCACGGAAGCGGCGGACAGCGTGGAGGGGTCGGGCCGGTCGTAATGCCCCTGTGTTCGGGGCGTCGTGACGATCGTCAGGTAGACGCGCGTGTTTCCGACGTCGTCGAAAACGTCGTAAACCACGTACCCGCGCAGGAAACCGTCCACGCGCTGCCGCACGGCCTCGAACGTGACGTCCTTCACGTTGGCCAGAGTCTGTCCCAGACTCTCGTTGACCGTCGCGATGCGGGAGAACGCCTCCGCGTTCCCGGAGGTCAGCACGCCGTTCAAGCCCTCGGCCAGCTGTCTCTTGGCGTCCAGGTAGGCGCGGACATAGGCGTTGCGCTTGGATATTCGCGCGGCGACGGGGTTTTCGTAAACCTCATACGTGAACATTCCCGTCGCGGCAAAACCGAATCCGCTGGGGGACAGGATTTGCTCGAACCCCACGACGCGCTTCGCAACCCAGAAATTGATCGCGTCCTGCAAACTTTGCGCCGAGATCGCGGGTTTGCCCGTGATGTCCCCCGTGACCTCTTTCACGCCGCCCGGCTCCCGCACCCTCAGTTGTTCGGCCTTCTCCGCTTCGTTGGAAGCCTGAACGGGGGGAATGAAATCCTCCACGCTGAGCGCGGCAAAGGCGGGGGCGGAAAAGGCCGCAAGCACACACACGGCAATCGTAAATCTCAAGTTTTTCTTCATCATATGTCTCTCCTTTTTTGTGTTCGACCGTCGTCAGGGGATGACGGTAATATCTTTGAACTCGACAGGCAAGCCATTGACGACCACCGTGACCAGCTTGAAGGTGGAGGTGAGAACGTAATCGCTTTCAGCCCAATATCTCACCGTCACGCGATAGGGTTGGTTCGCGGCAATCTCTTCGGTGTCTTTGACTTTGTCCTTGCCGTCCTTGTCCTTTTCTATTTTGTCCTTGTAGATATAGGCGCCGGCGCCGACGCTTTGAAGAAGCTCCGCAACCGTGACCTCACCCAACGGAAATTGTCCGTCTTTTGAATAGTGCCACCTACTAGAAAGCGGCCGCTGAGCTTGGGGAAGGCGCAGTGTGATTTCCACATCGTTGGCGTCCCGCAGAACGGAGTTGGCGGCCTCTATGGAGAGTTTTCTGTCCTCTTTGGAAGTGATCGTATAATAGGCTTCCAACACATTGCCGTGTTTCCAAAGACCGTTGTACGTGACCTCGATTCTGCCGGGAATGGTCTTTGTGTATTGCGAAAAATCCGCGTCTCCTTTGCCGCCAACCAGGGCAGAGTCTTTCGGCGCGGCCCGCGCCGCCGAAACCGACAAAATCACCATCACCCAAACCAACGCCGCCTTCTTGCAACCTTTCACCAACATTTTCCTCACCTCCGGTATTTTCTATTGCTTACTCGGAACGCCGCGAAAGGTCAATTTTTTCCCGTTGACGTTGACCGAAACGCGCGCGAATTTTTCGGGCATTGCATATTTCTCTCCTACTTGATACAACACAAATATTTCGGTCGGGACTCCGCCGATAATTTCTCGCTCCTGAGTCCGGTTGTTTCCAATTCTTGTCTCGTAATTGTGAGACGTGAACTGGTTTCCGTGATTATCGAAAAGAGCTCCGTTGTCGTTTTCCGCTTCAATCTTGACGATGACGTCCTTCTCCGATAATACGACGTATTTAACCCCTACACTTTTATCTTGATGATATGCTCCTTGTAAGGTGACTTTGATGCCTCC
This sequence comes from Synergistaceae bacterium, assembly GCA_031276855.1. Taxonomy (GTDB): domain Bacteria; phylum Synergistota; class Synergistia; order Synergistales; family Aminobacteriaceae; genus JAISMH01. The sequence goes on from JAISMH010000177.1 coordinate 9,691, forward strand.
TTCAATTTCACGCTCCAGCGAGGCGTCGCTTTTCTGCTCGCCGCCGCCCACCAGCGCCGACGGCGCGCCCCATGCTGCCGAAACCGACGAAATCACGGCCGTTAAAACCAATAGCGCTTTTTTGAACCCTTTCATCGACATTTACCGCACCTCCGTTATTGTATCGATACGATCTTGTACCGAAATACTTGTTTGAACGAAGCCGGCCGAACAAGGCAATTTGCCCGTAACCGTCCAAATTCAATTATCCCCCATCGCCCTATTTCCTCAAACGCTTGTTGATCTCCTCGAATTCTTTGCGAAGGGCGTCGTTCTCGAAGATCTGAATCTTCGGCATCGAAAGGCTCCGGATGGAGTCGAAAAGGTTCAGGCCCGACCGGATCAGCACTCTCAAGTCTCCGGTGCTTTTGACGGTCTTGTAGGTATTCTCGGCCACATCGTGATTTCGGCGAAGGTACTGAAGCGTTTTTATCACGTTCCCCTTCTGGTCCTCCAGAAACTCGGAATAAAGGTCCGCGACGCGGACCGTCATCGCGTTGGCCCGCTCGTTCGCCGCGAAAGTCTTCTTCTGGCTTTCGTCATACTGGCGCTGGGAGGCGCGTTTCGCGGCGTCCGCCCTCAATGACTCGGCATTGGCGCGGATATCGGCAAGCTGAGGTTTGTAGTCTCCGTCGATCTTTTCGAGCAAACCCTCCTGAGTGACGACCAAAATGTCGTTCAGCACGAGGTACATGCCCATGCAGCGCCTCGCGCGGTCGAGGTCATCGAGGTCGTCGCGCGAAAACTCCGCGAGCTTCTCCAGAACGTGCTTCACGTTGGCGAAGATCACCGTGTTCTGGAGCAGGTCATCTCCCGTAACGGAGGTCAGAAGAATATCGAGCTGTTCGCCGCTGAGATCCGTCCCGATTTCGCGGAGCGAGGACGCGATTTTTACGCGAATCTCCTGAACAGCCCGTTCTTTGTCTCTGATTTCGCCGTCCAATTCGGCAAGCCTCGCCTTGACCTCGGAACGAGTCATGGGCCGGGAAACGAACGCCGAGAGTCCGGGAAGCGTCGAAACCCACGACGCGTCCGCGGATTCCGGCGCGGAGATCAGCTTGTTGCGCATCTCTTCACGCTCGCGGAGCAGCGCCGGCAGCACTTCGCCCTTCAGCCGATTGGATTCCCGACGCAGCTCTTCGGCGTCTCCGCAAAGGAGAATGCCGATCGCCCGATCCAGAAGGGCATTGATCTTTTGAGCGTTACTGGCCTTATCGTCGCCGAACCACACCGTATCCGGCAGGGTCTCCTGTTTGTCGCGGAGGGGCAGGGCCTCCGTCAGAGTCGAAATGAGTTCTTCCCATGAAGACGCCAGCTGCTTCGGCAAAGTCTTTTCCTGTCTATTTTCCTGCTTCTTTTCTTGCCTGTTCCCGGATTCGGCTTTTTTGTTTCCGGACGGCGCGTTTTTTGGCTTTTCGGCCGCCTGAGGGGCCGGATCCCGGTCGATTTTCTGCGGCAGCAGAGGCGCGCTTTCCGTCCGCGCCGCAAGACATACGGTACACGCGAGACACACGGAGAACACGAAAAGCGCCGCGCGGCGCGCCGTTATTTTCCTCGGCATTCTCAAAACCTCCTCAACGATGTCTTTCAATAAATTGCCGGCAAAGAATTTGCCGGCAAACAAGCTGCCGGCGGCCCAACGGTGGCTACTGCCCTCCCGCCATCCAGTAATAGCTCAGGGTCACCAGGTCGATATGCTCAATCTCCAGACGGCAGGTTCCGTTGAGTTTGTCCGTCACGGAACTCCAAAGCCCGTGAGCCCTGGAGACGGCCAACCTCAGCTCGCAGCCGAAAACGGAGCTCGACGACTTGACGCCCTTCGTGTCGTCTTGGCCCGCCAGCACAGGCAGTTCTTTGAAAATCGTCTCCTTCAGATCTTCAAAAGGACGGTCATAGTCCCGTTCGACAATGACGGACAAAACAGCGTCCCTGTAGGCCGAGATGTAGCAGCGTTCGTAGAGCGCGCCGTCCAGAGAAGGAGGCCAGACGACGGAAATCCCTTGTAAAGCGTAATAGGCCTTGCCGTCCTTCAAAAATGGCTTCGCAACCTTACAGCCGCGTTCGCGAAGCTCGGCCAGGGCTTCCTCGATGGGCGCGCCCAACAGGATGCCGTACACTTTTGCCTGCCGGACAGGGGGCTGCGCCGCCTCGCCGGTTTTTGCCTCGGGAGGCTTCGATTTCGCTGAACGCTTGCTCTTCCCGGCCGTACTTTTTTCGGCCTTGCCCTTTTTTTCAGGGGGAACCTTCAGCGGCTGATCTTCCTGAAGCGAGGCGTCCGCGGAATCGTTCCGTTCGGCGGCGGGCGCGGCGTCTTCGTCCGCCAGGTCGTCGAACCGCTGCCGATCTTTGACGTCGGTGAGCTTCGGAGGGTCGGTTTGAGGCCGTTTTGCCATCTCGTTCCGAGCCATTTCCAGACCGCGCGAGGCCCGTTCCGTGACTTCCCGATTCTCCGCGGCGGCCTTCAAGGCCTCCTGAAAAAACGAGGCGGCCTCTTCGTAGTGTTGTCCGTCCAGATATATCTCTCCCAAGCCGATTGACGGCCATGCCGCGTCTTCGCCGGACAGCAGGGTCAGCGCCTTCTTATAGAACTCCACGGCGCGCGCTTTCTCTCCCAGATAGCGCAGGCACCAGGCGGAAAGGTCCCAGGCAATCCCATCCCCGGGGTCGAGCGCCAAAATTTGCTCACAGAGGTTCAACGCCGCGCGGTAGTCGTACACATCGTAAAGATTTTTCGCCCTCTCGTGGAGAATCGCCGTGTCCGCCCCCGCGAAGGAGGCCCCAAACGAGAAGACCGCCGTCAACGCTGCCAGGATTCCCGCTTTTTTAATCATCTCATTCCCTCTTTTCATGTTTGCGGTTCACCAGGGGATGCCCACATATTTGAATACCGCCCAGTGCTGGGGAGCGCGAAAGCCGAAATCTCCCTCCCTGAGATAAATTTGAGCGGCTCGCAGGGCGTCGACCGGCGGAACGCCTTTCAAAATTTCGGAGTACAATTTCCGCATGAACACGGGCGCGCTCTCGTCGGGAACCGTCCATCGGCTCAGGATTGCGCCTTTGGCTCCGCCGGCCAGAAGGACGGTGGAAAGGCCGAACATGCCGTCGCCGACATAGAGATCGCCCAAACCGGTTTCGCAGGCGGAAAGAGTGACCAGTTCCGCGTTCCATTTGACGGTGGACAGCTCTCCCATTTGAAGGAAGGAGTCGTTGGTCGTGTCCAGAATCGGAGACAGGGCAAGTCCCGGCTGCAGGTCGGGGATGGTGCCGCGATCGTAACCGTGACACGCGAAGTGGATGAAACGGTATCGGCCGGGGTCGTTTTCCCAAAATTTCGATTCGGAAGCGTGTCCCATAAGCAGGACCGTCGGCATCCCGCCGCTTTCGCCCCACAGAGTCGTCAGGTCGTCGACTTCGCGCTGAGAGCCGTTCAGCGGCCTCATCGCATGGGCGAAGTCTTTTTTGACGGCGAAAGCCAGCTTCGCCGCGCTGTTCGTCGCGTTCAGGCTTTCCTGCCAGACGGTATTCAGAGCGTCGGAGAGCGCCTTTCTTTCCTCCTGCGTTCCTTTTGCGGACAGCGCGTTTGTCAGAGATTCTTCCGTTATGTGTCTCTCGATCGCTTTCGAGATTTCGGCGTCCAGACTGACGGCGGTCTTGAGGGATTCCAGGATTTTTTCCTTATCGTCGGGGTTGTCGGTAAGCAGGTTTTTTCCGCTGAACAGGGTTGCGTAGGCGGGGTTGGCGACAAGCATCAGAGAGTTGTCCTTATCCTCCGGCGAAGGGCGCTTTTCGTCTTTCGTCAGACGCTTTTCGTTTCTCGTCAGAAGAAAGGCGCTCGGCAGTTCCGCCAGCGTCCAGTCCGAGATCAGAAAGGAAACCTTGTCTTTCTCGCGCTGCTGCATCGCCTCGATGGGGAGGACATAGAGAATGTCGTGGGGAATGACGAGCAATTTCCGGATGTCTTTGAACCGCGCGGCGACAGGCCGGAAAAGAACGTTTCCCGCGTCCTCGGGCGACAGGCCGCACGCCGTGGCGCGCGGGCGTCCTTCTTTGCCGGGAAACTTTTTGGAGTCGTATTCCATCGCCTCGCCCTCCCGGAAGCGCATCCAGTACGAGTAACCGAAGAGGGCGTCGTAGTCGAGTCCGTCCAGGGGAATCACCTGGGGCTCCGCCGTTTTCTGCAGCAAGACCGCGAACGACAGGGACGGGGAAAGGTAGTAGTCGGCCAGTCCCCAATCCGCCGGCAGGGCGGCGCGGACCTCCGCGGCGTCCGGGACGTCCTCCACGTCCACCGTCGCGTCCCGGGTCAGCTTCGACCGTTCCTCGCGCAGAGCGCGGATTTGATTGTTGATCCGCAGCATTTCCTCGCGCCGCCCCGCGTAGCTCGCCTGCCGGTACGCGCCCTCCAGTGCGACGCGCCGTATCTCCAGCTCGCGCACCGCCTCCCGTGCCTCGGGCGGCAGAGCGTTCAGGAATTCCCCGCCCGTGGTGGCGAGCAATTCCCGCCATTGACGGCTTTTCATCCCCTCCAGAACGCGCCAGAGAGCGGAGACGTTTTCGGGTGAGGGATTCTTCGACCACACCTCGAACGCGGTTCGGACCGCGCCGCTGTAAACGGCGGCGCGGTCGGCGGTGCCCTGGCTCGTCGTCCCCTCTACCGGATGGATCTCCGCCAGCCTGGAGATTGCGGTTTCGTAAAGACGCGCCGCCTCCTCCGCTTCGTGCCGATCTTCGGCGATACGGGCGAGAAGGCCGTAGGCCCTCCACTGCATTTCCGGCTGAATTTCAGGCGGCAGTTCAGCCGCGTTTTTTCCCTCTGCGGGGCCGCCGGGGTCGGCGACAAGAGCGAGCAGCGCGCGGGCCGTTTTCTCCGCCTTTTCGGGCTCGGAAAGGGCGTGACGGATACGGGCCTGAAGTTCCAGAAAAGAGAGGCGGTCGTCGTAGGAGATTTTTCCCTCCGCGGCGAGAAGGGAATCAATGTTGGCGTTTTCGTCCGCGAGGTCCATCAGGGCCATCTTTTCCGACAGAGCGATCAGCTTTCCGACGGCCGCGCCGTCCGGTTTCGTACCGAATTCCGCGCTCTTCATCGCCTTTTGGATCGCGCCGCCGAACTGATTGAAAAAAACCGTCCAATTCTTGTCGGGCTTGAGCGCTATCCCCAGTTCTTTCACTATCGCCGCGCGCCGGCGCATATTTTCCCAAGCCTTCAAATAGTGAAGCATGTCTTCTCCGGCATTCAGGGAAAGCAGCAGATAGGGCGACGTGCGGGGAAGCAGTTCCGCGGCTTCGCGTTCCAGTTCTTTCATCTGCCTGCTCAATTTCGACTCGGCGTGTTTATAAAGTTTTCCGCCTTTCATAGCCAGGCGTCCCGCTTCTTTTTTCAGCGAAGGGTGGGTCGTTTCGAGCAGCCGGAAAAGAATTTTCAGCATTTCGCCGGACGGCGGAGGGGTTTTGAGCGCGCGGCCGAAAAGGGTTTTTCTCAGACGGGTTCTCATGGCTTCCGGCAAAGGCCGCGCGTCCGCCAAGGCTTTCTGCAATTCCGTACTCTCCGAGGCTTTCGGCGACAGCACAGTGATCGCGCGCGACAGCGTTTGAATGTCGGCGTTCAAACTTCCTTCGTCGGCCTCGGCCCGATCGTCGTCAGGGTCCGTCGCTTCGATAAAAATACCGCCGATTTGAAAAAAAGCCCCGCCTTTCGGAACCGACAGCAATTCTTTGCCTGCCAGGGCCTGCAGCAGCTTCAGTGTCGTCTCGCCGGCTATTCGAACGTACTGCTTGTCGGCGGCTTCTTTTTCCCGCGCAGCCAGTCCCCGGAGCGCCTCCCCGGCGTTCCGCGTCAGGCGCAGCCGTTCCGAAGCCTGGCGCAGAACGGCGTCGCCGATGTACCAGGCGGCCTTGGCCTCCTGATAATACTGACGGAGCTCCGGCACGCGCAGGGCCGTCTCACGGACCAGACGAAACCCGTCGAGACTGGGGATCGGCGCGTAGATTTCCCCGCGCAAGGCATCGATGTTCTTCCAGGCGAAGACGAATCCCTCATCCTGACGCCCGCCGCTCCCCTCTCTCAAAGAACGCGCCGTGAGAGCGGCTTTCCAGGGGAGCCTCTGCATGTACCGGTAGTCCACTTTACCGACGAGTCCCAGTTCGTTTCGAAGATCTCCGGCGTATATGCCCCTCATCGCCGTCAGCACGGCATCCATGTCCTGCACTTTGAGAGACGCGGAAAACGCTTCCTGGTAGTGCGCGGCGGCCTCCTCCCACATTCCGGTGTGGGAGTACAGGTTCGCCAGTTGGATGTAGGCCTGAGCGAGACGCTGAGCCTGCGTGTTTTTGGACGCGAGAGATCGGAAGATTCCGAAAAACTCGAAGGCTTCCTCGTAGCGGCCCTTCATACGATTCAGGACTCCGAGCGCCGCGTTGATCTCCATCTCTAAAATGGTGTTCCCGCCCGCCGCGGCCGCAGGCAAGAGGCTGTTGAATTCTTTTTCGGCTTCCGAAAAATCTCCGAGATACATGAGGGCCGCGGCGTGGTTGTTCCTCGTATTCATCATCTCCGGCGAGTTGTTTTCCCACAGGTTTTTCCCGAAATCCAACGCCTCGGAGAAGGTTTTCCGCGCCTCCTCGAACCAGCCCGTCTTCATCAGAAGCGAGCCCTTGTCGCCCCTCGCGTAAAAAACGATTCTGTCTCCCTCGGTGCGTGTCGTCTTGTCTTTCTGAAGGGCGGCCGCCTCCTTTATCACGGAATCGTAAGTTTTGAGGGCCTGGGACACCTTCCCCTGGAGCCCGTCGATCAGGGCCGAGCGAAGCCTGACCCGCAGCCGACCGGCCAGGCCGGCGCTCTTGAGGGAGACAAAGGTCTTTTCCGCGGCTTCAAAAAATTTCCCGGCCTCGTCCAAACGGCCGTTTTCCCGCCGGAGCTCTCCCAGCGCTTCCTGCGCCCGCCCCAGCAGCGGGGGAAATTTCGACGCGATTTTCACGCATCGATCGAGATGCTCGCCGGCCTTGTCCCACTGCATAGCGGCCATGTAAAATCGGGCGGCGTTGAGCCTGGCGTTGCATTCGAGTTCGGTGTTTTTGGCCTTCCGATATTGTTCCGCCGCCCGCTCGAATACCCCGGCAGCCGGCTCTCCCATGCCGAGAGCCGCGAGGCAAAGCCCTTGATTATAGTAGCTCTGGGCGGCCTTTGAGTTGTGTTTTATTTTTTCGTAGGCCTGACCCGCAGCGCCGAAAGCCTTTGCGGCAGACTCCATTTTCTGTTCCCGATAGGCGGCGAGGGCGTTGTTGAAAAGCTCGTCTCCCGAAGCGGCCGCCCGCGCCGCGTCGCACCACAGGAGGCTCTCCAGCAAGAGCGCCGCGGCAATCAGAAAGCACGCCTGCCTCAACAGACGCATCATAAACAGGCGTATCACAGAGATGCGTTTTACGGATATGCTTGTCGTCGTCATTCGATTTTTCATTTTTCTGCGATTTCTCCTTCAGGACTCCATTAACGGCCAAAAAACGGGGGATGAAGAAAAAGGCTTCTCCATCCCCCGGCCGCGATTGAAACGCTACGGAACCTTACCGTTGCTCGTTCGCTTTTCTGGCATTGTCCCAGAAAACCTCCAACCCCGGCAAATCCGTGCAGCCGGCGTTCAAAACAACCTGGCCGTCCAAACCCGCCGTAATCGTCAGGTAAACGAGCCGCGCCCCGCCTGCAATCCACGAGGCCTCGGCGAAGATGCCGTTGTCACTCAAACTCGCCCATGCGCCGTACTTTTCCTTCAGTTTATCCGAGATTTCCCGGAAAAGTTCTTCCTTCATCCGAATGGGGGCCGGAAGCTCCTTCCAAGTCAAGGAGACCGTCACGGACAGCAATTTCTCCTGAAATTCCTCCAAGGCGCAGAAAACGGCGTTCGCGTCGCCCCGTATCACTTCCGGCAGAGGAAATTCCTCAAAAACGCGCAGAGTGTAGAACTGCGAACCGATAGCAGTGGCCGCCTCGACTTTTCGAACCTCGATCCCGCGTTCGGCGAAACGCGTCAGAACGGCCTGCATCGGCTCGCCCAAGGTGAACAAACTTTCAGGCTCCGCAGCTGCAACCGCCGCAGCTGCTGGAATCTCCGCGCCGGAGCCTTCCTGATGTTCCGGGATTTTCTCAAGTTCGGCCGGCTTCTGAGGCGCGGCGCCTTCCTGGGATTCCGTCTCTGACGCCGCGTTCTGAGGCTCGCGGACTTCGGAAGATTCGGAAGCCGCCTGAAAGGTTTGCTCCTGACGTTCGCGGATATCCGAGAGAACCGCCTCCGCGGGTTCGGTCTGAGTTGCCTGCCGAGCCCTTTCCAACAGCTTTTCGGCGTCGGGCCTGATATCCGCGGCGTCTTTTTCGGTCAGGCGCGCCAGCGTTTTCTCCAGTTGGACAGAGTCGCCCATGGAGGCGAAGGCCAGCGCGGCCCCCTTCAAGGAGCGAACGACCAATTCCTCGTCCCCGGGCGCGAGGTCGATCGCCTGAAGAAAGGATTGAACGGCGTTTTTGTAAAGCCCCCCTCCGAAGTACGTCTCTCCGAGCCCGACTTTGACCCACTTCGCGGCTTCGCCCGGAAGAAGTTCCCCGGCCTTCTCGAAGCCGCGCCGCGCCGTTTCCCAGTTTCCGAGGTACCTCTGACACCAGCTTGCGTAGTCCCAGGCTTCGCCGTTTTCCGGTTCGAGTTCCAGGGCTTTTTCAAACAGAACCAGAGCATGGCTGTATTCTTGAATGCCGTAGAGGTTCTTCGCGCGCTCGAAAAGACGCGCGCTTTCGTCCGGCGCGGCTCCGAAGGCCGCGCCGCAGAAAAAGACCGCACAAAGAAAGCTGGTCACCAAAGGTCTTCTTTTGATTCTTCCCTCGATCCGAGTCTCCATAGGGCTGTTTGCCTCGGCTTTCTCACGAAAAATCATCAGTATTGCCCTTATTCCTCGACAAGGACGTCAAGCGAAAGCTCGATCTCGCTTCCGTCTTCCGCGACCAGCTTGCACTTGATCGTATCTTTGCCGGGGTCGGCCGCCGCGACAAGTTTCCATTTATCGTCTTTTCTGGGAAGAACGAGAATTTCCCCCGCCGCGACGGAAATATCCAGGCCCTCGGGCAGCAGGTTGTTCTCTTTCTTGCTGGCTCCCTGATTGACAAGAGAAACCAATTTTGCCGGCTTGTCGCTGAGGATATGCAGGAACACGAGTTCCCCTTCGAGGAAACTTGTTCCATTGGTCCAAATCTTGACCGACCCGCCGCCGCTCTGCGCGACGCCGAAACCTGTGGGCTTCTCCGCGTTCTCCGGGTCTTTCGTCATGACGGCCAGAGACGCGACGCTCCACTTCAGAGGCTCTTCTTGTCCGTTCGGAGCGTCGTCGTCCACGAGCAAAATATCGCGCGTGGCGATCTTCGTGTCTTTCAAAATGGTGAAAGGACCGACAAGTTCCTGGTTGTCGGGATTGAGCACCTGAACATCGCTGTTCGTGGCAATGGCCTTGATGACGTCCACCCCCACGGGGCCGCCCGCCTTCATGGCAAATTTCTGCCCCGCGGCGGGGATAGATATCTCCTGCCCCGCCAGCACTTTATTGTTCTCCACCCATTTGTTGGGGAACAGCACCAGAATCTGTCCGCCCGCGGTGAAGTCGAGGATGGTGAGATAGGCGTCGGCCTCAGATTTGAACGTCAGCACGATTTTGTCGCCGATGTTGTAAACCCCGTCCGCGTGATCGGAGGTCAGAGTCACACCGAAACCGTCTTTGTGCATCTCCGCGATGTTCAAAAGACCGGCTTTGACTTGGGCGTCGGTTCCTTTCCCCTTCTCCTCGTTCCCTCCTTCGTTCTCCCCGCTTTCTTCCTCTTCGGCCTCTTCCAGTACGATGTCCCGGGTGGCCGTGGTCGTACCGGCCTTGACATCCGCCCACGCGCCGACGCCGGACACCGCCAGCAAAAACACAACGACAAACGAGAAAATTACAGCTTTCTTCATTACACAAACAACCTCCTCATGAAATAAGATTTAGGGCAAATATTAAATTTCAGCGCTTCTGACGCTATGGCGATACCGTTCCTCCCGAACGAACGGCTGTAATCGATTGACATCTCGATTCACTATAATCCGGGCACTCCGGCCTATTTCAGCTTGAGGGCTTTTTTCATTTCGAGCGCGGGAACGTAATCGCTTTTGATCTGCAGGCAGCGATCCAGCCACTCCTTGACGCCCGCGTTGTTTTTGGCTTTGTGCGCGGTCAGCGCCGCCCAATAGGCGTCAAGGTAGTTTCCCTCGGCCATCTTTGCGGCCCGGCCGAATTGGCGCAGGGCCAAAGCGTACTTGCCTGCTTCGAAATTCGCCGCGGCTTTCTCATGCTCTTCCAAAACGGCTTTTTTGGAAGCCTCGTCGATATTCAGAGCCTTCAGAACCTCGATACCCTCGCTTGGGGGTTGGATCGTTCCTTTTTTCGAGACCTTCGTTTTGGCAGGCTTGGCGGGTGTCCGCGCCGCTGAGGAACTCCGGACGCCGCCTTCGCGGTTTCGCCGCTCACCCCGCGGGCGGGCCGGCGCGTCGCCCGTCCTCTCCCAGAGCCACCGCAAGACGGTTGGGTCTTTAGGCGGAACGACGGCCGCTATGGTTCTCAGCACCCTGCTGTCCAGGCCCGTTTTCCGAATGTCCACGCCTTTGAGCTGCTGAGCGGCGAATTGCTGAAATTCCCGTCCCTCGGCGTCCTGGAAACTGATTTCAATCGTGAACGATTTCCAAATGGACGGTTTGTAGGTTTTATAAACGTAGACAACGCGTGCCTGCCGCAGAAGACGCTCGAATCCGGGAGCGAATTGGTCGAAGAGCCGCACCACCTGCCCGACGCCGTCGGCGTCGTATTCAAAAATGAGCATCGTGCGAACTTCGGCGTCGTTATCGAGCCAGCGTGTCTGGAGCTTGTCCACGATAACGCGCATATGCTGTCCTTCCGCGTCGTCTTCCACAATATACAAACGTCCCTTCGGGTCGGCGAAGCGGATGACGACGTCTCCGCCGTAGCCCACGTCGGTGTCTGCCTGACGCCCGATACTGCGCCCGACGGACTTGACAAACGGGGAATAGTTCCCAAGGAACTGCTGGACCCCGGAGCCGATGATGTCCAGGCGTTTCTGAAACTGATTCATATTTCTGCGGTTGAACATGCCTTGACCGAAACTGAGGTCGCGCCCCATCTTCATGAGGCCTTCCATGCTGCTGCCGTAGCGGTCCAATGCCTCGTTGGCCAGCCGGGAGGACTCGCCCATGCCCTGAAATCCCGCCCAGAGAATACCGGGCAGATTCGACAGAATATCTCCCAGTCCTTTAATGGCCTTTTCGCCGGGTTCCACGACATCCGACTCCAGAAGCGTTTTATCTTCCGCCGTCATCTCGCTTTCGTCGAGCCCGTTCGCGATTCGGCGGGCCATGGCCACGGAGCTGTTCCCTTGAATCTGAATTTTGTTTTGCCGTTCTTCCTGCTGGGCTTCGCTCAATTCCTCTACTTGCAGCGTTTTGACGACGGCTTCCATGGATTCGTAGAAATTTCTGACGATGCTCATGGCGCTCTCGTCGCCGCCGATAAGCCGTAAAACAGCCAACTGGCGATCCGTCAGGGTTTTAAGTTCCGCAAGCGAAGCGCGCGCCTCGGGAATGCGGCGTTCCAGATCCGCGCGCCGCTCGTCGATACCGAGTCCGCTCGAAACGGCGGCGTAGTATTCCCGCTGTGCGGCCTGGGCCGCGCTGATGATTCGATAATGCTGCATTTTCTGGACCTGAAGCTGCTCCAGCTCTTTTTCTTCCTTCTCGTAGCCTTTTTTCTTGGCTTTTTGCCGCTGCGCGACGTTTTGGGTCGTATCGGCTCCCTGAATGCCTTGAAGCTCGTAGAAACTCGCGTTGCTGGAGATGTTGCTTGCGACGATGACTTCGTTTGCCACGGCGATAGCCAACGCGGCGAGGAGCAAAACAAAAATGATTGCAGCCAAATATCGGATCGTTCCGTTCTGTTTCATCGAATCACCCTTTCGTTTGTATATGTCCGACTATGCTTCACATTTCGATTCTCTGGTCGATTGCGAAAAGATTTCCTATTGAAAAGTATACTCCATTCGCGTTTGGAAATAAAGAGATTGGTATCCGTTCAAGGGCTCTTGAACGGATACTCTGAATGACGCCCGTAAGCGGGGAAGAAAATCCGGTTGTCCGTCGTCGAAGCGCGACAGGGAAACTTGCGTTTTAGAATCACGCAATCAGGATTTTCAGCGCTGCCTCGAATTTTTCCGGGTCAACATAGACATTTTCCTGCTGAGGGCGCATGGAGGTATCGGATGTTTCTCCCACCATGTAAAAATAGCGGAGGTTCAGCGCGGAAAACAGAATTCTCAAACCGGACTCATGATAATATTGAGGATATATCTCCAGAATGGAAGCGTGCGAAGAAAACAAGACGCCGTTGGCCAATCCCGCGCCGTGCGGGCCGACAAGCACTTTCGCGTTTGCGAATGTCGCAATTTTTTCCCGAACCGACAGATTTTCCGAATGGATTACGGTGAATCCGTATTTCTCAAGCAGCGGAAGCAGCGAATCCTCGTTCGCGACTTTGCGATAAGACGCATGTGCCCGGCTGATATAAACCCATTCTCTTCCTTTCCCGCTCTCGACTCTGAATTCGCTGTACAGATCGCCGATCCAGCGGGGCAGCCATTGTTTCTGGTAGTTGGGATAGCCTTCTCTGAATTCAATCATTTCCCAGTTGTTGATAAAGCTCGGCACGATCAGTTCGTCCGCTTGAATACTCACGCCGGCACCGGCGGGGATAATCTGCTGCTCCCGAATACCGAGCAGGTCGAGCCATTCTTTTTGAAAATCCAGGGCGTTGGAGACCACGTAGAAGTCGGGCCGAAAACCCGACTTGCGAATCAGGTGCAAGCGTCC
>JAISMH010000014.1 GCA_031276855.1 Synergistaceae bacterium
ATCACGTTCGCCGCAACCCCGGGGGCCACCGTGATGTGGTTTGTCTTTGTAGAGCCTGTGATCTTGAACGTCCCGCTTCCGGTAATGGTCAGCGTGCCGGTCGTGCCATCAAACTTCCAGCCCGCACCCGATGTCGCGCCGCTGGCATCCGTACCGGAATCGATGTTGATGATATAGTCCGGCGTCGGAGGTACGGCGTTTCCGACAGGTTTCGGTTCGTAAATCTCGTCCGCGGCCACGCGCAGAATGCTGCTCTTCCGCACCTGCCCGGCGCCGGGCGTCGCGGTGAGCTCGATCCGGTAGTTGCCCTCCGCCGTCGCCGTCCGGCCGAACCGGTCCTGGGCCGAAAGGACGCCGCGGGCAAGCACCTCCGTGGCGAGTCTGTCGCTGGCCCACAGGACGGACGAACTGCCGTCCAGAAGCCTCTTCCGGTTGAACCGCGTCGTCCCCGCCACCCGGCCGACCGCCTCCCGGAGCTTGTCGATTTCGAGCTGGACGAAGGCGCGGTCCTGCGATGTGAGCGTGTCGTTCGCCGCCTGAACGGCCAGTTCCCGCATCCGGTGGAGCATGGAGTGGATTTCGGTCAGAGCGCCCTCGGCGGTCTGGAGCATCGAAACGCCGTCCTGCGAGTTGCGAACGGCCTGATCCGTTCCGCGAATCTGCGCGCGCATTTTTTCGGAGATGGCGAGCCCCGCCGCGTCGGCCGCCGCCGCGTTGATCCGAAGGCCCGCCGAGAGCCGCCGGATGGTCTTCTGCAGCCCCGCGTCGTTCGCGGCGCGCGCGGTCCGGGAAACAAGAGCCGGAATATTATGGTTGATACGCATGAATTCTCTCCCCAGGTCGATTCGTAAACGTTCAAGCTCAGGAGGGCGGAGCATGCCCCTCGAGACCCTTCGTTATTTTTTCGGGGCAAATAAAAAATGCGGGAACGGCAAAGCCGGCATGTTTGCCTCCATCCTTCTGCGCCCCCCCCTCATGCTCTCATGCATTCAGTCAAATCTCAATCAGCATTATACTTAGACTGAAATGAAGGTCAAGGCGGCGTTTGGCGAATGCGCGAGTTGGGGCTATAATGTTTTCACGTAATTTTTGGAAATGGGGGCGGGCGCTATAGAAAACCAGGAACACATGACATCTTTGTCGGGAAAGACCATCGTGAAAAAGTCGAATCCGCGCATCGAATTCAGAGGCCGCTTGGACAGTCTGGACGCGTTCGTCGTGAGCATTCAGATTCTGGCGAAACGAGAGGGCGTTCCGGCTTTGGCCGAGAAACTGGAGGAGATTCGGCTGAAGGTCCGCGACATCCTTTCCTGCGAAGTGACGGGCAGACCCTGCGAAGACCTCTCCCTTTGGGGGCTCGGCTCCGACGAAATACGGGAGCGGTCGCACTATCCGAAAAAATACTTCGGCATCGGCCATATCCTGCCCCACCACACGATGGGCATCGCCGCCGCTGCGCTCAACACCCTGAGAACGCAGATCCGGGAGGCGGAGCTTTGCGCCTGCCGGGCGTTCGAAGAAGCGGCGTTCATCGAAGAAGAAACGCTCCCTATCGAAAGGGAAACGCTTTCCGGGCGCCCGGACATCGTCAAGGTGCTGAACCGTCTCAGCGGCGCCGCTTATATCCTGATTTACGATTATCTTCCCGACGGCTACGACAAGACCGTAACGTTCGCGGCGGAATGCTGAGACTCGGCGCCCGGCGCGCGGGGAAATGTACGTCGGGTGTTTGACCTCGAGAGAGAACATTTTCTCATAATGATAGAGTAAAGAGTAAAAAATGAAGAGCAAAGAATGAAGAGTGAGGCTGAAACGATGAAACCGGTTAAAATCCTTCAGTTCGGCGGAGGCAATTTCCTCCGCTGCTTCTTCGACTGGATGCTCCAGCGCGTGTCCGACGCGGCCGGCATCGAGTACGAGGTGACTTTGGCGCAGCTCACCCCCGGCGAGCCCGTGTTCGACATCGCCGCGGCGGGGGAGTACCACGTGCTCCTGCGGGGGTATGAAGGCGGAGAGTACGTCGAGACCCTGGAGGCCGTCCGGGTGATCCGAAACGCGGTGAATCCGTCGGAGAATCCCGCCGAGTTTATCGAGGCCGGCTGCGAGGACCTTGCCCTGATAGTCTCGAACAGCACGGAGGCGGGAATTTTCTTCGACCCGAAGGCCGAGTCCCCGCACAACTACCCTTCGAGGCTGGCGATGCTGCTGGAACACCGCGCCCACAGGCGCCTTCCCCCCGTCATGATCATGGCGATGGAGCTGAACGACCGCAGCGGCGACCTCCTTAAAAAGACCCTCCTCCAGTACGGGAACGCCTTCGCCTACGGAATGGAGTTTTCCAACTACGTCGAAAGCTGTTCGTTCTACAACACCCTTGTGGACCGCATCGTCCCGGGGTACCCCGCCGACGCCGCCGGAAGCGTTTTCGCGAAAATCGGCCGCGAGGACAAATGGCTCACGAGCGGGGAGCTCTTCCACCTGTTCGTCATCGAGGGAAACAAAAAGATACTGGACGAGATTCCGTTCCATAAAGCCGGGCTCAACGTCATCGTGACGGACGACAAACTGGACTTTTACCACGACAGGAAGGTCCGAATTTTGAACGGCGCCCACACGGCCTCCGTTCCGGTCGCGCTCCTGAACGGCATCGAGAGCGTGGACGCCTTCGCGTCGCACCCGGAGTATTCGGCCTGGCTCGCCGGGCTGATGCACGAGGAAATCTGCCGCGCGATGGAAGATTCAAGACAAGATTCAAGACAAGATTCAGGGCAAAATTCAATGCAAGATTCAATGAATAACTCGGCGGAAACCCACGCCTACGCCGACGACGTTCTGGCCCGCTTCAGGAATCCGGCTCTGGGGCACAAATTCCGCTCCATCGCGCTGAACTCCGTCGCCAAGGCGAACACGCGTATGCGCCCGACGCTGGAGGACTATTTCAGAAAAGAAGGGAAAACGCCGCCGCGCATGACCGAGGCGGCAGGCAAGCTGTGCAGTCTGTACGGAAAGGGGAAGATCGCGGAACTGCCCGGCGGGCCGCTGGAGCTGACGGACTTCGACCGGATCAAAGGCCCGTCGCTCGCCGACCGGCTCGAAAGTTTTTTCCCCGATCTCTCCGCCGCGCTGAAGGAGGCGCTGCTGCGTGAGCTTTCCTGACGCCTCGGGCGCGTCCCGAACAAACGCGGAGCAAATGAACGCCGCTCACGCCGTTCGCGCCATTCACGCCATTCAATTGAACGAAGCGGACAACGTTCTGGTGCTCGTCCGGGGAGGAAAGAAGGGGGAAACGGCGGACTCCGGAGGGCGGACGGTCGTCCTTTCGGAGGACGTTCCGGGAGGGCACAAGGCCGCGCTTTCCGCCGTTCCGAAAGGCGGGGCCGTCGTCAAGTACGGACGCCCCATCGCCGCCGCGGCGAGGGACATCGCGCCGGGAGAGCACGTTCACGAACACAACGCCGTCACGCGCCTCGACCCCGCCGCGCCGCTCCCCGTATGGACGCCCCGCGTATGGACGCCCCGCCCGCGCGCGGAAAACGCGGAGCCGATCGCCGGGACGTTCCCCGGCTACCGCAGAGAGGGCGGCCGGGCGGGGGTGCGCAACGACCTGTGGGTGATCCCTGTGGTGGGGTGTATCAACGGGGAGCTTCAGGCGCTGGTTCGGGAGTGGCGGAAACCCGATTGGATCGACGGCGTGAAGGTTTTGGAACATCCGTTCGGCTGTTCCCAGCTCGGGGGGGACCTGGAGATGACGGCGGATCTGCTGGCGGGACTGGCCCGGAACCCCAACGCGGCGGGCGTACTGCTGGCGGGGCTCGGCTGCGAAAACCTGCGGCTTCCGATGCTGCTCGAGCGGCTGGACGGCCTTCCCCGCGTCCGCTCCCTGACGCTGCAGACCGACGGGGGAGAGAGAGTGAAGCCCCTCTTGGATGAGCTGGCCGGCGCCGCCCCGCGCGAAAGGGAGCCCTTCCCGATATCGGAGCTGTGCGTGGGCGTCAAGTGCGGGGGCAGCGACGGCTACAGCGGCCTGACCGCGAACCCCCTGACGGGGCGGTTTTCCGACCGGCTGGCCGCGTCGGGGGGAACGGTGCTCGCGACGGAGATCCCGGAGATGTTCGGGGCCGAGGAGGAGGTCGCCGCCCGTATCGCGGACAAGGGCGAACACGAGAAGTTCATTGCTCTGATCCGCTGGTTTCGGGATTACTTCGTCCGTCACGGCCAGCCCATATACGAGAACCCCGCGCCGGGCAATCGGGAGGGCGGCATCACGACGCTGGAGGAAAAGTCTCTGGGCGCGGTGGAGAAGTCGGGAAGCGCCCCCGTGACCTATGTCCTGAAGTACGGTCAGCCCGTACTGCCGGGCGGCGGGGTGCAGATCGCCTTCGCGCCGGGCAACGACCTCGTTTCCTGCACGTCATTGGCCGCGAGCGGCGCGCAGATCATCCTTTTCACGACGGGACGGGGAACGCCCTTCGGGACCGTCGTCCCCTGCGTCAAGATATCGACCAACAGCGAGCTGGCCGCGAGGCATCCCGATTGGATCGACTTCGACGCGGGGACGCTTTTGGACGGACAGACAACTTGGGAGGCGGAAACGGAGCGGCTGACCCGCTTCGTCCTGAGCGTTGCGGGAGGCCGGCGCGCCGCGCACGAGCGGAGACATTCGAGCGGAATCGCGATATTCAGGGACGGCGTGACTGTATGACGGCTGTGTATAACGGCTGTGTATAACGAATGAAAAGCCTCCTCGGGACAGGACCGCGAGGAGGCTCGGCCGTCGAAACGGTCTCACATGACCGACGGCAGCCAGGTACTCATTGCCGGAAACGCGACGGTCAGGATCAAGAACAGGAAAATCAGAAAAACGAAGGGAAGAACTCCCGAGATGACGTCTTTCATGGTGATGTCGTCCCGGAGGCCGTTGATGACGTAAAGGTTCATCCCCACGGGCGGCGTGATCAGGGCCATCGTCATGTTTACCGTCAGAATGATGGCGTACCATATGGGGTCGATGCCCAAAACCGCCAGGAGCGGCGTGACCAGCGGCATAGTCAGAAGGACGATAGACACCGTTTCCAAAATGCACCCCAAAACGATCATCAGCGCGTTCATGGCGACGATGAACATGAGGGGGGAGAGGTTGGAGGCGATGATCAGCTCCGTCAGCTTCTGCGGGATTTGCAGCATGGTCATGACGCGCCCGAACAGCACGGCCCCGGCCACCACCATCGCGATCATGCAGCTCGTGCCCACCGACTTCAGACAGATGTCCGGAATATCCCTGAAGCGAATCGTGCGATAAATGAACAACGTGACGACGAGGCTGTAGACGAGCCCCACGGCGGCGGCCTCCGTCGGAGTGAAAGCTCCGGAGTAGATTCCCCCGACGATCAGAAACGGCAGGAGAATCCCCCAAAAATTCTTGCGGGTGATGTCGAGCCGTTCTTTCCATGATGTCCTCGGCATCGAAGTGAAGCTTCCCCGCTTGCTTTGCCAGACGGCGTACACGATGAACACGCCCGCGAGCACAAGCCCCGGAACGATGCCGGCGATGAAGAGTTTACCCACCGACTCCTCGGTGATGGACCCGTAAAGAATCAAGGGAATGCTGGGGGGAATCAAGATTCCCAGGGTTCCCCCGGCCGCCAGAAGACCCAGAGTGAAGCGTTTGTCGTAACCCCGTTCCGTCATGGCGGGAAAGGCCACCATACCGATGGTGGCGGCGGTGGCGGCTCCCGACCCGGTGATCGCCGCGAAGAAAGCGCAGGCCAAAATCGTCGCGATGGCGAGTCCTCCGGGGAGGTGACGTACCCAGGCGTTCATGACCTCGAACAGGTCGTCGCCGATGTGCCCGTCCAGCAAGATCTGACTCATCAGGATGTAGAGAGGAATGGCGATCAGGACGAAACTGTCCATAGAGGTAAATATCGTGTTGGCGACGAGTTTTATCGGAAGCCCGAACTGCAGAATGAGCAGCATCGACGTCGCTCCCAGCGAAAAGGCCACGGGCAGCCCCAGAAGCAGGACGAAAAGCAGCAGCAGGGTGATCAGCACGAAGGCGCTCATTTTTCGTCACCTCCGGACATCAAAAATTGAAAGCGATCCGTGACGATGAAGGCGAACTGAAAGGTCAGAAGCACGAATCCCAGAAGAAGCGAACATTGCGGTATCCACACCGGTATCCTCAGCAGCGTGGCCGAGAGCTTTCCGTACTTGAAAGAGGCCAGCATCATCTCCCACGCCTGCCAACTGACCACGGCGCTGAAAGCGATACCGACAAGGCTCGTCAGAATGTCCAATCCGCATTGCGCTTTGCGGGGAAGCCGCTCGATAATCAGGTCGATGCGGACGTGCTTTCCCCGCATCAACGTGTAGGCGCTGCCCGCCAGCATCGTCCACATGAAAAGATAGACCGACGTTTCCTGAGCCCAGATCGTAGGGGAGTCGAAGAAATAACGGCAGGCGACTTCGTAGAACAAAACGAGCCCCATCGCCAAAATCCCCAGCCCGCACAGATACCCTGTCGCCAGGTTGAATTTTTCCACGTACGAACGCAGCGTTTTCATGAATTGTCGTCTCGAATCTCAGTCCGCGTTCTTGGCCATTTCAAGCAGCCGCTTACCGAGGGCTCCCGTCTTTTGAACGAAGGCGTCCCGGACGGCGAGGGTTGCGTCCTGGAACTCTTTGCGCTCGGCATCGCTGAGGATGTATATTTCGACGCCGGAGTCCCCGATGACTTTCTGCGCCTCGTTTTCCGAGTCGGCGATGGCTCCCCGGACCCAGGCCTCGGCGTCCCGTCCCGCTTTCAGGACGACTTCTTTTTCCTCGGCGGAGAGACCGTTCCACCACTCCAAATTTGCCTGGACGGCAAACTGGGCCGTGGTGTAGTTGGCGAGGGTCATGTACTTTTGAACCTCGTGGATCTTGCGAGAGACCGCGGCGGGCATTCCCGTCGTGGCGCCGTCTACCGTCCCGCGCTGCAGCGCCATGTACATCTCGGACGAACTCATGACGGTGGGAGCCCCTCCCAAAGTCTGCAGCGTCTCGGCGTCGGAACCGCTGAAGGAGCGCATGGTCAAGCCTTTCATGTCGGCCGGCTTCTTCAGGGGGCGTCTGTTGTTGAAGAACTGAATGTAGCCGTAGTCCACCCAAAAGAGGTTTTTGACGCCCTTGCTCTCGAATTCTTTATCCAACAGATCGCTCGCGCCGGCGTCCAGGAATTTTTTGATGGAACCCAGATCCTTGAACACGAAAGGCATCTCGAAGATATCGATGGCCGGAATCATCCCCGACCATTTGTTGGTCGCCACCAGTCCCGTGTCCACCAGAGCGTCCTGGAGCGCCTCCACGATCTCCGTGTCCTTGTAGAGCTGGGCGGAGTCGAAAATCTTGCACTCCATCTCGCCCTTGGAGTACTCCCTGACTTTGTCCGCGAAAAGAACGAGCCCTTTGGAAATGTGGTGGGACGCGGGGAACTGGTTCGACAGCCTGAACTCCGTCCTGGCCTCCGCAGCCCCCGGCGGCGTAAAAATCGCAGCCGACAGCAGCACGGCGCAGCAGAACACGAAACATAAACATTTTCTCATCATACACACCTTCATCATACATACCTCCTCGATTGATATTGTTTTCATATCGTTACATGACACACTTCGTTACATCACGCACTCGAGCCGCAGCCGGCGGAAGCCGAAGACTTTGCTCCCGGCAGGTGGCTGCATAAGGGAACGCCCAACCGGCCGGGAATGCCGCGGGCGACGGCTAGGACTTTCGCGAGATCCACCCCCGTCTTCACCCCCAGCCGCTCCAAAAAATTCACCAGGTCTTCGGTGGAGACGTTCCCGGCGGCTCCCGGCGCGAAAGGACACCCTCCGAGTCCGCCCACGGCCCCGTCGAAGGCGTCGTATCCCAGGAACAGCGCCGTCAAGGTGTTGGCCAGGGCCATCCCTTGCGTATCGTGCAGGTGCAGGACGATTCTTTCCCTCGGGTACTCCTTGCGCACCGCGCTCAGAGTGTCGTGAACCTTGACGGGGTGCGCCGTCCCGATGGTGTCCGCGACAGAGACGCCTCCGCAGCCCAGAGACAGCGCCCGCCCGATGATTTTCAGCACCGATTCTTTGGCGATCTCTCCCTCGAAAGGGCAGTAAAAAGCCGTGGCCACGCTCACGTGTACTTTTTTGTTCCCTCGGAGCCGGCAAACCTCCGCCAGCTCCGAAAGCGACTCCTCCACCGTCCGCCTCGTGTTCTCCCGGTTGTGGGATTCGCTGGCCGACAGGACGAAGTTCAAAGTGTCCGCGCCGGCGCTCAGGGCCCTCTCCGCCCCCTTCGCGTTGGGAACGAGGGCCACGGCTTCGATGGCGCCGTGCTTGCGCTTGAAATCCGCCATGACCTCCGCGGCGTCCGCCATCTGAGGAACCGCCCCGGGGCTCACGAAGGACGTCACCTCGATGGTTCTGAAACCCGCTTCGGCCAGGGCATCCAACATGGCGATCTTTTCGGAGGTGGGAATGGGAACCCGAACGTTCTGGAATCCGTCCCGGGGACAAACCTCGATCACCTCCGCCCGCCTGGGCAAAGACGAAAAATCGAAATCCGAGGGGCTCATCTTCGCTCACACGATCCCTTCCTGTTTCAGAGCGGCGACGTCCTGAGGGGAAAGCCCCAGGTACTCGCCGTACACGTCCTCGTTGTGCTGCCCCAGTGACGGAGACGGCGCGCGGAGGGACGGGGGCGTCGCCGACAGCTTGATGTGGCTTCCGGTGAGCTTGACAGGGCCGGCCACGGGGTGCTCCATCTCCACGAACATCTCGCGGGCTCCGGCGATGTGGGGATCCTCCACGACCTGTCTGATGTCGTAGATGGGGGCGCAGGGAATCCCGGCGTCGGACAAAGTTTTCAGCACATCGCCTGTTTTTTTCGACGCAATCCACTCGTCGATGACGGTTTTGATCTCCGCATGGCGTTCGACGCGGTCGCTCACGTTGAGATAACGGGAGTCTTCCTTCAGACGGGGCATCTCCATGACGTCGCAGAGAGAACGCCACAGCTTGTTGTTTCCGGCCCCGATGACCAGCTCGCCGTCGGCGGCCCTGAAGGAGTCGTAGGGATACGTGGACTCGTAGCGGTTGCCGATGCGCCCCGGAAGCCGTCCTTCCACGGTATAAATCATGTTGATGATTTCCAGGCTCGCCACGGCGGAGTCCACAAGGGCAATGTCCACCTTTTGCCCTTGTCCCGTGCGGTTCTGGCGGTAGATCGCGGAGAGGATTCCGACGGCCAGGGAAAGTCCGCCCAAGATGTCGCCGATGGCCGTCCCCGTGCGTGTCGGCGAGCCGCCGGGCCAGCCCGTGGTGCTCATGAGGCCGCTCATGGCCTGCGCGATGATGTCGTAGCCGGGCTTTTGCGTGTAGGGTCCCGTGTGCCCGAATCCGGAGACCGCGCCGTAGATGACGCGGGGATTGACCTCTTTCAGCGATTCGTAACCCAGTCCCAGCTTTTCCATGACCCCCGGGCGGTAGTTTTCCAGCACCACGTCGGCCTTTTTGACAAGGTCCAAAAAAATCTTCTTCCCCTTGGGGTTTTTCAGATTCAGGGTGACACCTTTTTTGTTGCGGTTGAGGTTCATGTAATAGGCGCTCTCCCCGTTTTTGAAGGGGCCCATGCCCCGCGTATCGTCCCCCTTCGCCGGCTCTTCGATCTTGATGACGTCGGCGCCCATGTCGGCGAGCATCATGGAACAGAAGGGACCGGCGAGTACACGCGTCAGATCGAGCACGGTGAGCCCCTGAAGGGCCCCGAGTTCTCCTTTGTCCTCAGACATACACACTGCCTCCTCACGTCGATGTTTCAGCGGTTTTAGCTCGACGTATGAAATAGCTGTAAAAACGGTTTTTTTTCAATTCTTCCAGATTGCCCTCTTTCAGCATGTCGAGCATTTTTTGATGCTGCGCGACCAGGTAGACGAGGTTTTTTTTTGAATCGGTCCAGTCCCTCAGAATGGCGTGCTGAAGCTGCGCGTAGACGCCCCGAAGGATTTGGAGGATCACTTTCCGATCGGCTTTTTTTACGAAATAAAGGTGAAAATCCAAGTCCATGTTGCTGAAGCTCCAGTAAACTTCTTTGCGGGCGACGCCGCTCCTGGCCAGCTTCAGAATATCGCTCAGGATGTTTTCCAGATGGTCGTAATCCGAGGAGTTCAGAGCGTCTTCCCGAATCAGAGCGTCGAAAACGATGCTTTCCAGGGCAAAACGCACGTCGTAAAGTTCCTCGATTTCCTGAGGCGTAAATTTGGCAATCATCGCGCCTCTCCGCGGAGTGAGCCGCAGAATCCCCAAGCCGACCAGAGTTTTTATAGCCTCGCGAACGGGAGCCCGGCTCACTTTTAGCGTGTCCGCCACGTCTTCTTCCCGCAGAAACGATCCCTGCTCCCACCTGTCGGCCAGCAGCAACTCGCGCCTCAGATAATCGGAAACCTCTTCGGTCAGAGTTTTGTGGTTCAGCACGTCTTCGTGGTTTACACGAATAATCATCTCCGGCCTCGTCATACGTTTGAATTTGCAATTTGTACTCTGTCGACAATATCCAAATTGTGAAAAGAGTGTAGTGCCGAAAAGCGATATTGTCAAGCAGCAGATGGTGTCACCGGCGGCCGATTCCTCCCCGAAGGGTTGCGCAAATCCGCTTGCATGATGTACAATTCAAATTAGAAAAAGATTTTACAGGGGGGGTGTGCAGGAGGGTATACCCTCCTGCATATCCTTTTTTTACGCATCACCCTTTCGCAGAATCCAGTCATTGCAAGGCTCCTTTCGAACGTCCGACGCTGTGCAAGTGGGTATACCCTATTGCGCAGGGGGTGTTTTTCGTGGACACGAAAGGAGGCAGACGATGCTGAAATTTGGGCTGTTTTCAAGGAAGAGTGCTCGGAAGATGGGGCTGCTGGCGGTGGCGCTGCTGATGGCCGCGGCGCCGCGGGCCTGGGGCGGTTTCGAGATTACGGACAGCAAGGGCCAGCCGATTGAGCCAGAGAGTGGAAATTACACTATGACCGGCGATAATGATGTGCTGAACATAACCGACGCGGACAAGCTCCAGAACGCGGTCATAAGCGGCGACGGAAAAAACATTGTGGTAAACGGCAGCGACGTGAATTTGACGCTGAAAGATTTGACGGTGACCGCGGACAGCGGCCCCGCGTTCAAGCTGAATGTCGCCGACAGCGGCAAGGCGAACGTCAAGATCGACGGCACCGTGACGCTCAGCGGCGGCGCAGGCAGCGACCGCTTTGGATTTTTGATTTCCGCGGACAACGGTTTTGTTGTTCTGGACGCAGTTTCGGAGGATTCTATACTCCAGGCAATCGGCAATGGTGTTCACGGGTTGCTCCTCGGTCATATTAATCATAAGAAGGATACTCTTCTGCTCCAGGGCGATGGGGAATTCTACTGTGCATCCGGGGCTAACAACAACAGCGGCCTTTGCTGCTATGGGGATATATATGTGGGAGGCAGCGTGACACTGTCGGCCACAGGGACCCCGGGGGGCGCCGATCGGCTGACCCTTTTCGCGTCTGGTTCCTTCACTTTGTTCGAAAACGCGAAAGTCATCAACGACAGCGGCATTTGCGCTGAGAGTGGCAGTGTTAACGTTATGGGGTTCGCTTCCATCGCTGAGGGTACCAAAGTGCAGGAGAAGTCTGCCTCGAAGCAGGTCAAAAGAATAAAAATCCAACCGCCCGGTGTCTATCTTTTGAGTGCCGACAGCGGCCAAGGCGATTATTGTGTAGCGACAGAGCTGACCGGTTGGGGAAAGGGCTGGTTTACAAACGACGAAGGAATTTCTTTTGATCATAAGAACTTCACAGTCAAGACGGCTGTCGGCAGTTCCTTTGATAAGATGTCGTTTGATGTGACTTCGGAGGATGACCGTGAGGGTTCTTTCTATTTGGTCAGTCTTGACGTGACGGGAAAGAAGGAGGATCTCACAAGCGCCTGGTACGTCAAGGAGTCTCTAAGCGTTGTCGGATACGGCGTAAGGAGCGTAGATATTAAAGCAGAGACGGCAAATATACCGTCGGGGGATTACACAGTAGAATTGAGCGGCGATTCGCGGGTTTCTCTCAGAGA
>JAISMH010000029.1 GCA_031276855.1 Synergistaceae bacterium
TCTCGGAAAGGTTGTGTGAAAGGTGCTGGATATGGTTGTGCCAGTCTATAACGAAGGAGAAGCGATAAAAAAATTGTTCGACGAGGTTCACGAAAAGGTAAAAGTTAAATTGCGTATTCTGGTTGTCTATGATTTTGAGGGCGATTCGACTGTAGACGTTGTCAGAAGGATCTCCGGGAAATATCGTTTTCCTATTGAGCTTGTGAAAAATGATTATGGCAGAGGAGCTCTGAACGCGATAAAGACCGGTATCGCAAGGAGCTCGACTGGCGCTGTACTTGTAACAATGGCAGATCTGTCCGATGACCTTTCGTGCGTGGATGAAATGTACGCGATGGTCGAGAGTGGATATGATCTTGTCTGTGCTTCTCGCTATATGCGGGGAGGACGTCAGATAGGCGGCCCGTTATTGAAAAAAACGCTTTCGAGAATTGCGGGAATATCCCTGCACTGTCTGAGCGGTATACCCACACATGATGTGACCAATAGTTTCAAAATGTACGCGCGGAGAGTGATCGACAATTTCAAAATCGAGAGTAACGGAGGCTTCGAACTTGGCATGGAGCTGACGATAAAAGCCTTCATCGATGGCTATAAAGTAGGCGAAATTCCGGCAACATGGCGCGATCGCGCGGAGGGAACATCAAATTTTAAGATGTGGAGTTGGATACCGCGTTATCTCTACTGGTATTTTTTCTGCTTGAAACATGTTTGGTCGCTTCAAAAGCGGCGCAGTTGAATATGTCGCTACAGTTTGGACAGGCGGCTATTTTTGAAGCCCGTTCCGAATAAAATTCAACAGCTGTTCTATCATTTCTTCATCGGGTTCTTTGCCGTCGAATATGAAGCTTTTCAGTGCGGTGAAGTTATAAATTCCCATCAGGCAATAAGAAATACAGGCGGGATCGAAAAGCCGTATTTCGCCCTCTTCTTGCGCGTTTCGGATCTCGGTTATATAGCCGACGGAGAATCGCTCGTAGTATTTTTTGAAACTTTTGGGGTCTACAAACTGCGACTGCCAGACGATGGCGAAAAGGCCTATATGTTTGGAGACAAATTGAAAAAAAGTGCGGATACTGACCCCTTCCGATTCGAGCAACGAATTGGAGGAATGCTCTTCTTTGGCTTCGCGAAGCTCTTTGCGCAGCTCACGGCTGAGTTCTTCCATCAAATAGCGAAAGATGCTTATTTTGTCCGAAAAATAAATATAAAAAGTTCCCGACGATATCCCTGCGCTTCGCGTAATGTCGTTCACTTCCGTAGCATAATATCCCTTTTCGGCAAACAATCGCTCGGCCGCTTCGCATATTCGGCGGAGCGTTTCCTCTCCGCGTTTGGTTTTAGGAGGTTTGATATATTCCACTGCGTCACCGTCATTATCTCTTTCTTCCGATTTCGAAACTCTTATACAGCGTTTTACTGTACTGCGGGGCACGTTTCTGGCACGGCCATACTTAAATTTTGCCGCTTGTGATTTTGCTTGTGAATATGTCGCTACAGTTGAACACCTTGGGGCGCTCGTGTTGAACACCTGCATCGCCATTCTGCATCTTTTCCCCAGTCTGCGAAATTCATGAGCCTGTCGGGCATGTTCGGGACTTTCACCCTAGAGCTAGCGCCCATGCCGGGCGCACAACCATGAGAAAGGAGGCTCCCCCGAAAGGGGGAGCCTCCTGTGTTCAGATCCCCAAAGTTCTTTTTATCCCAGCATAATCTTCTTATCCTATTATAATCTTCCCGCCGTTCGGGACGAACACGCCGATTTGCGCGGCGCGGTCGAAACCCGCCTTGCGGCAGGCTTGCAGCATCGCCTCCGCGCTTTCGGCGGACACGGCCAGGAGAAGCCCGCCGGACGTCTGAGGGTCGAAAAGAACGTCGATTTCAGCCCTGCCCGGGGATGCTTCATACTCCACCCTGTCTTCATAGGCGGCGCGGTTCCTGTAGGCTCCCTCGGGGATCAGTCCCATGTTCGCCAGACCGAGGACGCCTTCTATCAGAGGAACGTCCCTCAGAGACAGCCGGAGGCCGAGCCTTTTTTCGTCCCGCCCGAGCATGTCCAGAACGTGCCCTGTCAGGCCGAACCCCGTCACGTCGGTGGCCGCGTGCACCGCCCGGTGGAGTCCGTCGGCGTCGGAGAGCCTCGGCGGAAGATCGTTGAGCGCCGTCATCCAGCGTTCCGCCTCCGCGGCGGTTCGGGGGTCGGCCATGTCCGCTTTAATGCCCGTCACCGCGATACCCGTGCCCAGAGGCTTGGTGAGAATCAGAACGTCCCCCTCCCGGGCCCCGGCGGTGCGCCATATTTTGTCCGCATCCACCTCGCCGTAGACGGCCAGCCCGTACTTGGGCTCGTCGTCCTGCACGCTGTGGCCGCCGACCAGAAAAGCGCCGGACTCCCGCGTCTTCGAGAGCCCGCCGGCCAGAATTTTCTTCAGAACGTCCAGTTCCAATTGCTTCGTGGGAAACCCCACGATATTGAGCGCGACGATCGGGCGCCCCCCCATCGCGAACACGTCGCTGATGGAGTTCGCCGCGGCCGCCTGCCCCCAGACGTAGGGATCGTCGACGACAGGCGTAATGAAATCGACGGTCAGGACCCCGAGGCGCCGGCCGTCGATCTTCCACAGCGCCGCATCCTCCCCGCCGCCCCAAGCCGCCAGAATTCTTTCGTCATCGACAGGCGGAATATCCGCCAATACCTGAGCCAAGTCCGCCGGACCTATCTTGGCCGCTCACCCGCTGGTCTTCGACATTTCGGTCAGTCTCCTGCGCCGCTGTCCGTCGGGGTTCGCGCACTCGCAGTCCATTTTGCAGTCCATCTTTCACACCTCCTTCTTTTCAGCAGTCTAACGCGGCCTCGCCGCAAAGGGCGGTTCCCAGACGCTCCGCCAGTTCTTCCCTGCCGCAGAGGGGAAGAAGGAGCATCAGCTTGGTCACCAGCGATTCCCGCGTCATGTCCCGCGCCGAGATCACGCCCAAGTCCAGCGCTCTCCGCCCGACCTCGTAGACCGAGGGATCAGTTCCTCCGAAAGGGGACTGGGTACGCAGAACGAAGGGTATACCCGCCTCGATGCCCCTTTCGATCGGCTCCAGAAGGCTCTCTCCCATGAAGGGGACTCCCCCCAGCCCGTAGCCCTCCAAAACGACGGCCCTGGGCGCGGCCGCCGCGACGGCGTCGAGGGCGGCCGCCTTCATTCCCGGGAAAATCGGCGTCAGCGCGATGTTCGTCTCAAAAACAGGCGAAGCGCCCCAAGGGCACCGCTCGGAAAATTTCGGAGCGTGAGGCGTCAGCCAGGCGATCTTATGGCTGCCCTTGTCCTTCATTTCGCCCAGAAGCGGGTAGTCCACGCTGACAAACGCCTTTTTCCGGCAGCTGTCGATCTTCGTGGCTCTCGGCCCATGGATCAGCGCGTCGGCAAACGCGACGCTCACGCCCCTGCGCTTGTACATGGCGAGCTGCAGTGCGAACTGGAACGCGGCGTAAATGTTGTCGGCGGAGTCGCTGCCGAACTCTCCCGGAGGCAGCATGGAGCCCGTGATCACGACGGGAACGGACACGTCGTGCAGGAGGAAGGAAAGCGCCGAGGCGGTCCAGGCCAAAGTGTCCGTCCCGTGCAGCAGGACGGCGGCATGGCAGCCGCGGGCGCACCGCCGCACGGTTTTCGCCATCTCCAGCCAGTCGAGCGGGTTCATGTTGGAACTGTCCTTGGAAAAGAGATCCACGATCACCAAGCCGTGCTCGAAGTCCGCCAGAAGCGGGCATGCCTCGATCAGTTTTTCTCCCGGAAGGGCCGGGGCGAGCCCGTTCCCGGAAGGCACGGAGGCTATCGTCCCCCCTGTGGTGAGCAGCAGAAAATTCATTTACGCCGTGACGACTCTCGTTCTTTTTTCAGTTTGTCATATTTCATTATCCGATACCTCCCCGGACGCGCATTTTACAGCGCCGCTGCAACCTGCTTCACTTTTATGCGTATTGTCCGCGCATAATGCGGAACACGGCGGTTTACAAATACAGCCGCACGGAAGTGCCGTCAGTTCATCAGTGTCTGTATTCTGTCCAAAGGCAGACCGGCACTTTCCGCTATAATGTCCGGCGCTATTCCGCGCCTCAGAAGGTTTTTAGCCATCTCTTCCTTGCCTTCCTGTTTTGCCTTCCTGCCTGACCTTTTCCGCGTCGTTTCGTTCGTAGAATGGGATGTACACCATCTTGCCCTCCTTGCTCAGCTGCTGAATGTATTCCCGGTACTGCATCGATAAGTTTTCATCCTTCAGGTAAAGAATCCGTTCGATAAAGAGCAGCAGTCCGCGCTTCTCTTCCGCGTCCCAGCCGCGCTCCGCGAGAAGCCTGGCTATCATCCGCAGGTAGCCATACCTCGGAAAATCTTTCTTGTTCAAAACCGCCTGCTTTGCCGCGTACAAGACAAGATCTATCGGGTTCTCGCTCGACAGAAGCTCCTCGTCGCTCAGATCCGCCAGCACAAGCCTATTATTATAGCGGTAATCGATCGCGATGCCGCATGCAAGAGAACCCACTCCGAGCTAATCGTAGTCGAAGCGTTCCTGTTTCCCGGAATCTCCGCCTGAGGTTTCCATATCTTCGCTCATTGCGTCTTCGCGCATTACATCCGCGCTCGTTACATCTTTGCGCGTTGCCGTCATGGGCCATTCCCCCTCCGCAAAGCCGCGGTTATTTTTTATCGGCGGACGCCGGGGACAGGCCCTGTTCGTTCAGGTAACGGAAGAACCCCGTCCTGGGGTCGGCGATGAGAACGGTGTCCTCCTTCAACCCCTTCTGGAAAAACTCCACGGCTTTCATCTGCTCGTAGAGCGTGTAGGCGCCGCCCATCGCCTCCGAGATGATGATCTGGGCCTCCTTGTCGCCCTCGCCGCGCAGGGTCTGACTCTTCCGAACCGCCGACGCGACGGTCTCCTGCGCCTTGCGGTCGGCCTCCGCCTTGATACGGTTGGCCTCGGCCGTCCCCGCCGACAGAATGCGCTGGGCGATGCGCACCCGCTCGGACTTCATGTTCGAGTAAATCGCCTGCAGATTCTGCTCCGGCAGTGTGAAGTTCCGAATGGCCGACAGAACGACGTCGACGCCCATGTCCAGGGCTTGGGCCTTCACGCGCTCCGTCGTCCGGGCGATGATCTCCTCGCGCTTGCCGCTCAGGATGTCGTCGTAGGTGTAAAGCCCGGCCACAACCCGGATAGATCCGAAAATAACGTCGTCGATGCGGCGCCCCAGCGTTTCCTGCGAGCGGATTCGGGTGTGGAACGTCCCGGGGTCGCTGATCCGGTAGATGACAAACGTGTCGAAGACGACGTTGCGCTTGTCGCCCAGCACCGTCTCGACCGGCGCGGAGTCGTGCTCCTGCAGCCACTTGGGATAGCTGTAGACGACGTCCAGAAAGGGAATCTTCGCGTGGACGCCCGGCGTCGAGTGCACACGGACGATTCTGCCGAACTGGGTCACCACGGCGTGTTCGTTGGTCGGAACGATGTAGAACGCCCCGAAAAACACGGCGAAAACGACCAGAACGGCCAGAACGACCGGAACCGCAAGATATTTTTTCATTTCAGTTTTCCTCCCTCGGGCCGCCGAACCTGTAGATCGCCTCGGGCGGGATGGGCAGAACCTTGAGCAATCCGGCGTCTCCGTCGCTCAGCCCCTCGACGAACACGACGTTCAGCTTCTTCCAGACCTCCGTCATGCCCTCGGCCCACATGTTGAGGCGGGTCAGCTCCGGGTTGAGCTTGTAGGCCTCCTGCAGCAGGTTCAGCCGGGCGGCCTCGCCCTGAGCCTCGGAGATGCGCTGGAACTTGTAGCCCTCTCCCTCGTTGACCAGAACCGACGCCCGCCCCTCCGCCTCGGGAACGACTTTGTTGGCGTGGGCCTCGGCCTGGTAGATCATGGTTTTGACCTGCTCCTCGGCCGTGGTGACGCTGTTGTACTCGTCCTTGATCGCCTCGCTGACGTTCGTCTCCTGCAAAAGCACCTCGTCGATGCGAATGCCCGTTTTCAGTTCATCGAACGTCGATTGCAGGCTGAGGAACGCCTCGTCCTGTATCTTCTGTTTGCCGCTGGTGAGTCCCTCGTCGAACTGCACCGCGGCGAAGATCCGCCGCATCGCCGCCATGCACAGGTCGCGCAGGATTTTTTCCTTCTCCGCCCCCGAGCCCGGCAGGTTGAAGACGTACTCCTCCGGCGCGCCGATGTGGAAGTGCATGACCCACTCGACCTCGATGAGCTTGTTGTCCTTCGTCAGCATCAATTTTTCGCTCGCGACGGGCCTGTCCCCCGGAAAACGCCCGGCGGCGGACAGAGTCTCCGCCGGGGCGCGCCCGCCGGCGCGGAAGCCGAATTCGAGACTTTGCTTGCGCTCGGCCGGAATCACGTAGACCTCGTCGGCGAACGGGAGCTTGACGTGCAGCCCCGGGTCCTCGACGCCCGACACCGCGCCGAATCGCAGCACGATACCCCTCGAATCCGACGGAATCGTGTAGACGTTCGCCGCCGCGGCCAGCACCGCAAGGGCGAGAAGCGCCAGCCACAGGACGTGCTTCGCCGCAAAGCGCAAAAGCCACCCCTTCCAGCCCGGATCGTTCGGATCCGGCATGATAATCACCTTCGCCATCCCAAATTACCCCGCGTTTCCGACCGTTTCTCCGTCATTGTTGTTTTCCCCTTTCCCTTTCGTCTTTCCCGGAATCGTTTCAGGCCCTTAGAAATTAGAAGGCGGCTCAAGCCGCCTCCCGCGCGCCGTACAGGAACAGCAGGCCGGACAGGACGACCCCCGCGGCGAGGAAAATAGCCCCGGCGAGGGAGCCCGAAACGTCGCGAATCAGGCCGGACAGCGCCGGCGCGGCGACCGCCGAGGCGATCAGCACGCAGTTGAAAAAAGCGATGGCCACGGTGACCCTGCCGGGGTAGCGCGGCCCGGCGATCTGGCTGATCCAGAGGACCGCCACCGGCACCACGGCCGTGTTGGAACAGAAGCCGAACGCCATAAGCGAGGCCGTTATCGCGGGAAACGACCTCGCGTTCGCGACGCAGCAGAGGAAGAGCGCGCAAAGCGGCAGGGCCGTCATGAGCACGGCCCTGCGCCCGAGGCGCCCCGTGAGGCGGCTCCACAGAAGTCCGCCCGGAATGGAGGCCAGGGCAATCAGCCCGGAGTAAAAGCCCGCCTGCTCCGCGACGAATCCGCGCTCCACCCGCAAAAAAGTCGGCCCCCAGTTGAGACACGCCCAGAACCCGTAGAGAAGGCAGAACATCGCCCCGCTGATCCGCCAGAGGTCCGCGTCGCGGAACAGGGGAACGTAGTCCCGGACACGCGCCGTCCTGGACGGGGGCACGTCCGGGACGAAGAAAACCGTCATCCCGGCCGCCGCGAACATCGGAAACGCCGACAGCAGGAACGGGGCGCGGTAGTCCGCGAACGCCGCGTACAGCGAATGGCTGAGTCCCAGCCCGGCCAGGACACCTGCCGACATTCCCATCCCCAGCAGAGCGGAATAAAGGTTTTTCCGCTTCGGAGGCGAGTGAGTCACGACCGTCGCCTGCGCGGCCGTGTAGAAGAAACTGTCGCCCGCCCCCTGTACGCCGAGAAAGAACAGAAGCGTTCCGTAGCTGCTGCCCCAAAGCCCGGCACAGAGCAGCGCGATCCCGGAGGCGGCGCAGCCCGAGGCCAGGCACTTTTTCGTTCCCAGCCGATCCATCAGGAGCCCCGCCGGAATCTGGAGGATGGTGTAAGAGGTGAAATAGACGCTCGACAAAAGCCCCGCCTGGGCGGACGTGACGCCCAGCTCCTCCGCGATGACGGGAAAGAGCGGATAAAGGCAGGTGCGGCTCACGTAAATGAAAGCCCACCCCAGAACCAGCGATACGATCAAAACCCCGACCTCTTTTCCTGAAATTAAATGTGCCCGAAAATCAAACCGTAAACATTCAAGCTCAGGGGGGCGGAGCTCGTTCGCCCAAAAGCGGGCTCACTGGCCCCCCCGAACCCCCCGAAAACCACTGTAAAAGCCAAAAAACTGAAAATCGAAGCCGGCCGATAAGCGGCGCAATCGTATTATTATCTCAAACTTCGCGGGAGTCAACGTTCGGGCCCGGGCAGGAAGCGGATTCGGATGGGAAGCGGGCCGAATTCAGAACGCGCCTTTCGGCGTTTGTCCGGTATGGACGTTTGCTTTAGTATAATTGTACGGGAAGGCTGCGAAATTTCAGATGTAAAATCGTTATGTCGTTATATTGTTATTGGAGGTCTTTGAGTTTGATTTGGGATTTGGATTTGGAATTTGAATTTGAAAAAATTTTTGAGGACGCCGCCGGCGCTCCGTTCGACCGTACTGAAGCAAACGCCCGCGCCTCGCGGGTAACGCTCCTTGCGTCCGGCGCGTAAGACCGTTCTTTTAATTTTTGCCGTCCTGCTGTTCCTTTTCTTCCGC
This sequence comes from Synergistaceae bacterium, assembly GCA_031276855.1. GTDB lineage: Bacteria > Synergistota > Synergistia > Synergistales > Aminobacteriaceae > JAISMH01. The sequence continues at coordinate 8,446 of JAISMH010000029.1, forward strand.
GGTACAGGCGACCACGGCCTGCTGGACCCCGTGGAGGGAATCAACGCCTCCGTGGCGCTGAACATGGCGGGGCGCAGGGACTTTTTCACTCCGTTGGCGGAAGATCTGCCCTACCTTGGGAGAAGCATGGGGTTTTGGTGGCTCTCGGCGTCGGCGCTTCTGCTCTTCGGGTGGACCGAGGCGGCCCTGCGCTTCTGGAGCGCTCTGGGGGGCGTGGGCATGGCCGCGGCGGGCTGGTTCGTCGCGCGCAGAACGGCGGACGGGAGGACGGCGAATTACGCCGCGGTCCTGACGGGGACGAGTCTGCTGACGTATGCCGCGTCGCAGCTCGCCGCGCCTTACACCCTTTACGCCTTCTGCGTCACGGGGGCCCTGGCCGGAATCGTCTACGGATTCCGGGACAGGCGCTTTTTCCTCCTGCTGCACGGCGCTTCGTCCGCGGCGCTGATCGTCTGCGGCCCGGCGGGGCTTTTGCTGCCCTGGCTCTGTTTTCTGCTCTACGCGCACCTGACCGCGCAGGAGCGTTTTTTTGCGAGGGCTTTCTTCTACTGGCCGGGGCTTTTGACGACGCTCGCTCTCGGCGGAGGGTACCTTCTTCTGCTCCGCTATAAAAACCCGACGCTTCTGGCGTTGATGCGTTATCTTCCGGCGGGCGCCGGGTTCGGTTCTTTTTCCTCGACGGTCCTGTTCTTCGTGTTCGGATTCTTTCCCTGGGCCGGCCTCGTTCCCGAAACGTTCAGGCGGGCCAGGCCGGGCGACTGGTTCTTCATCCTGCCCAGCGAGAGGGTGAACACCCTTCTTCTCGTCTGGACGGCGGTGTTTCTGCTCTTCGGCCTCCTCTCGAAAGACGCGTTCTTCCTCGCGGCGCCGCTTCCCGCGCTGGCCGTGCTGTGCGCCTCGTGCCTCGCGGAAGCGCCCGGGGACGGCGGCGCGGAGATCCTGCGGCGGACTGCCGTCTGGGAGACCCGCTTCTTCGGCGTTTGCCTGATTCTCGGCCTGCCCTGGATGTATTTCCGCGGCGCGGGCACGTTGCAGAAGACCCTGATGTCTCTCGTTCCCTGGATGGTTTTCTCTCTCCTTTTCCTTTTCGCGTGGCGGCGGCACGCCAAAACGGGCCGTATCGGCAAGCTGATGCTGCAGCTCAGCTTTCTGGCGTTTCTGTCTCTCATGCCGCTCGCGGGAGTGTTCGACCTGCTGGCCGGCAGCCTGTCCCTGCGGGAGTCCGGACTCTATCTGAGGGAAGAGCTGAAATTGAACCGGGACGCCAGAATCGTGCAGTACGGGGCAAACCATCCTTCTCTGTTTTTTTACACGGCGAAGCCGTCCCTCCCGGTCCGCGCCTCTCCCACCCCCGGCGTCTCCGGCCAGAAAATACTGGACGACGACGCCCTGGACGCAATCTGGGGGGGGCCGCAACGCGTATTTATGATCGTCGAGCGGAACCAGGAAATTCTGCGCCCTCTTAAAAAGGCCCCCTTCAGCGTCCACGAGGAATCCGGCCGAATCGTGCTGAGCAACCGCGGCGCCTCGGGAGTAAAATAGGCACGAGTAAAATTTTGAAAGACGAGGAGTGACGTGACGGTGTCCATGTCGATTCGCGAAACGGTGCTTTCGGTCGTAAAACAGGCGATAGAGTCCGTCCTGCCGGAACGCGCGGTCAGGGAGGCTCTGACCGCCGCCCCGATAGAGGCGGGAGGCGGAAAGGGGGAGGTCGTCCTGATCGCCGTCGGCAAAGCCGCGTGGCGCATGGCGAACGCGGCGCACGAGCTCCTGGGCCCGCGCGTTTCGCGGGGGTGCGTGATCACCAAGGAGGGGCACTCCATGGGGCCGATCGGGAACCTCGAAATTTTCGAGGCCGCGCATCCCCTTCTGGAACAGCGCAATCTGGAGGCGACGGGGCGCGCCCTCTCCATGATCCGGGGCCTGACCGAAAACGACGTCGTTCTTTTTCTGGTCTCGGGCGGGGGGTCGGCGCTCTTCGAACTGCCGCTCGAGGGCGTGACCCTCGGCGACATCGCGGAAATGACCTCTCAGCTTCTGGCCTGCGGCGCGGACATCGTCGAGATCAACACCCTGCGCAAGCGCGTTTCCGCCGTCAAGGGCGGGCGCTTCGCCCAAGCCTGCCTGCCGGCGCGGGTGCGCGCCGTGGTCCTGTCCGACGTGCTGGGAGACCGACTGGACAGCATCGCCTCCGGGCCGGCCTGCCCGGACTCCAGCACCGGGAGCGACGCCCTCTCCATTGTCCGCAAGTACGGCCTGAACCTTCCTCGAAGCATTCTGGAAAAGCTCTCCGCGGAGACGCCCAAAAAGCTGGACAATGTCGTCACGCAGATCACGGGCAGCGTTCCCGTCCTCTGCGAGTCCGCGCGCGGGCTTCTGGCCGAAAAGGGCTGCGCGGTCACGCTGCTGACCACGACGCTGGACTGCGAGGCCGCCGCGGCCGGCGCGTTTTTCGCTTCCCTGGCGCGGGAGGCCGTCCGCACACGGCAGAGCCGAAAGTCGCCCGCTGCCTTCGTCGCGGGGGGCGAGACCGTGGTGAAGCTCAGGGGAAAGGGGAAAGGCGGGCGGTGTCAGGAAATGGCTCTGGCCGCTTCTCTCGGAATTCAGAATTTGGAGGGGGTCGTCTTTGCCGCGGCGGGCTCCGACGGAACGGACGGCCCGACGGACGCCGCTGGCGGCGCCGTGGACGGCAAAACGGCCGAACGGATACGGCAGCGGGGTTTGGACCCCGCCGCGATGCTGAGCGACAACGACGCCTACAACGCGCTCGAGGCCGCGGGCGATCTGTTGATCACCGGCCCCACGGGGACGAACGTGAACGACCTGATCGTCCTGGCGGTCGAGTGACGGACGCCTCACGGACGCGCGGCACACGGATGAGCGCTGCGGGCGGGGACGCCCGAATTCATTCCCTTCGGATTCACTCCTTTCCTCCTGTGCTGGGCGCCGAGCCTCTTGTCCTGATTCTGGGCTCCATGCCGAGTGTGCTGTCTCTGGAGAGGCGGATGTACTACGGCAACGAGCGCAATCACTTTTGGCGCCTCATCCACGCCGTGCTCGAGGAACCGGATGGCGGCAGCTACGGCGCGCGCACCGCCATGCTCGAACGGCGGAAAATCGCGCTGTGGGACGTGACGCGCTCCTGCGTCCGGCCGGGGTCTCTCGACAAAAACATCCGCGAGGAGGAGCCCAACGATGTCGCGGGGCTCCTCGCGGAAAACCCGACGATTCGCGCGGTGTGTTTCAACGGGCAGACGGCGCGGACGATGTACTTCAGATACAACTGGAAAGCCCACAACCGGGAAGCCGCGGAACGGGCCCCGGCCCTCGCGTACCTCCTCCTTCCCTCGTCGAGCCCCGTCCCCCGGCGCACGGTGAAGACCTTCGAGGATCGCCTGGAAAAATGGCTGGAAATACGCCGCTTTTTGTCCTGACGGCAAGCGCGTCTGCCCGAACCCCCTGCGTTATGACTTCACGCTAACGGGTCTTCAGGTCTCGAGTCTTCCCCGCAGCTTTGGCCGCACCCGTCGCAGCCGCACCCGCAGCCTCCCGATCGGTGGTTTTTGACGGTTTTCACGACGGCCAGCGCGATCAGCCCAAAGACCAGCGCTCCGACGATGAATGTCGACATCCCGCCTCACCTCGAAGCGACGGCTCTGAGCCGGGGTTTCAGGACTCCGGGCTTGCCGCTCGACCGAAACAGCAGGTACAGGTACAGGGCCGCGGCCAGCAGCGCCGCAATCGTTCCCGCGCCGAAATCCCCCGCGGTGAACAGCATTCCGAACTGGTAGACGCACAGCGACGCCAGATAGGCGAAGCCCGTCTGATAACCCACCGCGAACAGGGTCCATTTCGCGTTGTTCATCTCCCGCTTGATCGCCCCTATGGCGGCGAAGCACGGCGCGCAGAGCAGGTTGAACACGAGGAACGAATAGGCGGCCAGAGGCGTGAAGCTGCTCGACAGGGTATTCCATATTTCGGCGCCCTCTTCGGAGACCTCGGCGAATCCATAAAGAACCCCCAGAGTGCCGACGACGTTTTCCTTCGCGATCAGGCCCGTGAAAGACGCCGCCGTGGCCCTCCAGTCCCCGAAGCCCAAGGGCGCGAAAATCCACGCCACGCTCCTTCCCATCGCGGCCAGGAATCCGTCCTCCAGGTCGCCGACCATGGCGATTTTTCCGTCCGCCATTCCGAACGACGACAGGAACCACACCCCCACCACCGAGACGAGAATGATCGTTCCCGCCTTCTTTATGAACGACCATCCGCGCTCCCACATGCTGTGGAGGACGCTGGAAGCCGTCGGAATGTGGTAGGCGGGCAGCTCCATGACGAAAGGCGTGGGGTTGCCGGCGAAAAGGGACGTCTTCTTCAGGATGATGCCGGACGTGATGATGGCCGTTATCCCGAGGAAATAGGCGCTCGGCGCCACCCACCACGCTCCGCCGAAAAGCGCTCCCGCGATGAGCGCGATGACCGGCAGCTTCGCCCCGCAGGGAATGAAGGTGGTGGTGATGATGGTCATCTTCCTGTCGTGATCGCTTTCTATCG
>JAISMH010000078.1 GCA_031276855.1 Synergistaceae bacterium
GGTGTTCGTACCCATGTTTGATATGGTTTTATTCAAAATTTTATGTTAAAGTTATACCAGATGTCCAGAATGAGGCAGAAAAATTTCTATAGAAAGTACAGAAAGAAACTCAAATGGAAGAACAGAAAAAAAAGCTCAAATTGTTCATTATGGACGACAGCGATATATTCCGGGCCGGACTCGTCGAAATACTGAAACAGGAAGAACTGGAAGAGGAAGACAGGGCTTTCGATCTGTGCGGCTGCGGGGAACACTCGGACGAAGCGGAGGAACTCTGTATGGCCGCCGCGCCGGATGTGCTTCTTGTACACGCCTCGACGCGGGAGACGGACAAACATCTTCAAATCGCCGGCAGGGTAAAAAAGAGGGCGGAAGGCACACGAATCCTGGCCATAGCCGAGTTCTCCGACTTCGATTACCTTTTGAAAATAGTCGCGTCCGGGTGCGACGGTTACGTTCACAGCAGTATTCCGGGGCGTTCGCTCACGAAAATTCTCCGAAACCTGGGGAACGATGTCTGCATATTCGATCGGATGGTCATCGAAAAATTGCTCCTTCTGGAGGACGAACGCCGGTCCGCCGGACGGATGGATTTTTCGCCGCGCGAGCGCAGGATTGCGGAGATGCTGGCGGAGGGCAAAAACAACGCCGTCATCGGCAAAGAGCTGAAGCTTTCCGCCGGCACCGTTAAAAATCTCATCTCGGACTTGCTGAAGCGGCATCATTTCAAGAGCAGAGCCCAGCTGGTCAGCGTGCTGCTTTCTCTTTGAGCGGGATACGCCCGGTGGTATAATGAAAAACACGGGCAGGCGCGAGGGTTGGCGCCGCTAAGGTTTTTGCCTCGAACCGCCGATAAAACAAACGGTGGTTTTTATTTTTGTGTCAGGGGGGTATTTGCAATGGCAACTATGTCCATTCCGGGCATCGCCTCCGGTATTGATTGGGCCAAGATGGTGACGGAGCTGATCGATCAGGCGACGAAGCCGGCGCTCGTCATGGTGGATAAGCGGGATCGCCTGGAGCTGAAGAAAACCCTTTTCGACGAGTTCCTGGTTTCCCTGCGCGACCTCCAGAGTACGCTTTCGCCCTTGAAGCTCGCCTCCACGTTCAAAGCGAAAGGAGTCGAAATCAGCCGCATCGACAGCAGCGGCTCGTATAAAGGCGTTCTGAATGCGACCGTCAACGCGGACGCGGAGATCGGCATCTACGATCTGGAGGTTCTCCAGACCGCGAAAAGTCAGATCAACCGATCCAAATCGCTCGGGACCGCCTCTCTGTCCAGCCTGGGCATCTCCGCGGCGAACAGCTACTTCCACGTCAGTATCGGAGGGCAGAAAGTCCGCGTCGACGCCGACCCCGCGGATACCCTTTCCACTCTCGCGGACAAAATCAACACGGCGCTCAAAACGCAAAATCCCCCCGTGCAGGTGACTGCGACGGTCGTAGACAACCGCCTCATTCTGAAAAGCGACACCACAGGGCTGGGGAGTACGGAGGTGTCGCAGGATCTGATTCGCGCGGTTTCCGGCACGGATACGCTGAATTTCTCCGTGAACCCGAGCAACGGGACGATGAGTATCAAGAGCGGGGGCACGACCTATAAAATGGGCGTCGACTTCGACATCGTGAACGGCAATCAGGTTCGGTGGCGGACCCTCGACCCGGAGCTTCCCCCGCCGGGGGCCGTCTATCAGGACAAGTACACGGCGTATGTCGGAGACACGTTCGTTATGAGTACGATCCGCTCCGAGACCGGCGATGTGGACAAGGGCGTTTTGCCATTCACGCCGCTCGACAGCGCCGGCATCGCCATCACGTCGAACGGCATCACATACACGCGCGGCAGCGATTTCGAGGTTGGGGCGGACGGCTCGGTATACTGGCTGAAACCCTACGGGCAGCCCGCCGCGGGGGCGTCTTACGAAATCACCTACGTGGCCGGGGGCGGCGAAACGGTCACCCTCGACATCGCGCGCGAGAACCGGGACATAATACTCACGCTGCCCGTTGGTACGGTCTTTGCCGACCTCGAGCCGGGTACCGCCGTCGTTCCTCCCTCTACGCCCGGGGGGAGGAGCTGGGTGGAAGGCGCCGACTTCGATGTCGTACAGGGGCCGAACGGGGAAGCCGTCATTCGGTGGTACTCGGGAGGCGCCGACGACGCCCCGGGGGCGGGAACCTCATACGACGTCAATTTTCAGACAACGGGCGGAGCGCCGGTGACGGCAAGCGCGACGCGCAGCGATAAGGATGTTGTCAGCCTGCCCGGGGGCGGACGATTCACCAGCACCCCGCAGGGTACGCACACCGTGACTTACAACGGCGTTCCCGTCTCGACGAGCTTTTTTACGCCCACCCTTGACGGCTCGGGAAGGGCCTTGGAAATCACGTGGGTTCCGCCCACCGTCCCCGCCCCCGCGGCCCACACCAACGTTCCCGCGAGCGGGGCCTCGTACACGGTCACGTATGCCTACGACACCAATATTTTCACCCTGAGCGACGACGGCAACGGATTCCTGGCGGCGCTGGAACTGGATCAGACGGACGATATCCACTACACGGCGGCTCAGGACGCCGTTATGATCCTGGACGGCGAGCGGGTTGTCCGCTCCTCCAACCAGATCGGCGAAAGCTACGACAACGAGCTGATCAAGGGGATGACGATCGATCTGAAGGGCGTCGGGCGCGTCTCCCTCGACGTTTCGCAGGACGCGGAGCCGGCCGTCAAGTCTCTGCAGAACTTTGTCGACAAGTATAACGCGGTGCTGGAATGGATCAACGTGCGCATAGTCGAGGAAGAACTGGACAAGGATGAAAAGGAAAAGCTGCCCGCCGACGACTACCGCATGAAGTGGGGGCTTCTGAGGGGAAACTCCCTGCTCCGCGACTCGAAGAACACGCTGCGCCGCCTGACCTCCCAGCTTTACGTCGTTTCGGCCGCCTCGAAAACCAGCCGGAACGCGATCTACGGCACGATGTCGCAGAACGGAATCGCCAATCCGGGGAGTTTTTCCATCTCCGCGACAGGGAACACCAGCGCGAGCAGCCTGCAGACGATGGGAACCGTCAGCGTCGACATCTCCATCGACCCGGGCGACACGCTCCAGACGATCGCGGACAGAATCAACGCTCCCACGCTCGGGGGCCGGCCCAATCCCCTGCGTTTCGACGCGAACGGCCGGGAACTCACTTCTCCTCTCGCCAGGGCGTCCGTGGCCGGCGGCAAGCTGACGATATCGGGGACCAACGGCCCGGTGACTTTGGGCGGCGCGTCCAACATTCTGAAGACGCTGCAACTCGACCAGCAGTACGCGGCCCTCTCCCAGATCGGCATCAAGCTGCCCTCGGATGGGGAAATGACGGCGGACGGACTGGCCGGAATTCTGAAGTTCGACACGAGCGTCCTCATGACGGCTCTGGAGACCAACGCCGACGATGTCGCGTCGTTTGTCACCTCCTTCGCAAACCGGATGCAGACCTACTTGGACGGCATGGTCAAGTTCTCGCAGAAGGAGGTCGCGGCGGGAATAACGACCGCCGAGGGCTCGGTCGTGCGGGAGATGAACGCCATCGACACCGAGGTCGCCTCGATCGACAAGTATCTGGAAAACTTTCAGAGGCGCCTCGACGACAAGCAGGCGGCGCTGGAACGGCAGTTCTCGGCGGCGGAACTCAGGCTTGCGAAGCTGATGGAGCAGGCCAACTGGCTTTCCAGCGTCACCTCGCAGCTGCAGGCGAACGCGGGCGGCGGCGGCAGCGGCGGCAGTTGAAACTTTTTCCTTATTTTCATACTTCTTTTTTTCAAACGCTTCCGCAATCCCCCGCTCTCTTTCGAAGCGGGGGATTTTTGGCGTAAAGGCTCTACAGGACTTTACGCTCTGAACCAGTTACCGAAAGGAGTGATGCGATTATGCTGCGTTATATCGACAGCGGAAAAATGGGACGAGGACAACACGGATGGCTGGACAGCCATTTTCACTTTTCCTTCGCGGAGTACTGCAACCCCGACAACGTCCAGTTCGGTGTGCTGCGCGTCATGAACGACGACCAGGTGCAGTCCGGAACGGGATTCGAGGCCCACTCTCACAAGAATATGGAAATTATTTCCTACGTCGTGGAGGGCGAGCTGACCCACGCCGACAGCATGAAAAACGAGGAAACGCTCACCCGGGGGCAGGTGCAGTACATGAGCGCAGGAACGGGCGTTCAGCACAGCGAATTCAACCACGGCAAGAGCCTTTTGCGCTTTTTCCAGATCTGGATTCTGCCCGACAGAGACGGTTATCCGCCGAACTACGGCAGCCGGCGCTTCGCTTGGGAGGATCGCCGGAACAAATGGCTCTTCGTCGCCTCCGAGGCCGGAAAGTCCGGGGACAGCCCTCATGCGCCCATTCGGATTCACGCGGACGTCAACATCTGCGCGACCCTGCTCGACCCGGGGAAGTCCCTCGACTTCAAGGTGGGTGCCGGCCGTCAGGCTTATCTGGCGCTGATCGAGGGCGAGGCCTGCGTCAACGGCGTATCTCTCTCCAAACGCGACGCTTTGGAGATCGCCGAGGAGGATATCCGCCTCGCGGCGGCGGGACAGAACCCCTCCCACGCCCTGATTCTGGAAATGGCGAAAGCCTGAACGGTGCCGACGATAAAAAAACGGGGCTTCGAGCGGAAGCCCCGTTTTTTATTTGCCCTCACTTCCAGAGCGGTTTGGGATAAACGCCTCGGCGGTGCATTTTTTCGATTGCCTCCACGACGCCGGGCCTGTCCTCTTTGTAGGTGAGCCCGTACCATTGGTCCGCGCTTTCGAGGACTTCGACGTCGCAGAGACCCGACCGGAGCTGACGCCCTATTTCGCTGGGGAGCAGGTATTCGCACCTGAGCGGGTTTACCGGAAGGTTTTCATCCAGAAAAGCGGGAAACCCCTTCCAAGCGGTCTCGAAAAAGCCCTCGCAGAGCCCCCAGAAGTTCATGGAGACCAGGGTTCCGGCGGGAATGCCGTGCCACGTCCCGCCGTTGTCGTCTGAGTATCGGGCTCCCTCCGGCGTTTTTTCCACGAAAGTGCGCTCGGCGATGTTTTTGAGAAACCCGTCTTCGCCGGCCTCGCATATGCCGCGCGTGACCCGGCCGTAGTCGGACACGGTGTTCTCTATTCTGTATCCGACCATGGCGAAATGCGTTTTGCCCGGTTCTTTCCCCTCTTCCGTTTCGGCGGAGCGGGTCAGCCAGCCGTAAATGGAACTGTACGCGGAAGCGCCGTAAAAATCGTCCGCGTTGACGACGGCGAACGGCCCCCCGACGGCGGACCGAGCCGAAATAACCGCCTGCGCCGTTCCCCAGGGCTTCACTCTGCCCTCGGGGACGGCATAACCCGCGGGCAGACCGTCCAGTTCCTGATACGCGCAGACCGTTTCGACGTGTTCGGCGATTCGGCTCCCGATGACCTCCATGAAGTCGCTTTCGATCTCGCGGGTGATGATGAAGACCACCTTCCCGAAGCCGGCCCTCACCGCGTCGTATATGGAGTAGTCGATGATCAGCTCCCCGTGTTCTCCCACCGGATCCATCTGCTTGAGCCCGCCGTACCGGCTGCCGATCCCCGCAGCCAAAATCACCAATGCCGGTTTTTCCACAATGAGCGTCTCCCCTTAATTTATTGTATTTTCCAGGTTTGCGGCTATGCCCTACGCGGTGATGCCCAGGAGTTTGATCCAGAGCGGGAGGGAGAGCATCGATACGAGCGTCGTGACGGCGATTCCCTGCGCGGAGTATTCGCTGTCCATGCCCGTCTCCCGCGCGAAGATGGCCGTGTTCACGGCGACGGGCATGGCCGCCAGGAGCACGCCCGCCTGAATCGTCTCCCCGGAAAGGCCGAAGGCCAGAAAGATGCCCCAGCTCACAAGGGGATGCACCGCCAGCTTAAAAAGCACGATTTTCCACACGGAACGCAGCATTTCCAAAGTATTTTCCAAATGCAACCCGGCCCCCAGAAGCAGAAGGGCGAGGCCGGTGCTGATGTCCGCCAGCAGGCCGAGCGTCGCGCCCATCCAGTTCGGAAGACGGTTCAGGCCCAGACCGATCAGGGTTATTCCCGTGACGCAGGCCATGAAGGGCGGATTTTTCAGGAGCTGCGCGGCCGTCGCGCAGAGCGACTTCCGCGAAAGCGATCCGGACATGGCGAGCTGACCGCTCCCTATTGACACAAACTGCATGACGACCAGAGAAAAAGCCAGTATGACGGTGCCGGCCTCGGCGCCCGAGGCGCCCATCGCGAGACGTATGACCGGAATGCCGGCGAAGAAATGGTTTCCCCGGGCCGCGCTCATGGTCAGGACGGCGAAGCGGCGGTGCGTCTCGCCGGCCCGCGCCGTCAGCCAGACGATCAGGGTGGTGACGAAGTAGGGGCTCCAGACGGCAATAAGGAAAGCCATGTTCGGCAAAGACGCCATGTCCGACTTCAATATCCCCTCCACCAGCGTCGCCGGCATGGCGAACCAGTAAAGGACAAACGTGTTTTCCCGGATCGTCCGTTCGGACAGAAGCTCCTTCTTCTTCAAGATCCACCCCAGGCCGATCAAAAGAAAGATCGGCAGCACGACCAACACGGCGCCCATTCTTTCACCACTCCCACTCCGGTGCCATTCTCAGGCATTCGCTGTCAAAAAGCAGACGGCCGGCCGCCCGGCCGACCGTTCATGTTTTTGATTCATGACTTTTTAATTCAGGACTTTTGATTCATGACTTCGACGCGTTTCTTCGATTCGTTTCCGGCGGGTTCCGGCCACCTACGCGGGCTCGAACATGTCCTGCGCGACGGCGCACACGGGGCACACCCAGCTGTCGGGGATATCCTCGAATGCCGTTCCCGGCGCAATGCCGGAGTCCGGATCTCCTGCCGCGGGGTCGTACACGTACCCGCAGACGGAACACTCATATTTTTCCAAAGCAATCCGTTCCTCCTTTCGATGGTGAACGCAATAGCGAACGTTCATCATTATAGCCTTTCGGGAGGCCGAAAGCAAACGGCGCCATTTCGGGCCCGAACGGTACGTCATTTCTGCAAAAACATCTCACTCCCACAAATAGTTCACGGGAACCGCCCACATGCCGTCCCTGAACAGGGCGAGCTCGTTTCCGGTGTAGATCACGATGCCCTTTTTGAACCGTTCTCCCAGCGTCTCCCTGAGCGTCCGCATGTTGGAAAAGTCCCCGTCGGACAGCGATTCTCCGAGTTTGACCTCCACGCCGACCGCCTCGCCGTCCGCGTTCTCGATCACAAAGTCCACCTCCCTGCCGCCGGACGGATTGAAATGGGAGACGCGAAAACCGGTTGCCGCTTTGACGTTTTTCATGATCTCGGCCGCGATGAAGTTTTCAAAAACATGCCCTGCCGCGGGCGGGTCGTTTTTGAGAACCTCGGGCAGGCTGCGGCGCATGACGTGGCAAAGCAGGTTCGTGTCGCTGAAATACAGCTTGCTTTGTTTGACGAATCGCTTGCCGAGCCTGTTCGGCTTTGTCCACGGTTCGACCTCGAACGTGAGAAACGTGTTGTGGAGCAATCCCTTGTACTTTGCGCAGGTTTTGGCGTCCAGGCCGGTCTCTTTCATCACCGAGGCGTTGTTGAGCAGGCTTCCGGCCCGCTGCGCCAGAGAAACGAGCAGTTGGACGATGTTGCTGGGGCTGCGGATGTCAGCCAGGGTCTTGACGTCCCTTTGCAGAATGGTTGTCAGGTAATCGTCGAACCATTGCACCCGATTGATTTCATGGTTGAGCGCGATCTCGGGATAGGTCGCGTCCGAAATGACGTCCGCGAGGCCGGCGTTCCCGTATTTCCTGTAAGACAGACTGCCGCTCCAGAGGCTTTCGATAAAGTTTCTGCCCGTCCCGCGGTACTCGGCGGCGGAGAACGGCAGCAGGGTCAGAATGGACATCCGGCCGACCAAGGCCTCCGCCAAGCGGGGCAGCGCCATGACATCGGCCGACCCGGTCAAAAGGTACAGCCCGGTGCCTCCGCCGCTTCTGCGGCTCTCGTCGACCGCGGCCTTGATTTGGCGGAATACCTCCGGCACCATCTGGACTTCGTCGATGATGTTGAGTCTGTCCGCCGGAAGGGATTTCACGAAGCCGACGGGATCGGATTGGGCCGAAGCGGACGCCAGCGGGGAATCGAGGCTGACGAAGCGGGCCTCCCCATACGCGGAAATACGCTCCGCCAGAGTCGATTTCCCCACCTGACGGGGCCCGTTCAGATACACCAACGGCCGCGTTTTCAGCGTGCGGACAAGCAGGTCTTCAAGCCGCCGTTCCCTGTATGACCCGGATTTTTTATCCAAATTCTTCTCCAATTTCTTCTCCCCTTGGATCACGATACCAGAATTTATGGGATAATGATACCACGTTCTGTCCGGCGGAAAACGAAGTGCGATTTTCCGCTGTCAAGCGGTATCCGTTCAAGCCCCCTCCTTGCTGAAAGTCAGAAGAAACGATAAAATCAAAACGAGATGAAAAAATTAACTCTTCAAACCCCCTGCGTCCGATTCCCATCTGGCGGCAGTTTTCATTGCAAGGAGGGTTCGGGGGGGGGTAAGCGATCGATATTGGCTCCGCCCCCCTGAGTTTGAACGTTTACGAAAAAAATATGTTTTTGTCGAGCTATAAAGACTTTTTTCGGGGGGAATTTCAGATGCATGGACGATATAACTTTCCGGGCAAAAGCCGTTTTCATCGATTTTTAAGCTGGTTTCTTTTGGCGTTTATGGCAATTTTTATGCTGACGTTCGCTTCAAAACAGCCGTTTTGGTTTGACGAATTGTTTTCCATTGGCGTCGTCCACAACTCCGACGCCGTCTCAATATGCAAGGTTGCGCTTGAGGGTGATGTTCATCCGCCGCTGTTTCATTTGATTGTGTCATTGTTTTATCGCGTGATGCCCTATGGCGAAGCTTATCTGCTTCTTCTTCCTGTCGCCTTCGTGATAGGCGGAATCGTCGTTTTGGGTAAAACGGGCAGAGTTATCGGCGGGGAAGACTTAGGATTTTTCACCTTATGCGTCGCCGCCACTTCTTCCATTCTGGTAAGACAAGGCGGTTGGGAACTGCGTTCGTACTCCATGCTGTTTTGCTTTTCCAGCGTGACGCTGTTGTATTACGCAAAACGCTGTAAAGAAGAAACCAACATGAATATCGTTTTTTATGGAATATCTCTGACGTTGCTTCTCCACACGCATTACTTCGGCGCGATTCTGGCGCTTTTCTACGGTTTGATGGATTTGTGTCTCTTTCTCAGAAAGAAAATTGCCTTCAAATGTATTCTTTCTTATCTCCTGGCCGGGTTGTCTTTCGTCCCCTGGTTCATCCTTGTCTTTGTTTACAGCACTCTTGATTTGAGTTCGTTTTGGGCTCTTCCTCCCGACTTCACGGCACCGATCCTGACTATAGCTTATTTGCTGAGCAATTCCATAATCTGCTGCTTTTTCTTCGGAGCGGGTTTTTTAGCGATTTTGTTCGGGGCAATACGCAAGCCTGAGGAAAAACAAAATAATGCAGAATCGTACATTTTGCGCTGCCTGCCTGGCGGTATTCTGTGGGTGATTGCGTTCGTTTTCTGTTACAGCAAATTTATCAATCCTGGCGGCGGGATGTATGTCAATCGATACTTTTTTGTCATACTGCCGCACGTCTTTTTGATCACCGCGTATGCCGCCGTCGCGATGTGCAATGCCCTGGCAAACAAAAGCGCGTCTCTCAGAATGCCGCTTCGGTGTTTTTTGCTGCTGTTGCTGCTGCTAGTGGGGGCTCAAAGCTGTTATTTGTCGGTAATACAGCAGTATGATCCGTACAGAGACATTGCGGAGTATTTGTCGAAAGACGGCAAAGCCCATTCGCGCGATTCGCTGACCATCACTACCGACCACGAGAAGGCCGTGCGGGGATGGCTGGCCTACTATTTCGTTAAGCGCGGATATGAAATTCCGCGAAATATGGCTTATATTCCTGAGAAAAAAGCCGATCTGAATCATTATCAGGCCTCTCTTCTCCATGTCTTTTCAAACGATGGAAAAACAAACGCCCGGATTCTGACCGCAGAGCGGCTGCTGGAGTATTCGCGCATCTATTTGTTAGGTGAATTGCCGAGCGGGTTACGCAATGCCGTCGAGCAAAACTATGTTCTGGAAGAAACGCTTTTTCGGCCGCAGCCGCCGAATCTGTCGAATTCCGGCTTCATACAGGCGAGATTCAAACTCATACGATTCTTGAAAAACATGATGGGCTTTAATTCGGCGCCCCCCGCCGATTCGTCCGGCTCCGCAGGCAGGCTCAAGATTTATACAAAACGACAGCCTTGAAAATATAAGGCATCCGTTCAAGGGGGTAAAAGTTGCCCGGAATCTAGAATCTAGATTCTAGATTCAATGAGACGCCCTCTCATAGCAAACGCGGGGGCGGTGTGCCCCCGCGTCAGTCGGGCTGCTCTATTTCGCGGGAATTTTCATTTCTTCGATGGCCTGAGCGAGGCGAGAAACACCTTCTTCGATGACGCTGGGGAGACTGTAGGTGTAGTTGATCCGGGACGCGTGGATGCCGGCCTCCGGGTCGATGCAGAAGGGGGAACCGGGCAGGATAGCCACCTTTTTGTCGAGCGCGCGGCGGGCCAGGTCGTTGCTGTCGATCGAACCCAAGTTGAGCCAGTAGAAAAACCCGCCTTCCGGCTTCACCCAGGTGACGCCGAGGGGGGAGAGGTGCTTTTTGAAGCTTTCTTCCATCGCGTCGCGCTTGACCCGATAGTTGGCGATGATGTTGGGCAGATGCGCTTCGAGGTAACCCTTTCTGCAGTACTCGTGCGTCAGGACCTGTGTGATGGGGCTCGAACAGAGGTCGGTCGTCTGCTTGAAAACGGCCATCTGACGGATGATCTCCGGCGCGCCGCTGACCCACCCGATGCGCACGCCGGGCGAAAGGATTTTGGAGAAGGAACCCCCGTAAATCGTGTTGCCCGCCCCGTCGAAGGAGAAGATGGACGGCAGGTGCTGCCCGTCGAAGCGGACGTATCCGTAGGGGTCGTCCTCGAAGATCGTCAGCTCGTAACGCGCCGCGATGGCGGCCAGTTCCTTCCTGCGGGGCACGGACATCGTCGCGCCGGCGGGGTTGTGGAAGTTGACGATGGTGTAGATGAAGCTGATCTTTTTGCCCTGTTTCTGCAGGCCTTCGATCAGCGCGGGCAGGTCGGCGACCATCATGCCCTCGCTGTCCACTCGGACGGACGCGAACTCCGCGCCGTGGTTGGAAAAAGTGTCGATCGCGGCCAGGTAGGAGGGATCTTCCATAATAACGACGTCTCCCTTGTCGATCATGGACCACGCGAACAGATCCAAAGCCTGCTGCGAGCCCGTGGTCAGGAGTATTTCGTCCAGAGAGACCTCGCGCCCCATTCTCGGAGCGGTCCACTTTGCCAGGAACTCGCGCAGCGGGTTGTAGCCCTCGGTGGTGCCATACTGCAACAGGAGATCGGCCTTGGTTTTGAGCAGTTCCGCCCCTTCCGCGAACTGCTCGGCGGGGAAGACCTCCGGGGCGGGCATCCCTCCGGCAAGAGAAATCATTCCGGGATGTTTCATGACCTTGAGAAGTTCCCTGATCGGGGACGGCCTCGTCTGGTGAGCGGCCGAGCTGAAATTTTTCGTCCAATTGCTGCTCATATCGCTTCCTCCTTCATAATTGTTGCGGAATGTCATAGATTTTTTGATTTTTCAGGCGTCCGCGCGTTTTTTGCAGACGAACGTGCCGATGGCTCCGCAGATCAAAGCGGGAAAAATCCAGGCAAAGCCCATGTGCGAAAAAGGCATAATCTGGACGAAACGTGCCGCGTACTCCGGCGTTAAGCCGAACATGGGCAGCGTTTCGAGGGTCGAAAGCAGCAGGGTTCCGTAAACGGCGCCCAGATACGTTCCCCGATTTGTGTAAGACCTGACAAAAGCAAGAAAGACGAGCACGATGGCGACGGGATAGATGATCAGGAGAAAGGGGACGGCGTAGTTGACGATTTCGTCAACCCTGTTGAACGTGGCGAGGAAGAAGCCGATGACGCAGGTCGCGATGGCGTTGAGCTTGTAAGGCAAAAATCCGTTGCTGACGCGGCTGAAAAAGAGAGCTATGCCGGCGGTCGAGCCTATGGCCGTCGTCAGGCAGGCGAATATCACCGCGAACGCGAGAATATAGTGTCCCGCCCCCTGGAGCAGGTTTTTCACCAACCCCACCAGAAGGGCCGTCCGTTCCGTCCCACCTGCAAAGAGAGCGCTGCCGGTCGCTCCAATATACAAGAGTCCGCCGTAGACGAAGGCCAAGCCCACACAGGCGATGGCGGCGCAGACTAAGCCCGCCTTGAACTGAGACTGCGGGGTATCGAATCCCGTATTGACGATGGCGGCTATGATTGCGCCCGAAAACAAAAGCCCGCCCAGCAAATCCAGGGT
>JAISMH010000098.1 GCA_031276855.1 Synergistaceae bacterium
TACCCCCCCCCCCGCATAATCCAGAGTCACGTCCACTTGCTGATTGCGCAGACCATAAGGGCCTTCGGGAAGGCATTCATAAAGCGCGTTTATCTTTTCTTCGTCATAGCAATCGTCATACTTCATATAGACGAGAAAGGTATCAACGATAACCGCATTGAAAAAAGCAATCTCATTTACGGGGTCCAGTGCCGGCAGACGCACTTCTTTGAGTACGTATATTCCATCTTTGAATACGTATACTCCATCTCTCAGATATTTCTTTTTCATACGTTTTACTTTCGCTTTGAGATGGAGGAGAAGATCTTTGTGTGTAAAAGTGGCGATTACGTAATTGACATAAGAGAGCATAAATTCCCACAGGGTATATTGTCCTGTGTAAAGAAAGTTGAGGCCGATCAACGTCACTTCCCGAACTGTTTTCAGCTTCCTGACCAGGGTTCCTGCGATGTTGAGACTCATGATATTCCTTCTTCCTTATCAAAATATCGGCCTGAAGCCGAGAGCGAAACACGTTTTTTCCTTTTTTTCCCTTTTCCATCGGCGTCATTTTACCACTCTTCTTGATTTTGGCTGAAAGCAGGGCAGTCCCTCCGGTTCGTAGGCCTTCAGGAGATCCGGGGTGTGGTTTCCCGCGCCGTCGTACACGAAAAGGGGCGGCTCGACGGTCAGGCCGGGGCCGCCCCCCTTCAGGCCCTCCACCAGAAAGAGGTTCGCCCTCTCTCCCTCCCGCGGATGCACCAGCCTCAGCCGCTTGGGCTCGATACCCCCGCCGATCATCAGGGCCAGAAACTCGGCGAGGCGGCCGGCGCGGAAAACGGCGAAAAAACGCCCCCGCGTCTTCAACAGCCACCGGGCCGCCCCGAAAATGTCCGGCAGTCCGCAGCAGGCGCTTTGCCGGGCGATGAAGTCCGCTTCCGACGGGCTTTTGCGGCCCCGGCCCTCTTCTTCATAGGGGGGATTCACGACCAGACCGTCGAAGGACTCCGGCGGCAGCGTCCGGTGATTCCTCAGGTCCATGCGCCGGAAGGCGACATTTTCCCCGAAGCCGTTTTCGAGGCGGTTGCGCCGAGCCAAAGCCTCCAGATCTTCCTGAATTTCGATGCCCAGAATGCTGAACTTTTCCGGGAAACGCAGGGCCAGCATGAAGGAGACCGCGCCGGCGGCCGCGCCCAGCTCGATGAACGCCGACGGCGCGCGGCGCCGCGGACGGACATAAGCGGCCAGAAGCACCGTATCCATGGTCACCCGCGGCCCCTCGTCAGGCTGCCAGAGCTTCAGTCTCCCCCTCAGAATCTCGTCGCGCGTCATGCCCGCCCGTTCGCCTGCTGATAATTCTCCATTATTTATAATTCTCCATGTCGATGCCCACGATCTTCGAGAGTCCGGGCTCCACCATCGTCACGCCGTAGATCAGGTCCGCCCGCTCCATCGTGGTGCGCCGGTGCGTCATCACCAGAAGCTGCAGCCGCTTCGAGTACTCTTTCGCGAGGTCGGCGAAGCGGATCAGGTTGTACTCGTCCAGTGCCGCGTCCACCTCGTCCAGCACGGCCAGCGGCATCCGGGCGACCTCGAGCGCGGCGAAAAGGTGCGCCACGGCGGTCAGCGACTGCTCGCCCCCCGAAAGCTGAGAGATGTTCTGCAGGCGCTTGCCCGGCGGGCGGGCGTAGATCTCGACGCCCCTGTCCCAGATCGTCCCCTCGGAGCCGGCGCTTCCATCCTGGGGGAGACGCGCCTCCTGCAGGGTGAGGCGCGCCTCCCCTCCCGCGAAAAGACGCTGGAAAAGGGCGTTGAAACGGTCGTCTATCCCGTTCATCTTCTGGGTGAAAAGCGTCTCCACCTGCTCGTCGGTCTCCGCGATCAGGGTCTCGAGCTCCTTGATTCCCGCGCGGACGTCCTCCGACTGGTCGCTGAGATAGTCGATGCGCTCGGTCAGGGATTCGTCCTCGGAGAGAGCCCCCAGGTTGTACGCGCCCAAGGCCCTCAGCTCCCTTTCGAGGCGCCTCATGGCCGCCGTCAGGTCCTTTCCGCCCTCGATTTGGGCGGCTTCACGCGCGTCGTAAGGATACTTTTCCTCCCACTGTTCCTGCAGCGACAGGGCCTCCGCCCGCGCGGCGGCCTCGCGCTCGTTCAGGGCGGCAATTTCCGCCGCCAGAGCCGTCAGGTTGGCCTCGGCCTTCTGTTCGCGCGCTCTCAGGCGCTGCAGCCGGCTGTGTATCCGGCCCGCCTTGCTCCGCTCCTCGGCCAGGGTTTTGCGAAGGGTTTCGAGCTCCCGCCAGACCGTGAGGTGTTCCCGCCCGAAGCGGGAGAGCTGGCGCTTCAGAGCCTGATCCTCGGCTCTGCCGGCTTCGAGGCTCTCCCGGGCGGCGGTGAGGCGGGTTTCGAGGTTTTCGCGCTCCCGGCGGATACGCGCGAGGATGTTCGCAACGCCGCGCAGACGCTCCTCGGCCAGCTCCACCTCGCCGCGCGCGGCGCTCACGAAAGAAGGCAGCTCCCCGCCGGGCTCCGCCAGCTCCCGCATCTCGGCAAGCCGCGCGCCGAGCTCCGCAAGCCGCGTCCCGAGGACGGACAGATCCGTTTCGAGCGCCGAGACTTCCGCGCCGGAAGCGGAGTCCTCCCCGCCGATACGCTCGATTTCCGCGGCCGCGGCCTGGGCGTTTTTCTGGGCGGCAAGAAGCTCGTTTTTCTTCCGTATCAGAGCCGCGCCAAGTTCTTCGCGCTCGGCGGCCGCTTTCTGCTCCTGCTTCTCCGCGCGGGAGAACTCCGTCTCCAGCTCTTTGATTTTCCGTTTCAGCGCGTCGATGTGAAGGGAAAGCTCCGCCATCTTCTGGTTGCGGCTGATGGCGCCCTCGCTTTGGCGCGTCCGGCCGCCGGTCACCGTCCCCGCCGGGGAGAAGACCTCCCCTTCGAGGGTCACGATGGGGAACTTCGCCCCCTCCTTGACCATACGGCTGCCCAGAGCGTATTCCCGCACCACCAGAAGGTCGCCCAAAAGATGCTGCATCGCGGGCTCCCACGGGGCGCGCGCGGTGATCAGCTCGATGCCCCAGCCCACGACGCCGCTCGGAGGCAGGCGGAAACGCGGGTCCGGAAAGCGGGGGCGGCACCGCTCCAAAGGCAGGTACGTCACGCGCCCGGCGCGGGCCTGTTTCAGAAGCTCGATGCCCTCCTGAGCCTCGTCGAGCGTGTGGACCAAAAGCCAGAACTGCCGCCCGCCCAGATACGCCTCGAGCGCCGGGGCCGCTTCGGACGGGCAGGAAAAGACCTCGGCGACGACCTCCGGTCTGGACTTCATTCTCCCCAGGCGGGACGCCGCGAGCAGGCGGCGCGTGGGCTCCGGGTAAATGGAGGCCCCCGTGTTCTCCTTGACGGCGTCCAGCTCCGCCTCCTGACTGACGAGTTCCCTCTTCATCTGCTGAAGCCCGGCGGCGTGCTTCTGGCACGCCGCGTAGATGTCGGAATAGTCCAGAGACAGCTTTTCGTGGCGGGATTCGAGCGCGGCGACCTCCTCCGTGAGCTTCGCGGCCATCGCGGTCAGAGCCGCCTGTTCGTCCCGGAGACGGAGAAGATCCCTGCCCGATTCCTCTTTCGACGCGAGGAGGGCCTTGAGGCGCGCTTCCTGCTTCGAGCGCAGCAGGGTCTTTTCCGCGTGCTCGTCCTGCAGGGCCTGACGGCGCAGGTACTCGCGCTCGGCGGTCTCCCTGCTTTCCTCCAGACGGCGCAGCGTCTCCTCAAACGCGCCGCGCTTCGCCTCCAACTCCCGCCCGAGAGCCGCTTCCTCGCCCTGATTCTTCTCCATCTCGGCCTTCACGGCCGCAAGCTCCGCGGAGACGCGCTCCGCCTCGGCGTCGAGCTCGCGGCGGTCCGACAAGATCCCCTTGACCCGCGTCGCCGCCGAAAAGGACTGACGCCGCAGGGAGTCCTTCCGCGCGGCCAGCTCCTGCTCTCTGGCGAGGAAACGCTTTTCGTCGAAGCCCTCGCTGCGCATCTTTTCCTCCGTCGCGGCGATGGACCGGGCCCACAGGTTCTTCCACCCGGCGGCGGTGTCCCTGTTCTCCGCCGCCAGCTGGCTCTGCTGACGGTACTCCCGTTCCTTTCCTTCGAGGGAAAGGCGCTTCGAAAAATAGAAATCCCGACGGATGTTTTCCAGATTGTCGATGATTCCCTTCGCCTCGACGGCGACGGCGACCTCGGGCGCGATCTCCTCCCTGCGGGCCTCGAGCTCCGACGTCAGGGTCTGGATGCGCGTCAGCTCGCTCTGGGTGGCCTCCAGCTTATAGTACGTTTCCTCCCGCCGCTTCCGGTAGCGGTCGATGCCGAAGAGGAGCTCCAGATGATGGCGGCGCTGCATCGGACGCTGGTGGATGACCTCGGCGATCTCTCCCTGCCCTATGAAAGCGAAGCTGTCGCCCTCGAGCATGAAGCGCGCCTTGAAGTCCGCCAGGTCCTGCAGTTTGATTTTGACGCCGTCGACCTGCAAAACGGAACCGCTCTCCGCCGTGTACTGCCGGCGCAGCACGGCCGTGAGGACGGAAGAGGGGTCGGAGGCGTCCTTCTGTTTCAGCTTCAGGACGACCTCCGCCTCTTTCGAGGCGTCGACGGTGGCGCTGCCCTGAAAGATCAGGTCGCTCTGGCGCACGATACGCAGAGCCCCCGGACTCCCCTCTCCGAATATCCAGCGCAGGGCGTCCAGAATGTTGCTCTTGCCGCTGCCGTTCGGTCCCACGATGGCCGTCAGGCCTTCGGAGAAGGAGAATTCGCAGGCCGTGCCGAAGCTCTTGAATCCTTTAAGACGGAGATACTCTATGGACAACGACCGTGCTCTCCCGTCGTTCCATCTGCTGAGCGCGCCGCTCGACCGCCTCGCGCGTCCCCTGGGCCTCGATGCGGTATTTGCTCCAGGCGAAGTCCGACATGCCCGCGATGACGATCTTGCGCTCCAGCTCCTCTTCCCAGAAAGAAAGATAGGTGTCCCTCACGTACTGCGCCACGGCCGCGTTGGCCTGCAGAAGGACGGCCTCGACCTTGTTGGCGTGCCCGATCTTCCGCAGGAACCGCTTGATGGACATGGCGATCGTGTCCTCCCGCAGCACCCAGCCGTTGTCGCTGCAAAAGGGACAGCTCCGCGTCAGGACGGATTTCAGGTCGGGGCGCCCCCGCTTGCGGGTCAGCTCGACCAGCCCCAGCTGCGTCAGGCTGAACACGCGCGCGCGCGACCGGTCCGAATGAAAGACCTCCTCCAGACGCGCGAGAAGGGTCTGGCGGTCCTCCTCGAACTCCATATCAATGAAGTCGACGACGACGATGCCCCCGACGGCGCGCAGGCGGAGCTGCCGGGCGATCTCGTCCGCGGCCTCGAGGTTCGTGGCGAGGACGGTGTGCCGCATGTCCATGTCGCCGACGAATTTGCCCGTGTTGACGTCGATGACCGTCAGGGCCTCGGTGTGCTCGATCACGAGGTACGCGCCGGAGCGCAGCCAGACCTTCCGCTCGAGCGCCTGCTCGATCTCCCGATCGATGCCGTAGTACTCGAAAAGAGGGATGACGCCCCGATAGAACGTGACGTCGGGGCGGTTTTCTCCGTAAAGCATGGAGACGAAACTTCGGACGCTCTCGAACTCCTCTTCCCCGTTCACGAGAATTTCGTCGATGTCGCCGTGCACCTCGTCCCGCAGAACGCGGCCCAAAAGCCCCATGTCCTTGTACAGCAGACAGGGCGCGGCCTGGCGCGAGGCGTTGTGCTCGATCTCGCGCCACAGGGCCAGAAGACTCTGAACGTCCTGATCCAGCGCTTCTTCGTCCACGCCCTCGGCGGCCGTTCGGATGATGACGCCGTAGTCCTCGCCCCGCAGTTTTCTGGCGAAATGGCGCAGGCGCCTGCGCTCCTCCTCGACGGCGATTCTCCGCGAGACGCCCGCCTCCTCCCCGTGCGGAATGAGGACGAGATAGCGTCCGGGGAGCGAGAGCCGCGGCGTGACCCGCGCGCCCTTGTTTTTGCGGGCGCTCTTCGTCACCTGCACGACGAGCTCCTGATTGGGCACCACCTCCATGTCTTTCGCGTCGTTCAGGTACAAAAAGGCGTTGCGCCCGTCC
This sequence comes from Synergistaceae bacterium, assembly GCA_031276855.1. Classification (GTDB taxonomy): domain Bacteria; phylum Synergistota; class Synergistia; order Synergistales; family Aminobacteriaceae; genus JAISMH01. The sequence continues at coordinate 6,094 of JAISMH010000098.1, forward strand.
CCGATGCTCACAAAAGCGGCGCTGATGCCGGGAAGGACGCTTTCCACCCGGGCCTTGTAAATTTCCCCCGCCTTCTGGTGGTCCCACATGCGTTCTATGAAGATCTCCGACAGCCGGCCGTTCTCCAGAATCGCGACCCGCGTCTCCTCGTTCTCGGCGGTGTCGGCGACTATTTTTCGGTCCGAGATTCTGTCTGTGTTTTTATCCGAAGACACACGATACCCTCCTCTGCCAGAGGTTCCAATTGCGCGCCGTTCCAGCGGCCGAGCGCCGCGCGGACGATGCGCAGATCCTGCCAGCCGGCGATGGTTCCTTCCGCCGTCAAGGCCTTCACCCAACCGCCTATCCCGTTCTGCGCCGGCTTGGACACGACGAAGGAAACCCGCGAAAACCCGCGGCCGTTTTCATTTTTATTTTCATCTTCATCTTTACAACAGGTGCCGGCGGCGAGACTCTGCAGCAGGTTCTCGCCGTAATGCCGATTCAAAGACGACTCGAGCTCCCCGGCGTCCGCTCCCGCGGCCCAAACCCAATAAAGGGCGGCCTTGCAGTCCTTACCCAGCGCGGCGGCGCCCTCCGCCGGGAAAAGACACTTTACGACGCGAAACCCCTCGGGCATCTGCTCGTTCCACCTTTCGGCCAGCCGATCGGGCGCGTTCTCCGCGGCTCGGGCGTCCCCTTCGATCCAGATGTCGAGAGGCTCCGAGAGGGCGACGACGCCCGCCGGAAGCTCCGGGCCGAAGCTCATCTTGGCGTGGGGAGAAAATCCCTCCGTCATCTGCAGCCCTATCCCCGCGCGGTTGGCGGCGCGGGCAAAGAGCGTCGCCAGCGCGACGTGCGGAACGAAGCACGCCCCCCCCCTTTTCTCATAAAACACCCTAACCCCAGGGCCTCGGGCCCTGGACCCGTTATTGGTGTCTGGTGAAAGCAAGTTAACGCACTCCTTTTCCATTCTGAAAAACATCCCAATCCCGACCAACGGGAGGGCGCCTTCTCCCGCTTCCATCAGACCCCTGACGGCTCCAGGGCCCAAGGCCCTGGAGGCCCCGGGCAATCTATCCCACATCCGGCGCACCGGACGCGGCAGTCCGGGGTCAGCCGCGCGCCGTAGGCGGCGCAGCGTTCGCTCCACAGAAAAGCCCGCGTGACGCCGACATCGATGTGATCCCAGGGCAGGCGCTCCGTCTCCGCGCGTTCGCGCGTGCAGTCCGCCGGGTCCAGGCCGCACGCCTCGAAGGCCTCCAACCACCGGCTCAAATTGAAGGTCTCGCTCCACCCGTCGAAGCGCGCGCCCTTTCGCCAGGCCCGCTCGATCGCGTCGGCCGTTCCGCGGTTCCCGCGCGCCAGAACCCCTTCCAGAAAGGACTGCTCCGGGTCGTGGTACTTCAGGGAGAGGTTTCTGTCGAGGGGCGCGCCGCCTTTGCCCAAGATCTGCGACTTGAGGAAACGCCCCTTCTCCCGCAGCTCCTCGACGGTGTTCTGGCGCTCCCACTGGAACGGCGTGTGCGCCTTCGGGACGAAGCCCGCAACCGAGACGGAGACGGAAGCGCGCCTGCGGTTGTGCCGCCGCGCGAGTTTCACGGCGTCCCGGGCCAGGCGGACGATACCGCGCAGATCCTCCTCCGTCTCGGTGGGCAGCCCCATCATGAAGTAGAGTTTGACCCGGTCCCACCCCTTGGAAAAAACCTCGTTCAGGCACGCCGAAATGGAGTCCTCGTCGATGCCTTTGTTGATGACGTCGCGAAGCCTCTGCGTCCCCGCCTCGGGGGCAAAGGTCAGCCCTCCTCGGCGCACCGCCCGGAGGCGGTCGGCCAAATCGACGGAAAACCCGTCCATGCGCAGACTCGGCAGGCTCAGATGGGCGTGTTTTTCCGTCAGGCGCGGCGCCAGATCGTCGATCACCCGCCCGATGGCGGAGTAGTCGCACGAGGCCAGCGACAACAATCCCACCTCTTCCCAGCCCGTCCGGCGGATCAGATTCAGGATCGACTCCGTCACCGCCTCCGGGGCTCTCTCGCGGACGGGCCGGTTCGTCATCCCCGCCTGACAGAAGCGGCACCCCCGGGAACAGCCGCGGAAAATCTCCAGGGCCGCGCGGTCATGCACGATGCCGACGGAGGGCACGATCATGGAATCGGGCAGATACGCGTCGCCGAAAGAACGGACGAACTGCCTGCGCACGGCCGGCCCGGAAACGCCGCTCCCAGGATCTTCGCCGGGGGCGTAAACGCCGGGAACGTAAACGCCGGGAACGGCCCGGCACTGCGCGAGGCGCTCATGACGCTTCTGTCCGCGGGTTTCCCTCAGGAGCGCCAGAAGACCGGGAAAGACGGCCTCCCCCTCCCCCACGCAGAACAAATCGAAGAAGGGCGCGACCGGTTCGGGAACGAAGGCCCCCGGCCCTCCGGCCATGACGATCGGGTGCCCGTCGCCGCGCGCCTCCGATCGCAGGGGGATTCCCGCCAGATCCAACATCGTCAGGACGTTGGTGCAACACAGCTCGTGCTGGAGGGTAAACCCCACGACGTCGAAATCGGCAAGCGGCAGGGAACGCTCGACCGACGTCAGAGGAAGGGAGTGCTCCCTCAGCAGGCGCTCCATATCCACCCACGGGCAGTACGCCCGATCGACGAGGACATGGGGAAGCCCCGCCAGAAAAGGAGAGAGGATCTGAAAACCGTAATAGCTCATGCCTATTTCGTACACGTCGGGAAAGGCAAGGCACACCTTCAGCGGCGCCCCCTCCTCGTTTTTCCCGCCGGAAGAAACGGCCGAAGACGCACGGGACACGGCATGAGATACGGGAAAACGCCACTCGCTGCCGCTGTAGCGGGAGGGGCGCGAAACCTGCGCCAGAAGAGGCCACAGGGGATTATCGAATTCCGGGAACCACATCTAATTCCTCCATAAACAAACGGCCGGGAACGCGGCGGGCGATGCCGGCCGGTCGCGATTTCCTGAGCTGATTTTTCGGGTTGCAGTGAATCAACATAAAAATCGTAAAGTCGTATGAACCTTAAAAGCGTAAACTACTTGCTCTTAGCTATTCTAACTTCAGGCTTTTTATTTTGATTCACTATAAAGCTGTTTATAGGGCTTGGCGGAGTCGACGCAGATACTCCCCACCAGCCCCAGCGCGATGGAAAGGGACAAAAGGGAGCTTCCCCCGTAACTCAGAAAAGGCAGCGTGAGCCCCGTAACCGGCATGAGGCCCATGCTCATCCCGATGCCTTCGAACATCTGAAACCAAATCCAGGCCGTGATTCCGGCGATAAGGAGCTTGGCCCGGACGTCCCGGTTTTTCAGCCCGGCCGCGACCATGCGCGTGAAGACGATACCGAAAAAAATCAAAAGCAGCGAGGAGCCCAGAAAACCGAACTCCTCGGCGTACACGCTGAAGATGAAATCCGTATGGGGCTCCGGCAGAAAACGCAGTTTGCTCTGCAGTCCCTGAAGAAAGCCCTTTCCCCAGAAACTGCCCGAGCCGACGGCGATGCGCGACTGTATGACGTTGTACCCCGCGCCCAGCGGGTCCCGGGTCGGGTCGAGAAAAACGAGCAGCCTCATCTTCTGATAGTCTTTGAGAAACAGCCACAGGAAAGGAAACGAGGCCGCCCCCAGCGCCCCGAAGGAAAAGAGATACTTCAGCGGCGTTCCCGCGGTAAAAAGAGCCGCGAGAATAATGACCATATAGACCAGAGAACTGCCCAGATCCGGCTGAATCAGCACCATCAGCAAAACGGGGGCCCCCACCGCCAGCCCCGCCAGAAAGAGCTTCAGCGAGAGGGGCGGGTAGCGGCTCAGGAACTTGGACAGCACCAGGATCAGGGAAATTTTGCCGAACTCCGACGGCTGGACGCGAATGACCCCCAGAGAGATCATCCTCTGGGCACCCTTCACCTCGGGGGCGAACGCCATCATGAGGACGAGCAGAAGAAGCGTCAGGGCGTAAATGGGGTAGGCCAAGTCCATGAACTTCCGGTAGCCCACGGCGACGACGGACACATAAGCCCCGCAGGAGACGGCACACCAGACGAGCTGCCGGATCGCGTAGCCTCTCCCCTGTTCCATGCCTCCGCCGGCGCTGAAAATACAGGCAATCCCCCCAAAAATCAGCAGGAAAACGCTGAAGAGAAGGGGTTTATCCGACACCGCCAAATCATCCCGAAGGAGGGAGAGCCGCAGCGTATTCATCGCGGTTATCGATGCCGTTTGACCCTGCCGCCGCTCTGGGCACGCGGGGAAGCGGCCCCCGAAACGACTCTTCGGTCGGAAAGGATCGCTTCCTCGGAAACCGTCAGCTTCGGCTGCCCCTCGTCGCCGGCCCCCCGCTTGACCCTCAAAACGGGAATGTTGGCGACGAGCGCCACCGTGCCCATTTCCTCTTCCATGTGATCCAGGTTCATGACGATCTTGGATTCGTCGATATCCATGTATTTTCTCAAAACGGCGATCATGTCTATGCGCAGGCTGTTCAGCAGCTGCGGCGAAATATCGGTATGATCATGAATCAAAACCAATTGAAGACGTTTTTTGGCTTTTTCCGCAGAGGAGCTTCCGCCGCCTCCAAACCATCTTTTGAAAAAATCCATCTTCATCTCTCCTCTGAAGTGCCGGGCACTCTATTTTTATCGAAACCGGTTGCATCAAAAATGGGCGAATCGAAAACAGGATCAGAAGCCAAACATTTTTCTCAGGCCGGAGAAGATGCCCTCGGACGGAGCGTCGAGCGGAAGCAGGGGAATGTCCTCGCCGAGGATTCTGGCGGCGATGTTCGAATAGGCCTCCCCCGCCGGCGTATTCTGATCGAGGGCCAGGGGCTCGCCGCTGTTGGAGGCCTTGATCACGCTGTCGTCCTCCGGCACCACCCCGATCAGATTGATGGAGAGAATATCCAAGATGTCGTCCTGCGACAGCATGTCGTTGTTCTGGACCATGACGGGCCGGAAGCGGTTGATAATGAGCCGGATCGGGGACTTTCCCATGGATTCGAGCATACCGATGATGCGGTCCGCGTCCCGGACGGCGGGGATCTCCGGGGTCGTGACGACGAGCGCCTCGTCCGCGCCCGCCGAGGCGTTTCTGAATCCGCCCTCGATGCCCGCGGGGCAGTCCATGATGACGAAGTCGAAGTCGGGTCTCAGCTGGTCGCAGAGTTCTTTCATCTGCTCCGGCTTCACTGCGTCCTTCGTTCGCGTCTGGGCCGCCGGAAGCAGGTAAAGATGGTCTTTCAGCCGCTTGTCGTGCACCAGCGCCTGCGCGATCCTGCAATTTTTCTCGATGACGTCGATGTAATTGTAGACGATTCTGCGTTCGAGCCCCATGACCATATCCAGATTGCGCAGGCCGATGTCACCGTCGACGGCCACCACTTTTTTTCCTCTTTTCGCCAACGCGACGGCGATATTGGCGGTCGACGTCGTCTTTCCGACGCCCCCCTTGCCGGACGTTACGACAATCACGCGTGCACCCAAAGAAAGCCCTCCCATCCAATATCTATCAAGAAGATTGCAATGGTAAACGTTCAAGCTCAGGGGGGCGGAGCTCGTTCAGTCGCTGCGCTCCTTCACTGGCCCCCCCGAGACCCCCCTGTGATAAACGCTTGTCTTAACTGAACATGGTGTACGGGGGTTTGAACGGTTACCGTTTTCTGTCTTTAATTTCCTGTCTTTAATTTCCTGCCTTCAATATTCCACTCCCGAAACTTAAATTCTCCCTCTTCCAGTGTAATAATAACAGGTTTTTTCCAGCACTTGAATTTGGAATCGTCCCTCGACGGAACGCAGAACTTATCGCCGAGACGCACCTGCTCCGACTCGAAGGACCCCGCTATGATATAGCTTTCCTTCAATTTCGTCCTCCCGGCGTGGACGCAGCCGGTCAATTTTCCCAGAATCGAGACGCTGCCCCCCGCCAGAATCTCCGCGCCGCTGTTCAGATGCCCAATCAGAACGACGTCCCCGTCGAATTCCTCGCACTGCCCCGACCGAAGGGAATACTCCAAAATCGCCGTGCGGGTGCGGGCCTCCCCCGCGGGCGCGGGCGCAGACGCAGACGCAGACAAAACCTCGGGCTCCTTGCTTTTGAAGCCCGCCCGGGCGAGCCTGGCCGCCGACTCCCGGTCCGAGGTGAGCCACGCCAGCACGTTGAGCTCCTTCGGCCAAATCACCCTCGCGAGTATCTTACCGATCAGATATTCGGAACAGGGGGCCGGCCCGAAATCGAGAACGACCCCGGTACCCACGGGCAGCACATACGCCTGGTCGGGGATCGCCTGGAATTTTTCGAGCAAAAGGTCGTCGGAAATTCCGGCCGGCATGACGATACGGAGCCCGAAAGCGGTCCCCTTGAGTCGTATTTCCGGCGCGCCGCCCGCGTTGTACGGCATCTGCTCAATCCCCCTCGGACTCGTTTTTTTCGGCGGGATGACTCAGAATATGAGCCAGAATCTCCCCCACGATGGGAGAGGCTACGCTGCCGCCGTGCGCGCCCGCCTCCACCATGGCGACGGCCACGTACTGCGGGTTGTCGGCGGGCGCGTAACCCGCGAACAGGGCGTGATCCATGCCGTGCGCGTTCTGGGCCGTTCCGGTCTTGCCGGCGACCGCCACGCCGAAACTTCCCGCCCGGGCGCCGGTTCCCCGGCTGACGACGCGATCCAGCCCCTTCTGCACCGCGGCCAGCTTTTCGGGAAGCAACCCGATATCGGCCGGTGCCCGAGACTCGGAAGCCACAAAATGCGGCGTCACCAGATAACCGCCGTTGGCTATCGCCGCGTAGAGGCGCACGATCTGGAAAGGCGTCAGAAGCAGATACCCCTGCCCTATCGAATAATTGATCGTGTCCCCCTGATACCAGTTCTCACCGAGCCGCTTTTTTTTCCAGCCGGGACCCGCGATGTTTCCTCCCGACTCACCCGGCAGGTCCACGCCGGTCGGCACGCCGAGCCCGAACTTTTTGCACCATTTCAGCAGCTTGTCGATCCCGAGCCTCATGCCCACCTGATAAAAATAGACGTCGCAAGAATTTTGCAGCGCGCCGGCGAGATTGACGCTGCCGTGCCCGCTCCTTCGCCAGCAGCGAAAGGTGCGTGAGGGAAGCTTCAAAAAACCCGGACAGGAAAATGTCGTTGCGGGCGCGATGACTCCCTCTTCGAGCGCCGCCAGGGCCACCAGGGCCTTGAAAGTGGACGCCGGAGGGTAGACGCCGGCAATGGCGCGGTCCAGCATCGGCTTGTCCCGGTCTTCCGTGAGCTCCTGCCATTCTTTGGCGGAGACGCCCCACGCCAGGGGGTTGTTGTCATACGTGGGAGACGAGGCCGAGACCAGCACGGCGCCCGTCTTCACATCCATCGCGACGACGGCGCCCCTGTAGCCGCTGAGAAGCTCCATCGCCAGCTTCTGCGCCCCCATGTCGAGGGTCAGATAGAGGTCCTCCCCTTTCGAGGGCTTGAGCACATCGACGCTGCGAACTTTGCGTCCCCTGGCGTTGACCTCGATGGCTTCCTCTCCCGCGGTGCCTCTCAGCCGTTCCTCGTAAGACCGCTCGATGCCGCTTTTGCCGACGATATCCCCTCCGACGTATCGGCCCGGCGGATTGTTCCTGAGTTCGGCTTCCGAAATTTCCCCGACAAATCCCGTGATGTTGGCGGCGATCGCGCCGGCCGGATAAATTCGGCGCCAAACGGGCAGAGGGAACAGCTGACTCGGAAACTCCGGGTCAGCGAACAGCTCGGCCATCTGCACCATGGTCAGGTTGGGAACGAGGCGGATCACCTGATAAGGCGCCCATCTCTGTTTTCTGACCGTCTTTTTCAGGTCTTCGACGGATACCGGAATGCCGTGGGCCGACAGGACAGAACTGACGTGAGACAGCATACCCGGCTTGTCCAGATCCAGGGGATACCCCATGATGCTGAACGTCGTCTCGTTGACCGCCAGAGGCACCCCGCTGCGGTCGAAAATTCCGCCCCTCGGCGGGAGGAATCGAATCAGACGCAGGCGGTTGTTGTAGGCGAGACGAATATACTTGTCCGCTTGAACGATCTGAAAGAAGTAAAGCCCCGTGAACAGGACGAGCAGAGAGACGAAGATCCCGTACATCAGCATCTTCAGGCGGGCATCCAAAATATCGCGTATCTCAGGCATCCTGACCCTCAATTATTCTGATTTTTTTTGTGCCGTTCGCAAAAAAACACTCCCAAAAGCGACAGAGGGACGGCGAACATCTGGCGGGCGGCAAAAAGTGTCCATCCCGCTCCGCCGAGCCCGCGCCCCGGAACGAGAAGAAACAGGACGGACGGAAGCAGCTGCGCCGTCCAGAACAGGAAAAAAACCACGGAGGACGTTCTGCCCGACAGAGGAAGCGCGTTCCACACCCAAATGACGAGCAGGACGACGCCGACGTAGCTCAGCGTAAAAAAACCGGGAATTCCGATCCACCGCAGATCCCACAGGAGCCCGCCGGCGAACGCCGCCCAAATGACGCCGACGCCGGCGCTCCGGTCTTTCGTCAAAAGGCTGTAGGTCAGGCTCAGCAGAAAGATTTCCGAAACTTGCAGGGCATCCGCGGTCAAAACGGCCAGCATATCCTGCAATATCCAGAAAACGGCGTGGCTCATCGCATCGTTTCCCTGGAGTGCTTCAAAACAGAAACCCCGTACAGCGTCGAGGCGGCCGCCCCAGGATTTATTTTATACGTCATATAGCCGCTGTCCGACGCCGTCACCTCGCTCTCGATGGTGCCGATGGGAATGCCGGGAGGCAGGATTTCGCTGACGAGCGCCGTGCTGACCTTCATACCGGGCTCCACGCCCCGCCCTTTGGGAATGTAGGTCAGAAGGACCGAGCCCTCGCCGTCCCCGACGACGACGCCCAGCTCACGCATCTCCTCGATGACGGCGGGAATCATCAGGGAAGAGGACGTCAAGAGCTCCACCCACGAGGAAAAGGAGCTGACGGAATTCACCCGCCCGGCCAAAAAACCGTTCTGAAAGACGGGAAGCCCCACGATGATGCCGTCGTTCTGTCCCTTGTTTATCCTGACCTCGCTCCACCAGCCGTGGGGTTCGCGCAGCGTCACGCGCGCGTCCTCCATGCGGGCGTTCAGCTCCGCCTTGATCTGCTCCGCCAGCAGGACCGAATTGGTGATCTGCAGCTTCGCGTTTTCGTCCTGCAGGAACTCGAGCTGCCGCCGGAGCCCGTTTCTGTCCCGCGACCAGAAATACAAATCCTTCAGAAACTCCCGCGACATCACCGCCGGATACTCGAGAACCGCCAGAACGTTCCCCCAAAGATCGACAAGAGTCCTCAGAAAGGGGAAGTTGGGAGACGCCCCCAGCAAAACGAGCCCCAGCGCGAAAGCGGCGGCTCCGTGTACCCATTCGAGAGTCATGCGTCTGGTGAACACGCCTCCAGGCCCCCCGGCGCCCTTTTAACGAGCCCCGCGCTCCACGGACGTCAGAACCCTCTTCATCGCGTCGAGGTTTTCGAGAATCTTTCCGACCCCCAGAGCGACGGAAAACAAGGGGTTCTCCGCGACGACGACCGGCGTGTTGATGGCCTTGGAAAGGCGCTCCGCAAAACCTTTCATCAGCGCCACGCCCCCGGAGAGTACGACGCCCTGATCCACGATGTCCTTGGCCAGTTCCGGCGGGGTCTTTTCGAGCGCGACCTTGACCATGTCCTCGATGCGCAGAAAGATCGGGTCCAGGGCTTCGCGCACCTCGACGGAGGAAACCATGTCGATTTTCGGCAGCCCGTCCGACAGGTCGCGTCCCTTCACCGCCATCTCCAGCTCGGGAGAAAGCGGCAGCGCGGAGCCGATGGTGTTCTTGACCTCCTCCGCCGTCGTCTCGCCGATGAAAAGCGCATAGCGCTGGCGCAGCATGGCGATGACGGCGTTGTCCATGTTCTTCCCCGCCGTGCGGAGGGAGCTGGTCACCACGATGCCCCCGAGGGAGATCACGGAGACCTCGCTGGTTCCCCCTCCGATGTCGATGATCATGCAGCCGCGGGGCTCGCTGATGGGCAGCCCCACGCCCAAAGCCGCCGAGATAGGCTCGTCCACCACGTAGGCCTCGCTGGCCCCGGCACCGAGGGTCGCGTCGATGACGGCTTTCCGTTCCACCTCCGTCACTTCCGCGGGGACCGCGATGACGACGCGGGGATGGGACATGAAAGACTTGCCGCCGTTGGCCCGGCGCAGACAATACCGTATGAGCTCCTCCGTCATGTCGAAGTTCGCGATCACCCCGTCCTGCAGGGGCCATATCGCCTGGACGCCGGCAGGGGTCTTGCCCGCCATGGATTTCGCTTCGCGTCCCACGGCGATGATCTCCAACCCGCCTCCGCGCGGCAGTTTACGCACGGCCACGGCGGAGGGCTCGCTGATGACGATCCCCTCGCCCTTGACGTATACGACGATATTGGCGGTGCCCAAGTCTATACCCACATCAAGCCCTAAAATTCCGGAAAGGTACTTGAACATCCTCTTTCATCCCCTACATTCCAATCCAATTCCGTATCAAAAGCCAAAAATCGGCTGAAAATTACGCAAAAGCGACTTCTCTGTTCAAACTCAGGGGGCGGAGCTCGTTCGCCCAAAAGCGGGCTCACTGGCCCCTCCGACCCTCCCTGAATGAAAAACCGCTGTCAGATGGGGATCGGACTCAGGCTCAAAAACCGTCACCGCGGCCAGAAAGGATTGCTTCTTCGCTCCCTGCCTATCGTCGTTCCCGGCCCGTGTCCGGGGAGAACGGCCAAATCGTCGGGCAGAGCCGCCAATTTCCGCAGAGAATCCATGAGCTGCGCCTCGTCGCCCCCCGCCAGGTCGGTTCTCCCCACGCTCTGGGCGAAAAGGGTATCCCCCGAGACGAGGACGGATTCCTTGTCGTCTTTTATAAGATAGCACACGCTTCCCGGCGTGTGCCCCGGCGTCGCCATCACCTCGATCCGAAAACCGCCGAGGGAAAGCACGGATTTGTCCTCCACCGTCTTGAACGCCTCCGCTCCGTTGGATCGCATCCCCAAAGCCCGCTGCAGTTCTTCCGGGGGATGCCTCAAAAGAGCGGCGTCCCCGTCCGCGATATAGATTTCGTCCCTCACCAGAGGCAGGAGTCTCTCGATGCCCGCAATGTGGTCCAGATGCCCGTGGGTCAGGAGAACCGCCTTCAGCGTCAGGTTCTGCCGCGCCGTGCAGTCGAGGACATCGTCCACGTCTCCGCCGGGATCGACGAAGAAGGCCTCTCCGTCTTCGCCGCAAAAAAGATAGCCGTTGGTCCAGAGGCTTCCCAACGGAAAACGTTCGTAATGCATGAAAATCACAACCCCCTACTTTACTTTGTTATTATTGGTTATTATTATCAGTTATTTTATATTCTTGATTGCTCGGAGCCGCCGGTTTTTCCCGGCCGGCCTCGCGCGTGTCCAAAATTAAAGTGACCGGACCGTCGTTGTCGATCTCCACCAGCATGTGCGTCTGGAACACCCCGCAGGCCGTTTCGGGTCCGCGGGACTTCACCTGCTCCACGAAGCACTCGTACAGCCGATTTCCCTCTTCGGCGGGCGCCGCGCCGACAAAAGAAGGACGCCGCCCCTTCCGGCAGTCGCCGTAAAGGGTGAATTGGGACACGATCAGGGCGCTGCCGCCGCTGTCGAGAAGAGAACGGTTCATCTTTCCGTCCGCGTCCTCGAAGATCCTCAGGTTCACTATTTTATCAGCCAGCCATTCGGCGTCGCGGGAGGTATCCCCGACCCCCACTCCCAGAAACACGCACACGCCCCCGCCGATTTTGCCGGCCTCACGAGAATCCACCGTGACGCGGGCCCTCGAAACTCTCTGAACGACCGCTCGCATCCTCTATCCGGCCTCCTGTCCCTTCGTTTCCGTCATCCCCGCCCCACCTCTATTATGCCTCGGACGCCGTTCACTTTACCCGTGATCTCGTAAAGATGCTCCAGATTTCTCACCCGAAGTTCTATTTTTATTCTCACCAGGCTGTTGTCGACGATCGAGAGCTTCATTCCCTGAATGCTCCCGTTCGCCTGGCCGATGACATGGGCCACGTCGCGGACCAAATCTCCCCTGTCCACAGCCTCCGCCTTGATCCGCGCCGTGTACAATTTCCCGGAGCCCGACGCGGCGCCCCACTGAACGTTGATGACGCGCCCCATCTGCGCGTTCAGGATATTGGGGCAGTCGATCCGGTGAACGGTGATGCCCCTGTTGCGCGTGGAATATCCCACGATCGTGTCTCCCGGAACCGGTTCACAGCAGCTGGCCAGAACGACCTGAACCCCCTCGAAGCCCTCCACGATAACGTCGAGATGGGATTTTCTGGTCAAAACTTTCTGCTGGTTCAGAATGGACGCGAGGTCCTCGGGATGGCGCTGCTGGAGGTGGGCGAGGGCCAGCTTCTGCGCCACCGTGCTGGGTCCGGCGGAACCCGACCCGATCGCGACCAGAAGGTCCTCCTTCCCCGCGAGCCCCAGATCGCGGGCCACTTTGTTGAGGGACGGCGAGAATTCTTCCGGGTCGTCCGCCGCGAGTCCCCGTTTCTTCAGTTCCCTGTCCAGAGCCTCCCATCCCCGCACGGCTTTTTCATTCCGGTCCGTCTTCTCGGCCTGCCGGAAATAAGTGCGTATCTTGCTCCGGGTTTTGGTGCTCTTCGCGATCTTCATCCAGTCGCGGGATGGCGCGCCCTGCGGCGAAGTGATGATTTTAACGATGTCGCCGCTCCGCACCTCCGTACTCAGAGGCACAATGCGGTTGTTGATCATGACGCCGACACAGTGGTTTCCCACCTCGGTGTGCACGGCGTAGGCAAAGTCGATCGTCGTCGCCCCCTTGGGCAGCACCACGGCCTTACCCTTGGGGGTGAATCCGTAGACCTCGGTGGCCAGCACGTCGCTTTTCAGAAGCTCCAGAAATTCCTCCGGGTCGTGTCCCTCCGGGTCGCCCTCCAAGGCCTGACGCACCCACGTCAGCTTTTCGTCCAAACTGTCGCCCGCGCCTCCCGATTTGTAGCGCCAATGCGCGGCAATGCCGTACTCCGCGAGGCGGTTCATCTCCTTCGTGCGGATTTGAACCTCCATCGGCGCGCCGAAGGCCATGACGGTGGTGTGCAGCGACTGATACATGTTGCTTTTGGGATTGGCGATGTAATCGTCGAATTGGAGCGGTATCGGAGCCCAAAGGGAGTGCACGATGCCCAGCACCGCGTAGCAGGCGGGAATGTCGTCGACCAGCACCCGTATCGCGAGAATGTCGTACAGCTCGTCGATGGAGAGCTTTTTCCTCTCCATTTTTTCGTAAATGCTGTAGAAATGCTTGGTGCGGCCTTTGAGCTTACAGGGGATGCCCTCCTTGACGAGCCGGGCCTCCAGCATGTCGATGCCCTTTCGGATGACCTCTTCCCGCTCCGGCAGCTTTCGCCGGACCTTGCGGCGGATCTCGTTGTAGAGCTCGGGGCTCAGGTATTTGAACGCCAGGTCCTCCAAGTCTCTTTTCATTTGATAGATGCCCAGGCGATGGGCCAGGGGGGCGAAAATTTCCAGGGTCTCCTTCGCGATGCGCTCCTGCTTGTCTCGCCTCAAAATGGCGAGGGTCCTCATGTTGTGCAGCCTGTCCGCCAGTTTGATCAGCACCACGCGAATGTCGCGCGCCATGACGATGAACATTTTGCGCAGGTTTTCGGCCTGGTAGCCCTCCACGGACATGAAGGGGAGCTTGCCCAGTTTCGTCACCCCGTCCACGAGGGTCACGATCTCCTCGCCGAAGGCGGCGGAAAGCTCCGGAACCGTTATGTCCGTGTCCTCGATGAGGTCGTGAAGCAGCGAGGCACAGAGCGTCGCGAGATCGATCTGCATTTCCGCGAGAATAGCCGCGACGCTGACGGTGTGCAGAATATAGGGCTCTCCGCTCGAGCGCTTCTGGTGCTCGTGTCCCCTGCCCGCGTAAAGGAAGGCTTTGCCGAGCTGACTCATCTGAGAGGAAGAAAGAAAGACGGCGGCCCTCAGCCACAGCACCTGCCAAGCCGTTCTCACGGACTCCGTCTTGCATTCGTCCGGCAATTGCTCGAAAAAAGAATCCCGAAGGTGGCTCATTTCCTTCGATTCCCTGAAATTTTCTCTGAAATTTTCGTTGAAATTCTCTCCGTTTTCTCTGTCGGACATGGCGGCCGCTTCCCGCCTCACTCCACTACGACGTAATCCAGGATGAATTGCACACGTTCTTCATTGCGCCAGTAATCGATGCGCGGATGATAGACCCAGCCCTTTATGCCGGATACATCCCTGAGGTCGGCGGCGGCGTTGAAAGCCAGAAGACGTTCCCTGTCGACGATGACGGAGCAGTGCTTCCCGTCCTTGCCCAGAGGAATGACCTCGTCCGAATCGTCCCTCGCCTTGTAAAAACGGGGGCAGGGATTGTCGTTCCCGAAAGGCCCGAGTTCGCTGACGGCGCGCCAGTCTCCCACTCCGATCCGGACGGGGGACAGCACGATGGCCTTCACCACCTCGTCCTCGATTTGAACGCCGGACAGCAGTTCCTCCAGAGTGTTCTCGACCTCCTGCCAGCGGTCCGACACAACGGAGAAACCCGCGGCGTAGCGGTGCCCTCCCCAGGCGTCCAGACGCTCCGCGATGCTGCCCAGAATTCCGACGGCGTTGGCGCCGGCCGGAACGCGCAGAGTACCCCGTATTTTGCCCCCCACCGGCGCGGCCAGAGCCACAGGACTCCTCCGCAGGCTGCAAATGCGGCTGGCCACGCCGCTCAGGACGCCCACCGGCCAGGTATCGTCGAACATCACATGGCGGGTCGTGCCGTCGGGCTCGCATATCTTGCTCGCGATGCGCTCCGAGATCACCTGACGCTTTTTGTTCGCCTTGATCAGGTCGTTCACGCAGGCGTAAAGCTCCCCCACCCCCAGGAGGGCCTTGACGGAAATGTCCGCGCAGCCGATACGCCCCGGCGCGTTCAGGCAGGGGATTATCCGCATGGACAGCTGCTCCTCCGAAAGGCTGCGCCGCACGATGCCCAGCTTTTCAAAAAGAGCGGAAAGGCCGCGCCGGGGGTTTTCCCGCATCAGCGTCATGCCCTTCCGGACAATGGCGCGGTTGAGAACATCGAGGGGCATACAGTCTGAGATCGTCGCCAGCGCGGCCAAATCCAGAGCGTACTGCAGCCAGCTTCTGGGAACGATCTCCTCCTTCCAGGCCCAGCTCCACAGCACGGCCGTCGCGCAAAGTTTCTTCGCCGCGTCGCTGCCGTCGATACAGGGATTGACCGTAAACGGGAAAGGGCGGTACGAGGCGCCGACCGAATGGTGATCGAAGACGAACACATCGATCTTTCGCTTCTCGAGTTCAAGCAGCAACTCCGTGTCGTTGGTTCCGCAATCGACCACCACCAGAGTGTTGCAGCCGTTCTCGGCCAGACGGTCCAGGATGGAGGAGTGCAATCCGTACCCCTGCATGTCGCGGCGCGGAATGAAATAGCGGACTCCCAGGGCCTTGCGCCGAAAGATCTCCATGGCCAAAACGGTCGCGGATATGCCATCCGTATCGTAGTCCCCGTAAACCACGACATTGCCGAAAGAACACTTGGAACGCCATTTTTCCGCCGCGGCGGCGGCCGCCGCGCCCAAGTCCAGAGCGTCCGTCAGCGTTTCGAGCTGGGGGTTCAGCCAAGCCCGGGCGTATTCGAGATCGGAACATCGGTTCCCGTGCTCCATTCCGAACACGGCCGCAATCAGATCCGAACAGGAAAGCCTTCCCGCAAGCTCTCTCGCGGGGTCTCCGATCTCGTAAAGCTTCAAATTTGAATCCGAACATATCGACAGCAAAACGCTTAATCCTCTCCCGTCATGGTTTACATTCCGCTTCGCCGCTTATCGGCGCTCCGGGCTTTCGTCTTCGCCTGAAGTACTCCCTGAGAAGCTCCAGGCACCGATCCTCCAGCACTCCGCCGCGCACCTTGCACCGGTGGTTGAGGCGCGTGTCCCGCGGAATATCGTACAGAGTCCCCGCGGCGCCGGCCCTGAAATCCCGCGCGCCGAAAACGATGCCGCGCAGGCGGGCGTTCACTCCGGCCCCCGCGCACATGGGGCACGGCTCCAGCGTCACGTACAGGTCGCAGCCCCGCAGGTTCCACGTCCCCAGCCTTTCCGCGCCCAGCCGGATAACCTGAATCTCCGCATGCGCGGTCGGGTCGTTCGTCTTGACGTTCGAGCCCCGCGCCAGAATCTCCCCTGCCCGCACCAGAACGGCGCCCACGGGGACGTCCCCCCGGGTCATCGCCCGCTCCGCCTCGAAAAGAGCCTGAGACATGAACTCAATATCGTCCATTCCGAAGCCGATTTCAAATCCCAAGCCGAATCTGAATCCCAAGCCCGCCTAAACGGTCACAGGCTCAGCGACTCCATCAGATCGGCAACGGCCCCCACCTGCTCCATTCCCCGCACGTCCGAGCGGAGCAGCGGGAGCCGAAGAATTTTTCTTCCCCCGAACCGCCGTTCGATCTCCTGAAGGTATTCCTCCTGAGCGGCCAGGCGGTCGGCGAAAAAATCCCCGGCCTCCGGGGGAATGATCCGGTTGACGACGAGCCCGCCCACGGAGATGCCGAATTTTTCCAGAAGCTCCACCGCCCGCGCCGTCTCGAGTATGGGCATACGCTCGGCGTTCAGCACAAAAAAGAAAGCGGACGCCTCGGGATTCGTCAAATAAGCCCGGCTCCTCTCGAACCTCTGCTGCCTCCGGGTCAGGGACTCGATCACGGGGTCGTTCACCGCGCGCTTCATCAAATCCTTGTCGAACTTTCCCACCATCTCGAAAAGCGCCACGGACTTCCGGCGCTTGGCGATCAGGTTTTCGATCCAAGCCCCCAGTATCTTCGGCAGGGAGAGCAGCCGCAGCGTGTGTCCCGTCGGAGCCGTGTCGAAGACGACGGCCTCATAGGGGTTTCCCAGCGTGTCCATCAGCTCGACGAACTTGTCGAATATCGCGGCCTCCTCGGAACCGGGCGACGTGTAGGCGATCTCCATCTGCTGCTTGATTTCATCCACGATCACCGGGCTGACGATGGCCAGCATCTTGTCCTGTATTTCGCCGATATAGCGCCTGGCTTCCTCCGCCGCGTCGATTTCGATTCCCCAGAGGTTCTCGCGAATGGGGCGCACCGTGTTGTCCAAGGCCGCCCCCACGATGTCGGAAAGGGAGTGGGCGGGGTCGGTCGACACCAAAAGCGTTTTGCATCCGCGCCGCGCCAGCATCGCGGCGTAGGCGGCGGAACAGGTTGTCTTTCCGGTGCCCCCCTTGCCTCCGAAGAAGGTAAACGGCCGGTTCATTTTTTCCATCGCGCCCTTTGCTCCCTTCCGCGCATGAATTCCCGGCAATGCCGAGCATGACGGGGTTTTTCAAGTTTTCAAACATACGCCGGTTTTCAAACATACGCTGGTTTCCAAACACGCGCCAGTTTTCAAACACACCCTAAGTGAAGTCGTATTGCGCCGCTTTTTCCGCAACGACCGACTGTCGATTCATTATACGCCTTTGCCAGGGAAGCATGTCCTCCGCCAGGTAGGGCAGAATCTCCAGAGTATAGTAGGAAACGGGATTGGGCAACCCCAAATAGTCCCCGAAAAGAAGGAGCATGACGTTATCGTTCATATCCCAGGCCTCCTTGCGAATGGCTGCGGTTCGTTTGTCCAGAAACGTCCCGAAGACAAAGAGCCAGACGAACTCCCAGACAGCCCCCCACGCTTTTTTCAGTTTCCCGGTCCATCTTTCGTGCATCGATTGTCGCCCCCCGAACGTGTCCGGCATTTTTATTTTTCGAGCACCACTTTGTACCCGCCCTCACGCTCCTCCTTGACGGCCTTCCATCCCCTGTTTTCGGCGAAACGGGCCACGTTCTCGCGGGATGTCGCCGTGTCCACCAGCACCTCCACCCTGCCCGAGGGGTTCTTGTCCAGAATTTTTTTGGTCTCGAGAACGGGCTGAGGGCAGGACAGCCCGGAGGCGTTGACGGTGATGATCGCGTCGCTCATTCACAAAACCTCCCTGATTATAAAAGACCTGATATAAATTTAAGAATAAAATATCCGCGTTTAAGAATAAAGGGCTCAGAGGGCTTTTTCGCGGCAGCCGAAGCCGATCAAACCGCACATCACGAGCCCGACGACGGTCGCCGGGACGCCGAAGGGACCGACCCCCGCGCCGCTCGACGCCGCGCTGAAGTTATGTGCCAGCGCCGCGCCCGTCAGCATCCCCAAGACGAAAACGGCCGCGTCCGCGTCGCCCTCGCCCGCCATGCTCAACTGACGCCCGGGGCATCCCCCGGCCAAGGTGAAGGCCAGGCCCGACAGCACCATGCCCAGGAAGTTCCAGAGCTCCTGCGTGTGCGCGATCGGCTGCTTCTCGAACCCCGGATGGAACTGCCCCAGGGCGTAATTGACCGTGAAGGCCGCGGCGGTGAAGGCGACGATCCCCTTGAACAGGTGCCCCTCCCTCATCATCAGAAGGTCGCGGAGCGCCCCGACGGTACAGAAGCGGCTGCGCTGGGCCAGCCAGCCCATAAGGAGCCCGGCAGCCAAGGAAACCAGAAGGGGCGCGTGCTGCGAGCCCGGACCCTCTTTAGAGAAGAAAACCGGCCCCGGACCGCTTGGCCCGAGGAGAGGCGGGAAGAAAACAAGCCCCAGAAGGGCGAGGGCCGCGAGGGGCATGAGCAGGCCGGACGCTTTCGGGTTGCGCCCCGCCGCGCCGAGGCTGAAGCCGTTCCACAGAAACGCGATGCCGATCAGCACGCCCGCCGCGAGCCCGGCCACGCCGTAAAGCGCGTTCCAGTCTCCCCCGGCGACCCGGAGATAAGCCCGCCAGGGACAGCCCAGGAATACGAGCGCCCCGAACATGGCGCAGACCCCCAGAAAGAAGCGGGCCGCGGGAGAAGAGCCGCCGCGGGGCGAGTACTCGCGAAAAAACAGGGCCGAGGCGAAAGAGCCCAAAATGAACGCCGGAATCTCCGGGCGCAGATACTGAACGGCACCCGCCCGATGCAGACCCAGCGCGCCCGCGATATCGCGGGTGAAACAGGCCGCGCAAAACCCCATGTTGGCGGGGTTGCCCCAATAGGCCAGCAGAACGGCGATCCCGCCCAACAGTCCGCCGGCCACCCAGGGACCCCGGCGGGAGGTCAAAATCTTATCCATCGGTACAAATCCTCCATTCTCGATATTTTGTAACTGTTCAAGCCCCGTATACCATGTTCGCCCCCTTGAGCTTGAACGGTTACGTCAGTTTATCAATCCCCGAATTCGCTCAAGAGGCAAGCCCGCGCTTTTTGCGATAACCTCCGGCGGCATACCGCTTGCAAGCAGATTTCGCGCCACTTCGAGCTTGCCTTCTTCTCTGCCTTCTTCCCTGCCTTTTTCAATGCCTTTTTCAATGCCTTTTTCTATGCCTTTTTCAATGCCTTCTTCTATACCACGCTGTTTAATTTCGGCTGCGGAATCTCTCAAAAGCAACGGTATATACACGGCTTTTTCCTCCTCCTTCTTCTGTTCCAAAATTTCCCTGTATTGCGTTATCAGCATTTCATCCTTCATATTGACGATACGCTCAATGAAAAGCAGCAAATCCCGCTTTTCTTCCGCACTCCAGCCCCGCTCATCCAGAAGTTCCACCGCTTTTCGGAGAAAGTTGAATTTCCGAAGTT
>JAISMH010000159.1 GCA_031276855.1 Synergistaceae bacterium
CCCTGGCAGGAAACCCATAAGTTTCCGTGGCGCAAAACGACCTCCGCGCCGCCGGCGAAGGGCTCCAGACCGTTTTTCAGAAACGCCCTGTTCCGGTCCAGCCGAAGAACCTCGTAGCAGTAGCGGTTCGCGACGTCCAAAACCAGCACGGCTCCGCCCGTTTCGGCGTCCGTTTTCTCCGATTTCTCCGAGAAAACAGGAACGGCCTCCAGCAGGGCGCAGTACAGCACGAACTCCTGGCCGCGCAGGGCCTCCAGAGCCGCGTCCCATTGCTCCGCCGGACAGGGGCGGCCGGGCGAAAAAGGAGGGGCGGAGGGCATTTCCGAAGACGAAATTTCCGAAAACGGGGTTTCCGGAATCGGGGGTTTCGGAATCGGGGGCTTCGGAATCGAGGGCTTCGGAATCGGAGGTTCTTGCGGCGCGGGCGTTTTTCGTGCGATCGCGGCGGCCCGTCCGCGCGGCGCCGGCTCGGACGGTTTGGATTCCTCCCCTTCCTTCAGGCGAACCATCTTCGCCATCAAAAGTCCGCTCAGGACGTCGATCCGCAGCCCCTGACGGACCTGCGGAAGAAGCTCCGAGAGAAAATCCATGACGGACGCGAGTTCCCGCGGATCCCAAAGCGGCGATTCCGTCTTCAGGTATTCTTTCTCCTGATCCGAGGCGTCGAGAGCGGCGAGGACGCCGCTCCATCGAGCCGTCAGCCAGAGGTTGCGGACGAGGGCGAAGAGTTCTTCGAGAAAACGCTGCGGCGAAGCCCCCCCGGCGAGCATACGGTCCAGTTCGAGGAAGGTTTCCGCCTCTCCCGCGCGCCAGCCGGAGAGCCACCGTTCGAGAGTGGGGCGGCTTCCCTGCCCCAGGGTGGTCTCGACATCGGAAAGGGCGATCTCCGAGCGCCCCAGGTTGGCGGCCTGCTCCAGCATGGAAAGCGCGTCGCGCAGAGCGCCGTCCGCCTGACGCGCGATCTCCCAGAGGGCTTCCGTCTGGTACGCGAGGCCCTCCGCGGCGGAGACGCGGACCAGTCGGTCGTAAATGTCCCGCGCGCCGATGCGGCGGAAGGGAATGTGCTGGCAGCGCGAACGGATGGTGACGGGAACCTTGTGCGCCTCCGTCGTCGCCAGAATGAACACCACGTACGCGGGAGGCTCCTCCAGCGTTTTCAGGAGCGCGTTGAAGGCCGATATGGAGAGCATATGCACTTCGTCCACAATGTAGACTTTATAAAGAGAGGAAAAGGGCGCGAGGGTGACGTGGCTCTTGAGCTCGCGCACCTCGTCCACGCTGTTGTTGGAGGCCCCGTCGATCTCGATGACGTCGAGACTCTCGCCCGCCGCTATGGCCAGACAATTTTTGCACTCGCAGCACGGCTCGCAGGCCCTGAGTTCTTCGGCGGCGTTCTTTCCGCCGCCCTCGCCCTTCACGGGCGAAAGACAGTTGAGCGCCTTCGCGAGCAGGCGGGCGACCGTCGTCTTGCCGCAGCCGCGCGGACCGGAAAAGAGGTACGCGTGACCGACGCGGGAACGTTCGAGACTCCTGACGATGACGTCCACCGCCGTTTTCTGACCCGCGACCTCGGAAAACCTCTGAGGCCGGTACCGTCGATAGAGTGAAATTCCCAAAATCCTGCCCCCCGTCGGCTCCAAAAAACACCTTTCGGCCCGGCCCGACAGCTCCGTCCGTTCGGCGAACCCCGCCTTGCCGAGTGCGATTTTATCACGGAAGGCGGTGGTTCGTCAGGACGCGGCGCGCCTCGGTCTGGCGGGAGCGCGTCCTCAACTTCTCGAATTCCTGAGCGATGCGCTCCTTCTCCTTGCGTTCGACGGGCAGAGAGTCCAGCAACGCCGTCAGGTCGTCCTCCAGTCTGGAGAGCTCCTGCTGCGAGCAGGGCAGGGTGCGCCCGATGAACTTCGCCCCGTTGATCGCGTTCTCCGCCGCGAGAAGGGCCAGACGGCCCGAGATCGCCCGCAGCTCTCCGACGGCGGGGGAAAGCTCTTCCCCTCCGTCCCCGCCGCTCGCCGGGTCGGCCATCGCGTAGAACAAAAACAGGGCCGTCAGTAAAAACATCGCTCCGCCGGACAGGTAGCGCCCGAGATAAAAAAGGTGGCCGGCCGCTCCGCTGCTCAGCATTCCCGCGCAAAACAGCAGCCCCTTGCCCAACCCCCGCCACGTCGTCTTCATTGCCCTCTTTCACCGCCTCGCGTCCGATCTGCCTGTCTGGAATTCTAACATAAGAGCCTATTCCCATAACGGCCCCGGCCCCCCTCGGATGGCAATCGGCGTTTTCCTGCTTTCCGCTTAAAAATTTACCTCTCGGGAGTGTATAATGAGCCTCGACTGAAAGCCTATGCGTTTCGGTGTCTGGGAAGCCGGTGAGAATCCGGAGCGGCCCCGCCACTGTATTCGGGACGAAATCGCGGGAAGCCACCGCCCCTGAGGCGGGAAGGCGCGAAAGTAGGATGAACGAAAGCCAGGAGACCGGCCGAAACGATCTTTTCGCTGTTGCGCGCGGGCGCATGGGGAATCTCCGAGGTGTACGCGGGTGTGCGCATTTATCGGGAGAAGCCCTTACGCGGGCTTCTTCTTTTTTTGCGCGTTTTTGTACGTCAATAATTTGCATGGAGGATCTGCTGCATGATAACGAAGATCGAAAAGCGGGACGGACGCGCGGCGCCGTTCAACATCGAAAAAATTTCAAACGCGGTTTTCAAGGCGCTCTCGGCGGCCGGGGAGGCGAATTCCCTGCCGTCGTCCCCGCCGCTTCCCGTCCTCGCCTTTGCTCTGGCGGAAAAGGTCGCCGCGCGCCTCGAAAACGCTCCGCGGCGCGTTCCCCTGACCGCGCCCGCCGACCCGGAAGTCCGGCCTTCGTACCCGCTTCCCGCCCTGTTCGCGGACTGCGGGGAACGGGAGTATCCGCCCCACGTCGAAGAGATTCAGGACATCGTGGAGCGCGTCCTGATAGACGAGGGGTATCTCGAAACCGCGAAGGCGTACATTCTTTACCGCGCGCAGCGCAGCCGCGTCCGCAATATGCGGAACCACCTCATGAAAATTTACGGGGACCTGACCTTTCAGGACGCTCAGGAAAACGACCTGAAGCGGGAGAACGCCAACATCGACGGGAACACGGCGATGGGGACGATGCTGCGCTACGGCTCGGAAGGGGCCAAATATTTCAACGAGATTTTCGTCCTCGATCCGGAACACGCGGCCGCCCACAAACAGGGAGACATCCACATCCACGACATGGATTTTCTGACCCTGACGACGACCTGCTGCCAGATCGACCTCGACGCCCTCTTCAAAAACGGGTTCGGCACGGGACACGGATACCTCCGCGAGCCGAACGACATCCGAAGCTACGCCGCCCTCGCCTGCATCGCCATTCAATCGAACCAGAACGACCAGCACGGGGGACAGAGCGTCCCCGCCTTCGATTACGCCATGGCGCCGGGCGCGGCGAAGACTTACGCGCGGCTCTACAAAGAGAACCTGAAAAAGGCCCTCGCGCTTCTGCCCGGAGACGATCCCGGGACGCGGGAGCGGGCGGAGGCGTTCGCGCGGGCGGAGGCGGAGCGGGAGACCGACCGCGCGGTGTATCAGGCGATGGAGGCGCTGGTCCACAACCTGAACACGATGCACAGCCGGGCCGGGGCGCAGATTCCCTTCAGCTCCCTCAACTACGGCACGGACACCTCGCCGGAGGGGCGTCTCGTCACGAAAAACCTGCTGCTGGCGACCGACGCGGGGCTGGGCAGCGGAGAGACCGCCATCTTTCCCGTCAGCATTTTCAAGGTGAAGGAGGGCGTCAACTACAATCCGGGGGATCCGAACTACGACCTGTTCCAGCTGGCCTGCCGGGTCAGCGCGAAGCGCCTCTTCCCCAACTTCGCGTTCATCGACGCGCCGTTCAATTTGCGGTACTACCGTCCCGGGCGGCCCGAAACGGAGGCCGCCTACATGGGCTGCCGCACGCGCGTGATCGGCAACGTCTTCGACGAAACGCGGGAGGTCGTGACGGGACGGGGAAACCTGAGCTTCACCACCGTCAACCTGCCCCGTCTGGCCCTGAAAAGCGGCGGCGCCGCGTCCGTTTTCCGGGGCCTGCTGGACGAAAAAATCAGCCTGGTCGTCGACCAGCTGCTGGAGCGTTTCAAGATTCAGGCGAAGAAAAAAGTGAAAAACTTCCCGTTCCTCATGGGGCAGGGGATATGGATGGACTCGGAGAAACTGGCGCAGGACGACGAAATCGGAGAAATTCTGCGCCACGGAAGCCTGTCGATGGGCTTTATCGGCCTGGCGGAGTGTCTGAAGGCCCTGACGGGAAAGCACCACGGCGAATCCGAAGACTCGCAGAGGCTGGGGCTCGAAATCGTGAAACACATGCGGCGGCGCATGGACGAGGCCGCTCTGATGTACAGAATGAACTTCACCCTGCTGGCGACCCCGGCGGAGGGGACGGCCGGGCGGTTCGTCAAGATGGACCGCGGGCTCTTCGGCCCGATCGAGGGCGTGACCGACCGGGAGTACTACACGAACAGCTTCCATATCCCCGTTTACCACAAGCTGGGGGCATACGACAAAATTCGGCTGGAGGCCCCGTACCACGCGCTGACGAACGCGGGACACATCACCTACGTGGAGATGGACGGAGACCCCCTGCAAAATCCGAAGGCGTTCGAGAAAATCGTGCGGGCGATGAAAGAGGCCGGGGTCGGCTACGGCTCGATCAACCACCCCGTGGATCGGGACCCGGTCTGCGGATACACGGGGGTCATCCGGGACGTCTGCCCGCTCTGCGGCAGGCGGGAGGACGGCGTGAAGTTCGAGCGCATACGGCGGATCACGGGCTATCTGGTGGGAACGCTCGACCGCTTCAACGACGCAAAAAAAGCCGAGGAGCGCGACCGTGTCAAACACATCTGACGAAAAACCTCTGGGCTCCGCCCAAACCCGGCAGGGGGCGCGGTCCCCTGCACCCCATAATAGCTCGGGGACATCCGGTCCTGTGCGGTTGTCGGGTATCGTCGAGGAATCTTGCGTGGACGGGCCGGGAATACGGTTCGTCGTCTTCGCGCAGGGCTGCCGGCACCGGTGCCCGGCCTGCCACAACCCCCAGACGCACCCGTTCGAGGGAGGATTCCCGACGGACGGCGAAGAGATTATGCGCCGCATGGCGGCCAACCCGCTTCTGGACGGAATCACGCTCTCAGGAGGCGACCCGTTCGAGCAGGCGGACGCCTTCGCCGCTCTGGCGGAAAAAGCGCGCGAAAGAGGCTACGACGTCGTGACCTACACGGGTTGGAGATACGAGGAAATCCTGCTCCGCGGCGAACAGGGCTGGAGGCGTCTTCTGGAGTCCACGGACATCCTTGTGGACGGACGCTTCGAATTGACCTTGGAAAGCGACCTCCTGCCCTTCCGGGGTTCGTCCAACCAGCGCCTGATCGACGTGCCGCGCTCGCTGGAAAGCGGCCGCTTATACCAAATTTATACCAATCAGACGCGGGAGCGAAAGGCGCGCTCGTAGACCATGATGACGAGAGTCGTCGTCACGGTCAGGATGACGGCCAGCGCGTCGGCTTGGGCGATGTCCGAGGACATGTCGGAGACCTGAGTGTAGATCACCATCGGCAGAATCTTCACGGCGGTGCCCGTCAGAGCGAAGGCCGTCCCGAACGCCCCCATGCTCACCGCGAAAAGAAGCGAGGACCCGGACAGGATCGCCGGGCCCAGCATGGGGAGAAGCACCTTGAAGAAAATCGTCCCGCGTTCGGCCCCGAGACTGGCCGCCGCCTCCAGAAGGTTCCAGTCGGCGTTGCTCCACGCCACGGTCATGGTGAGAATCATGCGCGGGATGAGAAAATAAAGATAGGCCACGACCAGTCCCCGCCACGTGAAAAGAAACGCCGAAAACTCCAGCGGGTTGATGTCCAGAAACCGCTTCAAAAGAAGCGTGAAAAATCCGCTCGTCCCCAGCAGAACGATAAAGGCGAAACCGACGACGAGCCCGCTGAACGTCAGGGGCACGGACGTGACGGCCATCAAAAAACCCTTCCGCCGCCCGCTCTTGTGAATGGCATAAGATATGGGAAGTCCGATGAGCGTTCCCAGAAAGGCCGTACTGACGGAAAGGGCGATGCTCGTGAAAAAAGACTCCCGGTAGAGCTTTTTGACGAACAAAGACAAATAATTGCCGCGGGAGAACGCTCCGTTGACGAAGAAGCTCTCCCACAGCACCAGCGCCAGAGGCCACGCCAGAAAGGCGGCCAGGAGGGCCGCCGCCGGCAGCAGCAGAAAGTAAAGTCCCTTTCTTCTACTTTTATTCAAGACTCAAGACGCCTCCGGTAAGCCCTTATCCTAATCTTCTCCCAGAACCTTGGAGCCCCACAGACCCGCCAGAGTGGTCTGGACCTCCGCGGCCTTCACCCAGTCCACGTCCTTGACGCGCTCGTAGTCCGAGGCGGGCAGGAATTTGTCCGCCACTTCGGCCGGCATCTTGAAACCGGGGATGATGGGAAGGACGTACCCCTTGGCGAAAAGCCCCTGACCCTCGTCCGACAGGACATAGTTCAGCCAGAGCCTGCCGGCGTTCGGGTTGGGCCCGCCCTTGACGAGGCTCATGGCGTAGGGCGACGCGATCGTTCCCTCGGCCGGGATGACGATATCGATGGCGTCTCCCAGTCCGGCGATGTATTTCGCGCGGTAGGCGTTGGCGTCGTAGGTGATCCAGATGGGGATCTCGCCCTTCACGAACTTGTCGAACTCCGTCGTCTTCTCGATCATGCGGACGTTGCCGCTCTGCTGGAGCTTCGCCAGATACTCGATGCCCGCGTCGGGATGATCGAGGTCGCCGCCCTGAGCGTAGGCGCAGGCCAGCACGATCGCGTATCCGATACCCGCGGTCCGCGGGTCGAGGTAGACGACGGACTTCGAATACTCCGGCTTCAAAAGGTCGGCCCAGCTCTTGGGCGTCTCCTTGACCAAGTGCTTGTTCACCACGAAGGCGATCGTCATCTTGTGGACGCAGAACCAGTTTCCGTCAGGGTCTTTGAGGATTTTCGGGATCTTCTCGAAGTTGACGGGCTTGAAGGGCTCGGTCACGGCCTTCCCTTGAGCCGCCGCGGCCGAGGGCATGAAGTAATAAGCCGAGTCGCCCTGCGGGTTGTTGCGCTCCTTGTCCAGACGGACGACCGTCGCGCCGCTCCCCAGGTCGTTGAACGTGACCTCGATTCCGTAACGCGCCTCGAATCCGTCGAAAAGAGCCTGCCAGTTCGCCCAGGTCGGGCCGGTGTCGTAGCTGTTCACGGCGTTCTCCTTCTTCGCCGCCGCAGCCAGGGCGTTTTCCCCCTCGTAAAGCTCCGCGGCACAAGCCGCACCCGTCAACAACAAAACTCCCGCAAGAACCGCCGCCAATTTCTTCATAGACTGCACTCTCCTTTCATTGTCGAAAACCGCGGGGCGCTGCCCCGCACCTCAATTGAAAACCGCGGGGCACTGCCCCGCACCCTGCTCAAGGGCCGTGGGCCCTTGAGAATCCCGTCACAAAAAAATTAACCTTGCAAAAAAATTAAAATAAAAGATGCGCGTCCGAGGGGGCGAAGCGGACTTTCAGAAGATCCCCCATCTGCGCGGACTCGCCGGCAGCGTTCAGAAGATCCAAAAGAAGCGTTTCGCCGTCCGGCGAGTCCACCGCAAGAGCGACGCGGGTCAGAGGCCCCAGGAAAATCCTGCCCGCGACACGCCCCTCCAAAGCGTTGGGACCGTCGTACTCCGCTTCCGCGGGGACGAGGCGCTCCGGGCGGATTGTCAGGATGGCGCGGGCACCCGGGTTCCGCTCCGCCTCGGCAGGCGTCTCCACGGTAAAAAACCGGCCGTTCCACGCGAATTTTCCACCGCCCTCGTAGACCCCGCGCAGGATGTTGTTGACGCCGATGAAGTCCGCCGCGAACTCCGAGGCGGGCGAACTGTAAAGCTCCGCGGGCGTGCCCACCTGCTCCAACGAACCGCCGCGCATCAGCGCCACGCGGTCGGATATGGAAAGGGCCTCCTCCTGGTCGTGCGTCACGTAGATCATGGTGATGCCGCTGTCCCGCTGGATACGTTTGATCTCGAATCTCAGAGTGTTGCGGACTTTGGCGTCCAGCGCCGACAGGGGCTCGTCGAGAAGCAGGACGCGCGGCTCTATGGCCAGAGCGCGAACCAGCGCCACCCTCTGCTGCTGCCCCCCCGAAAGCTGGCGCGGGTAGGAGTCCGCCCGGTCCGCCATGTTCACCATCGCGAGCAGCGAGGCGACGGTCTCCTCTATTTGGAGCTGCGGCCGTTTCTGGACCTTCATCCCGAAGGCCACGTTCTCGCGGACCGTCATGTTGGGGAAAAGCGCGTAATTTTGAAAAACGATGCCCACGCGCCGCCCGCGCACCGGCACTCCCTTCATGGAGACGCCTCCGATGAGGACATCGCCGGCGTCGGGTTCGATGAAACCGGCGATCATGCGCAGCATCGTCGTTTTCCCGCAGCCGGACGGCCCGACGACGGACAGAAACTCGCCCTCCCTCACCGCCAGCGAAACTCCGCGGACGGCCTGGGTGCTTCCGTACAGCTTGCCGACCCCGATCAGCTCGACGCCGTTTTTTCCGGACCCCGGATTCATTCGGGGAGGCCCTCCAAGGCCGCCGTCACGGCGTCGAGCGGCGTCGAAACACGCACCAGCGCCGCGGGCGCTCCGTTTTCGTCCTCGACGCGCCACGTGAAGAGCCCGACCACGCGCTTGCCCTGCCGCATGGCGAACCCCAGTTCGGAAAGAGTCCCGTAGGCCCCTCCTATGGAAATGACGGCCTGCCCGGCGGAGACGACGGCGATGTTGCGCACTTCCCCGAGCCCCGTGACCAGGGGAATGGAGACGTAGGGGTTGGCCTCCGACAGCGCGGACGGCAGGAGCCCGACGGAAATCCCCCCGCCCTCGGAGGCCCCGCGGCAGACGCCCTCCATGACGCCTCCGCGCCCGCCGCAGACGACGATACAGCTCCTTTCGGCGAGAAGGCGCCCTGTCTCCCGCGCCAGTTCGTAGATCCCGGGCGAAGCCGTCGAGGTGCCGATGACGCTGATGATTCGTTTCCTTTTCAGGTTTGTCTCCGCCATTTTTTTCGCCTCCCGAAATTCAACTTCCCATGACCGCTTCGCCGGAGAAGGAACGGCCCAAAAGCGACAGCCCCACGAGGGCCAGCAGGCTCGTCAGAACCATGAGAACCGTCGCGGCGCACGCGAAGCCGGTGGAGACGTAAAACGCCTGATAGAGAACGACGGGGAAGGTCTGGGTCTTCGAGCCCGTGACCATGACGGCGAGCTGGAACTCCCCGAGAGACATCGCGAAGGTCATGAGGGCGCCCGACACGATGCCCGGCAGCAGGTTGGGGATCAGAACCCGGCGTATCGTCGTCCAGAGGGACGCGCCCAAGGAGAGGGACATTTCTTCGAGCGTGCTCCAGCGGATCATTTCAATGTTGGCCATGAGGGGTCTCATCATGAAAGGCAGGGTGTAAACGAGGTGCGCGCCCAAGAGGAGCTGCCACGTCCCCACCAGGGAAAAGCCCTTCCAGTTGTACGCCTGAATCATTCCCAGCCCCATGACGACCGGCGGGATGGCGATGGGGAGCAGAAGGCAGAAGTCGAAGGCCGCGCGTATCCTTCGGCTGTCCAGAACGTGGACGGCGTAGACCGTGAGAACGGAGACGGCCCCGTTGATCAAAACCGTCAGGCCCGCGACCCACAGACTCATCACCATGGCGCGCGTGTACATCGCCTTTCGGAAAAGCTGAACGTACCAGTCGAGCGTGAAGCCCGTCGGCAAAAGGGTACTGAACCATTTTTCCCCGAACGACCCGATCAGCATCAAAACAATGGGCGCCAGGATAAAGGAAAAATACAGGAGAATCAACGAAACCGAAAAAGCGCGCCTCAGCATTTCGAAAGATTCCATTCCCCTTTGCGGTATATTTTGACCGTTTTGAATTCTATCCGATTTGCATTATATCAGAACGACGCCTGTTCTTTCCCGGAATATGCCCCGCGGAGGGCAGACGGCCTGACTTCGGAAGCGGACATTTTCTCGGACGATTGACATTTGCAAGGCCCTCAATCTTCTTCGTCGTCGGGCAGAAGGAGGGACTCGCCGCGCAGTTCTCCTTTGCGGCACACGCCCTTCATGCCGCACCAGCGGCAGGTCTCCGCGGCGTAGCAGGGCTCGTACCGCCCGGACCTCAGAATGCCCGCCGCGCACCGCATGGCCTCCCGGGCCTCCTTCATCCGCTCCTCCAGCGAACCGCCTTTGACGCTCTTCCCCGCCCGCCCGGCCTCCGCGTAACAGAGGACGGGCGGCTCGAACGTCCCGGCCGCGCCTCCGTCCCTGTGCCCCAGAAACCCCACGCCGATAACGCGCGCCGCGGACGAGTGCATCAGGGCGTAAGCGGAAAGCTGAAGGCCGTGAGAGAACGATTCGCGCTCCGGCGCCAGAAACTCCGCGAGATGACGGCGCAGGGCGAGGCGCGGAAGCCCCTTGTCGTAAGAGGCGCTCTTTCCCCATTTGTAGTCCACGATGACGGCGCCGTCCTCGAAGACCTCTCCGTTCTCGAAGACCTCCATGCGGTCGCACCGCCCGACGAACGTCACACCGTCCAGTTCGTAAGGCTCCAAGTCCGCCTCCACCCTCAGGGAGACCCGGCGCGTCCCGGACGCCGCGAGGCTCTCCGAAATCCTCTCCTGAACCCCGGCCAGACGCATGACGTAGAACTCCATGTTTCGCACGTGGCGCCTCAGCCGGGGGTCCTTCAACAGACGCTCGAACGGAGCGTAGTCCTCCCCGGCGGTCAGCACCCTCTGCCACTCCTCGGCGGCCAGCCGGACGAGGGAGGTGTCCGGCCGCTCCTCCCTGCGGCGCCAAACTTTTTCCCAGAGCTTGTGCGTCAGAAGCCCCGCCTCCGCCTCGCTGAACAGGGCCGCGGAACGCTCTTTCAGCCGCGCCGCGCGCTTCAGCCAGTAACGCAGGGGGCAGTCCAGCAGGTCGAACAGGTCGCTGACGGGGAACCGCGGGCGGCCGGCTTCCGACTGAACGGACTGCGCGGACTGCGCGGCGGGCATGAAACGGCGGGTTCTCCGATCCGGGCCGGCCTCGATTTCGGGAAAAAAGAAAGTTTCGGGAACGAAGAGGGTTTCGGGAGAAGCGGACTCGCGCGGCGCGCCGCCGGGCGTCAGATCCCCGAGGCCGAAGGTGGGGAACTCGATATGCTCCCACAGCTTCATGTCCGCGAAAAAAGAGTCCATGAAGGAGACCTTTCCCGCAGGGCGGCCGTCCTCGTCCGTCACGGAGCGGAACGTCACGGTCAGGACGTCCCCCGTCTGGAGCAGGCGTCTGAAGAGGGCCTCCTTCTGCACCCGTTTGTCGTGGAGAGAGGGAAGGTAGGCGGAAACGGCGCTCATCATCTCCCGCTCCGGCGCGTCCAGAAGGGGCGAGGAGCGGATGGCCCCGGGCCAGTTCTTCTGCGTCACGTCGGTCATGATCCACACGGGATGGGAAGCCAGAATCGGCGGCGGCCCGGCGTAGAGGGTGAGCGCGCCGCCCAGCGGCGGAGACGGCCGCACCAGAGTCTCCTCGCACCAGCTCGCCAGAAAACGGACGGCTTCCTTCCCCTTGAGGACGACGCCGCCCGCGGGCCCGAGGTCCGGCTGGAGCTCCTGAAGCGCGGCCCGCTTGGCGTCGACCTCCGCCACGGACGCGGACAGTTCCCTCAGGGTTCCGTCCAGCTCGGGGTCGTCCGCC
The DNA here is from genome assembly GCA_031276855.1 of Synergistaceae bacterium. Classification (GTDB taxonomy): domain Bacteria; phylum Synergistota; class Synergistia; order Synergistales; family Aminobacteriaceae; genus JAISMH01. The sequence goes on from JAISMH010000159.1 coordinate 11,810, forward strand.
GAAACGTCCGCCAGAGCCGCAAGCCACAGCCCCGGCGCGGTCAGAAAAACATGGAGCGCCTTCAGCAGCCCGGCGGGAGACGCGCCTTTTTCGAGCGCGCGGCAGAACCGGACCAGGGCCCTGAAAGCCTTCTGAGCTTTCATAAATTCGACCGCTGGGGCTTTCATAAATTCACCCGCCGGGGCCTTCGTAAATTCGCCCGCCGGGGCCGCCGGAGCCTCCTTCCGGCCGGCGCCGGCGGAGGGAGTGCCGTTCTTTCCGGGCCCGCCGGCCCGAATCGTCAGGTACGTTTCCCAGCCCTTGACCCCGCGGGGTCCGGCGCGGACGGCGTCGTCGATGGGAAAATCCGACCCCGTCCAGGGCTGGGCCAGCAGAAGCGCGGTTTCGTAGGGCTCCAGCCCCTGAATCCAGGCCGTCCACAGGGGGCCGAGCGCCGTCCCCAAAAGGCTCTCGGCGACGCTCCGCCCCCGCGCCGGAGAATACGGGATACGATAACGCCTCAGCGCGGATTCCAGCGCGGGCAGGCGCTGTTCCGGCGCCGTCATGCCGATGGCCCCGAAACCGGGAAAGGGGAAGGAAGAAGAACGGGGAACATTCCGCCCTTCCGGCCCGCCGGAAGACGGAGCCGAATCGGGCGCGTTCCGGGAGGAGAGGGGCCCCCTGTCGGCGTGCCAGAGGGCGAGCTGGCGCGCGGCCAGTTCCGGCTCCAGGCCGGGCTCCGAGACGGAGAACGACACGACCGTGCCGGGCGAAAGGGGCGGGTCCTCCTCCCACGTGCCGCCGCGGAGCTGCCATGTCGCGTCCTGAAAGCCCGCCAGTTCCGCCGCGGGCTTGAGGACGGTCACGTCTTCGAGCCCGAGTTCCTCGATTCGCCGCACGAGGGCGAGCTGGCCTCCGGTGAAGGACATGAAGCCGGCGAACGTGAAGCGCCTTTCCTCGGCCCAGTCCTTCGCGCCGTCTTTGAGCAGTTTCAGCGCCATCAGAGGGATCTGGGCGCTGTCCATCAACCTGTTCTCTTCGAGGTACGCGATATAGCGCCGGTAGAGTTCCGGCAGAACCTTCGAGGTGGGGCTGCCGTCCCGTTCCGTGACGGCGAGCTGATCGGGGGAAACGGCCTCGTTGAGCAGCTCCCGGATGTCGGCGGTCAGAATATCGATGAAGCCGGGCCGGGAGAGGCCCGGCCACGAGTCGAGAACGCCGTTGGCGCCGGCGGCGCCTTCGTTTTCATCTTTGCCTTCGTTTTCATCTTTGCTTTCGCCGCGGCGTTTCCGGACGGCCCCCTGTTCCGTCAGGAACGCGGAGACGATGTGGGACAGCACCAGCCGATGATCCGGCGGGTCGATCTGTCTCAGGCGGCTGATGCCGAAGAAAACGCAGATGTCGCCGTAGAGGTCCTCCCAGTTCCAGAGAAGTATTTTGTCCGAGTCCGGGTCCGGGCCCGGGCCTTTGCCCGGGCGGGCGGGAGCTGCCGGCCCGAAGTCGCTCAGACCCGCGCGCTTTCTCCACCAGTCGCGGTCCCGGCGCGACGGCACGATGAAGCACGTCTTTTTCCATTGTAGATTCTCTGAAATACCCTGTATATTCTCTGTAATACCCTGTATATTTTCCGCAATACCCTGCCCGCGGATCTGCTCCTTCAGCAGGGCGTCGAGCTCGGAGACTTTGCGGTACGGAACGACGCGCACGGCGCCACCCCCTCCTGATTTTTCGCGTGCTGCGCACGTCCAGACTATAACACGCCGCCGGGAACGCCAGACCGTCGGGAATGATGTTCCTCCACTGTCATGTCACATATAGTGTTATGATCACCCCAGGCGATTGAAGACTGCCCTTGGCGGAAACAATTTGGAGGGGTGGACATGCAGGCCAGAAAAACAGCTTTCTATCACAGCAACGCCGCGCAAATCATAGGTGACATCCAGGATCCATTGAACATCTTGTTGGATGCCGTTTTGGAAAGTTCTTACGACGGCATTTACATAACCGACGGCAATGCGAATACCATTAGGATCAACACGTCTTACGAAATCATCTCCGGCCTCAAACGATCTGACGTGATCGGCAAGAACATGCGCGACCTGGTTGCCAGCGGTCTTATCTCCAACTCCGGGACCTTGCTCGTGCTGGAAAAACGGCACCCCATCACCCTCGAACAAAAATTCAAAACGGGGAAACAAGCCGTTATCACCAGCACTCCCACTTTCGACGACCAGAACAACATCGTCATGGTCGTGACCAACGTCCGGGACATCACGGAGATGTGGGAATTGCGCAACCAATTGAACAAAGAAGAAGAACTGACGAAACGCCAGCTTTCGGAGTTGGAGATCATACGCAAACAGATTCTGGGCGTCGGCAAGATGATTGCCGTGGATCAAGCGATGCTCCAGACCATGCTGGTGGTCAACAAGGTCGCGCCTATGGACACCACCGTGCTCCTGTTGGGCGAAACCGGCGTGGGCAAGGAAATCATCGCCTCCTACATCCATCAGAACAGTCTGCGCAAGAACCGTCCAATCATCAAAGTGAACTGCGGGGCGATCCCCACGCAGCTTGTGGAAAGCGAGCTGTTCGGCTATGAGGACGGCTCCTTCACCGGCGCCAAAAAAGACGGCAAGATGGGGTTGCTGGAGATCGCCAACGAGGGAACCGTGCTCTTGGACGAGATCGGCGACCTGCCCCTCGACGTCCAGGTCAAACTGCTGCGGTTGTTGCAGGAGAAGGAAATCCAACGGATCGGATCCACGGTTTCGCGGAAGGTGGACGTGCGCATCATCGGGGCCACCAACCGGGATCTGCAAAAAATGGTAGAGAGCAAGGAGTTTCGCAAAGATCTGTATTATCGCCTGAACGTGGTCCCCATCACCGTGCCGCCGCTGCGGAAGCGTCCCGGCGATATCCTGCCGCTGGCGGAGGCTTTTTTGGCGGAGTTGAACCTCCATTACCATTTTCAAAAAAAATTTACCCTGTCGGCTGTTTACGAACTTCAGTCCTACGAGTGGCCCGGGAATGTCCGCGAGCTTCGCAACGTCATCGAGAGGGCCGTCATTTTAAGCTCGGAAGAGACCATACAGCCGTGCGATCTGGGGATTTTCAAGCCAAAACCCGCAGAAACCGTAGAAGCCGCGGCGTTGTCGCTTTCGGATCAAACGATCGATTTGAAACAAATACTGATGAACATAGAACGCGATTATATCGACACGGCCTACCGCGTGCACCGCAACGTCCGAAAGGCCGCCGGAAGCCTCTCCATGGATGCGGCCACATACGTCAGGAAAAGGAAAAAATACGGTGTCCCGGGAGCTTTTCGTGACAATATCGTGAACAACTTCAACGAGTGACAAAACTTCCGTCCCATCATGAGCATACAAGGGAATATTTTATATCCGACGGCAAAGAACGAGATGTCGGTTCATCAGTTTACGAACCTGTTTCAGGGACAAGTGGGTGCTTTTCGCGACAACCTACGCCAATCTCAACCACCAACCAGTTATTCGACTTCACATTATAAACGAATTGAGAGAACGTCAAGACATGCCGCAGCTGTCTGTCACTCGTCCGTGATAATGCTTGAACGGATACTCGACTTCCTTCGGCAGTTTGCGGACTTCAAAATAGTACATCACCATTCTGTCCGATAAAATTTCGCGGCGCTTCATGAAGCATCACGGTAATTTGGGGTATCAGAAAATCGTTGGCTTTCCCGCGGCTTTGTCGTAATATGTTTATCAGGCGCGTGAGTTGAAACTGCCGGCATCTCTCGCAAATGCGGGCAGTTTTATGTTTTATTGCGCCCATACGGGCGCGTGAGTTGAAACCCCCTGCGGGGCGCTACGAGATTTGAGTGTACAGAAGGAGTGTCCGCATTGACCCGTTCTCTGAAAGAACGTTTTGCCGTCCATTTCCCCCCCGGTGCCTTCGAGACCCCGGCCGTGCCGCGGCTGTCCGAAAACGCGATGTGGCTTCTGGAGCAGCGCTACTTCGTGACGCGGTACGACGAAAGGGTGCGGGGAACGCGCAAAGAGAGGACCTTTGAAGAGTTCGCCCTCCGCGTCGCACGCACGGTCGCGAGCGCGGAGACGCTTTACCTCGACCCGGCCGATCCCGGCTCTCTGGAGTGGCTTCAAACTCTGGAGAACAACATCGTGAGCGATATTCTGAACCGGCGGTTCCTTTTCAACTCTCCCTGCCTCTTCAGCGCGGCGGCGGGCCTCACCGTCAAGCCCGAATTCGCCTCAATCATCTACCGGCCCGCCGAGGGAATGACCTGGGAGGACTACGCCCGCCTCCGCGAAGCCCGCACGAAGAACCAGCAGCTTTTCGCCTGCTTCGTCATCGGCGTGCCCGACAGTATCGAGGGGATCTTCGACTCCGTCAGGGACGCCAGCATCATCAGCAAGTTCGGCGGAGGCGTGGGCGGCAACTTCGGTTGGCTGCGCGAAAACGGAGCGGAGATCAACGGAGGCACGGGCGGCAAGGCGTCGGGCCCCGTTTCCTTCATGGAGACGTGGAACACGATGGGAGCCGTCGTCGTGCAGGGCGGGAAACGCCGCGCGGCCCTCATGGGAATGCTGTTCGACAACCACCCGGACATTTTCCGCTTCATCGACTCCAAAACCGAGGACGGCAAACTGTCCTATTTCAATATCTCCGTCGCCGTTTCCGACAAGCTGATGGCGGCGGCGGCGGCCAACGGGGACTTCGACCTGATTTCCAGAAACGACGGCTCCGTCAGGGAGACCGTCAAGGCCCGGGAACTCCTGGGCCGCATCTGCGAAAGCGCTTGGAAGCGCGGGGACCCCGGAATATTTTTCATCGACCGGGCCCAGCAGGACAACATTCTCAAAATGAGCAAAGAATGGATTATCGAGTCCACGAACCCCTGCGGCGAACAGCCGCTTCCGAACTACACCAGCTGCAACCTCGGCTCCGTCAACGCGGAGGCGTTTGCCGGCACCGGCACGAGCGCCGACGCTCCGGTCGGCTCCGGCGGGCTCTTCGACTGGGACGCTTTCGCGGATCAGGCGGCCCGATCCATCTACTATCTGGATCTGGTCATCGACGCCTGTTCCTATCCTCTGGAGAAAATCGAGGAGCGGACCAAAAAGATCCGCCCCGTGGGGCTCGGGATCATGGGTCTCGCGGACGCGGCCATCCTTCAGGGAATCGCTTACGGCGGGGAGGAGTTCCGCGAATACTGCGACCGGCTCGGCGGCGTGCTCGCGGCGAGCGCGCTTTTCACGACGGCCCAGATCGTGAGCGGTGTCGGCAAGGAGCCGTTCCCCGAGCACGCGCTGGTGAAACAGCTTTTCGACGCATTCCGCTCCCAGGTGGAGGGCGGAGAGAGACTCTTCAGCGAGGGCGTGCTGTTCAGCGACGAGTGGTTTCAGCTTCTCTCCGGGGAGGAATACGACCAGCTGCTGGACCGGATGCGCCAATCGGCGACGATTCCCCGGACGCTCGTCAACACCCTCGCGGAGTTCAGAAAACCGGGACGGGGGTACTCTTTCGAAGAGGCCAGGACGGCCCTGCACAGCCTGGTACACGGCCGGGTGCGCAACAGCCGCCGCCTTTCCATCGCGCCGACGGGCTCCATTTCCATGATCCTCGACGCCAGTTCGGGGATCGAGCCCAACTTCGCGTGGTCGTGGAACAGGCACATCGTCAAGATCGACGGCTCCGGCACGGAAGAGCGCGAATTCTGGCACAAGCTCCTCTCCAAAGAGCAGCGCGAGGAGTATCGGAAAACGGGCCGCCTCTCCGACGCGGTTTACGCGACGGCCTACGACATCACGACGGAACAGCACGTGGATGTCACGGGCGCGTTCGCCCGCGTGGTGGATTCGGGCGTCAGCAAGACGGTGAACCTGCCGTTCGGCGCCGCCGTCGAGGACGTCCGGCGCGTCTACGAGGAATGTTACCGCCTGGGCTGCAAGGGCATCACCATCTACCGGGACGGCTCCCGCTCCTATCAGCCCATCGAGATCAAGAAAGCCGACGACGCCAGGACGTCCGGGCGGGTCAAGGAACGGCCGGGCCTCGTGGTGTTCGGCAAGACGATCAAGGAGAGTACGCCCTGGGGCAGTATTTATATCACGCTGAACTTCGACGGCAACGACCCCTTCGAGATTTTCATCACGGTCGGCAAGAGCGGCTCGGAACTGAAGGCCATGACGGAGGCCCTTTCCAGGGCGATCTCCATCGGGCTCCGGTCCGGCAGCAAGCTCGAAGACTTCATCGACACGCTGAAGGGACTGTCCGGCAAGGAGTACTGGATGTTCGGCTTCGACGATTCCCGCGTCGCCCGCTCCATCCCGGACGCCATAGCCGTTCTGCTCGAAAAGCTGGTCGAGGGCCCGCGCGGGAAGGGCGACCCGCTCCCCGCGACGCACGAAGGGGGGGCCCTCTGCCCGGAGTGCAAGTCTCCGATGGAGATGATCTCCGGCTGCGCGTACTGCTTCAGCTGCGGCTACAGCCCCTGCAAGTGATTTGCAGGTGATTCAAGAAAAGATGTGACCGAAGGGAGACTGTGAAAGTGAAAAAAAGCCTTCTTCTGACCTCTTTCTTCGCCGTTCTGACGGGCGTGGGGGGGTATATGACGATTCCGATGGTTCCCGTGCCCTTTACGATGCAGACTTTCGTCGTGCTGATGTCGGGATTGCTGTTGGGGCCCAAGTACGGGCCGCTGTCGCAGGTTCTTTATGTCGCCATGGGGCTTCTGGGGCTTCCCGTTTTCGCCGGCGGGAGGGGGGGCCCGCATTATCTGTTCTCTCCGACATTCGGCTTTCTGGCGGGAGGCATTTTCATGTCCTGGTTCACGGGGTGGTGGAGCGCGCGGGTTTCGGCGGAGAAGAAAGGGGCGGCGCGGCATTATTCCCTCGTCTGTCTCGCCGCCTCCGCCGCGCTTTATATCGTCGCGCTGCCCTGTTTTTATCTGAACATGAACTACGTGACGGGAGCGGAGATGAGTTTCCTCCGGGCCGTTCAGGTGGCGTTTCTGCCTTTCGTTCTGCCGGACGCGGTCAAGGCCGTGGCCGCGGGGTGGCTGGCGTCCCGCACGATTCCCCTCCTGCGCGGCGCGGGGCTGCTGAACGCAAAGGACCGCAAGTAGGGAAATATTGAACAGAGGGAAAGAGGAAAACACGAGTTTGATGCAGCGGGCGGAGCTTCTCGTCACAGGAGTCGTACAGGGCGTAGGGTTCCGCCCTTTTTGCGCGCGCGCGGCGCTCTCTCTCGGCCTTCGCGGCACGGCGCGGAACACTCCGGACGGGGTGGAGATCGTCCTCGAGGGAGAGGAGGGCGTCATCGACGAATATCTGCGGATGCTGCGGGAAGAATCCCCTTCCGCGGCGGTCGTCGCCGGCGTGCAAATCCGCCGCGCTCCTTTGGGCCGCCCCGCCTTTTCCGATTTTTCCATCGCCGCGAGCGTCCGCTCGGGCGCGAACGAACGGCGGGTTCTGATCCCCTCCGACTTGGCCGTCTGCGAGGACTGTCTGGCCGAGATGCGCGACCCCCGGAACCGGCGCTACCGTTACCCTTTCATCAACTGCACGAACTGCGGCCCGCGCTACACGATCATTCGGGCGCTTCCCTACGACAGGCCCGCGACGACGATGGCGGATTTCCCGATGTGCCCCGACTGCGAGCGGGAGTACCGCGACCCGGCCGACCGGCGCTACCACGCGCAGCCCAACGCCTGCCCCGTCTGCGGGCCGAAAATTTGGCTCGCGGACCCCGCGGGCCGGACGCTGTGCGAAGGGGAGGACGCGCTGGAGGGCCTCGTCTCCGCGCTTATGGCGGGGAAAATCGCCGCCGTCAAGGGCATCGGCGGATTCCACATCGCCTGTCTGCCGGAGGAAGCGCCGCTTCGGGAGCTGCGCGCCAGAAAGCACAGGCCGGATAAGCCTTTTGCCCTGATGACGCGGGACATCGGCGCCGCCCGGCGCCTCGCGGACGTCTCGCCGGAGGCGGAGCGCCTTCTCTCGGGGGTGCAGCGCCCCATCGTCCTCTGCCCGAGCCGGGGCCGTCCGTCTCTCGTGAACCCCGGCCAGGGACGGCTGGGCCTGATGCTGCCCTACACGCCTTTGCACCATCTGCTTATAGAGCGTTTCGAGGCGCTCGTCATGACCAGCGCGAACCTCAGCGACGAGCCCATCGTTTCGACCGAGGCGGAGGCGTTCTCCTCGCTCTCCGACGTCGCGGATGTCCTGCTCTGCCACAACCGCGCCATTCACACGGCCATCGACGACTCCGTTCTGGTTCCCGGGCCGCCGGTCCCCGGGCCGCCGATTTTCCTGCGGCGCGCGCGCGGCTACGTGCCCAACCCGATGTCCCTGTCCCGGGAGGCCGTCCCGGGCGTTTTCGATGTTCCCGACATACTGGCCGCCGGCGCTCAGATGAAATCCACCTATACGCTGACGAAGGGGAGAACCCTCTTTCCGGGGCAGTATCTGGGGGACCTCGAGCAGCTGGGTACGGCGGCCTGCTACAAAAAATCCCTCGCGCACTTCATCGGCCTGTACGGGATCGAGCCGAAGATCCTCGCCTTCGACAGCCATCCCGGCTATTCGGCGGCCGGCCTGGCCCACGAGTTCGCGCCGGACGCCGCGCTCTGCCCGGTTCAGCACCACCACGCGCACCTGGCCTCGGTTCTTCTGGACAACGGCTCCTTCGAGCCCGTCATCGGAGCGATCTTTGACGGCACGGGCTACGGGGAGGACGGTACGATATGGGGCGGGGAGTTCCTCGTGGGGGACGCCGGGGAGGTCCGGCGCATGGGGTCCCTTTGGCCCTTCCGACTGCCGGGCGGGGAGAACGCGATACGGGAGCCGTGGCGCTGCGCTCTGGCCTTGCTGGACGAGGCGCTCGGCACCGGCGAAAGAGCGGGGACACGAAAAGCGGAGAAACCGGAAGCTGTTGCCCGCGCGCTCTGGCCCGCCTTCGCTCCGCGCGCCGGGGCCGTCCTGTCCGCGATGGGGGCCGCGCCCGTCACGACATCCTGCGGAAGGCTGTTCGACGGGTTTTCCGCTCTTTTGGGTCTGTGCCCGGCGGCGAGCTACGACGGACAGGCGGCGATGGCGCTGGAAAACGCCGCGAAGAGGGAAGTCGTCCCCGACTCCCTGCCGTTCGGCGTCGAGGACGGGGAGTTCGTCCGCCTGGACTGGCGCGGCGCGGCACGGGCGGTTCTCGAAGCCGGGCTCCCTGCGGCCGAGGGCGCAGCCCTGGCCGGGGCGTTCCACTGCGGCTTGGCGCGCGCCGTCGCGGAGGTCTGTTCCCTCCTGCGGGACAGGACGGGAATCGGGAGGGCCGCCCTGTCCGGCGGCGTGTGGCAGAACGCGGTTCTTCTGGACTTGACCGTCAGGGAGCTTTCCTCCCGCGGATTCGCGGTTCTGACGCACAGGCGCCTCTCCCCGAACGACGAGGGCGTCTCCGTCGGGCAGGCCGCCGCCGCGGCCCGGCGCTTCTCCATTTTCGGAGTATTATGATAGTGAAATCTTGCGCGGATCGGGGGCAAGTGAGATTATAGGGGAGCGGATGAGGTTCCTTCGAGGCCGCCTCTGTAATTTTTTATTTTTTATTTATATTTATTTCATTTGAGGAGATCTTGAACAATGATAGTGAGTTTCATTTCGTTTGTGATCGTCATCGGTATCTGTGTGCTGGTGCACGAGTACGGACATTACGTCACGGCCCGTCTGCTGGGAGTTCAGGTACACGAGTTCGCCTTCGGCATGGGGCCGGTCGTGAAACAGATCGAGCGGCGGGGCGAGGGTGGAAGCCGGATGCTCTGGTCGTGGCGTCTTTTCCCGGTGGGCGGATTCTGCCGTCTGGCCGGCATGGGAGAGGACGCCGACGGCGAAGCGGTGCTCCCCGGCATGGGGTTCAACGAGCAGCGCGCGTGGAGGCGTTTCCTCATTCTGCTGAACGGGTCCCTCGGCAACATCGTGCTGGCTCTTTTCCTGACGGCTCTGTTCCTGTACGGGCATGGGTACATGGACATGAACGATACGAAGATCGGAACGCTGATGGAGGGCTTTCCCGCGGAGCGGGCGGGTTTCCGGACGGGCGACCGCATCGTTCGGGTCAACGGCAAGCCCGTCCATGAATGGCGCGAGATGTCGGCGAGCCTGCGGGAGGCGGCCCGCGAAGGCGACGTGGCCTTCACGGTCGAGAGGGGTGGAGAAACGCTCACGATCACGACGTCCGTCCCTTTCAACAGGGAGCACGGAAACCCCATGCTGGGCATCACTCCCGCCCTGAAGCGCTGCACCGCCCTGGAAGCGGCTCAGAACGCGACCGGCTATATCAGACAGATGACCGGTCTGTTGCTTCGGGGCCTGTGGGACTGGATCACCCAAAAGCAGGAAATGGAAGTCACCGGGCCCATCGGTATCGCGTCCATGTCGGGAAACGCGATGCGGGAAGGGCTTTGGAGTTTCGTCACGTTCCTCGCCATGATCAGTCTGAACTTGGGACTTCTGAACCTTCTTCCCTTCCCCGCTCTGGACGGAGGGAGAATCCTCTTCGTGCTGCTGGAAATGCTGGTGCGGCGGCGCCTGCCTGAAAGGGTAGAAAACTGGATTCACACGACGTGTTTCGTTCTGCTGCTCATTCTGATGATTTTCGTGACCTGGCAGGATATTTACCGTCTTTTCCTGCTGGAATGACCCCAGCCGGAATGACCCCGAAATGACGCGCCGAGTCGAAATCCGGGGGCTCGCGATCGGCGGGAACGCCCCCGTCCGCGTCGAGAGTATGCTCAAGCGGAGGCTTTCCGACAGGGAAGAGTGCCTCGGGCAGTGCGAGCGCCTTCTGGGCGAGGGCTGCGAGCTCGCGCGCGCGGCGTTCCCTTCCCTCGATCTGGCAGATTCGCTGGAATGGCTCAACCGGCACACGTCTCTGCCTCTGATGGCCGATATTCATTTCGATCCCGCCCTTGCGGTCGCCGCGATGAAGGCCGGGTGTGCCGCCATACGCGTCAACCCCGGCAACATGCCCCTGCGTCGTCTGGCGGAGGTGGTGCGGACCGCCGAAGACCTGGAGGCGGTCATTCGGGTCGGGGCCAACGGCGGTTCCCTTTCGGGCCGCCATTTGGCCGCCGCGGAGGGCGACCGCGCGGCGGCCCTTTTTCTGGCGGTCAAAGAGCAGGCCGATCTGCTTTTGGGGCAGGGGTTCCGGGACGTCGTTCTGTCCGCCAAAAGCTCTTCCGTGGAGGAGACCGTCCGGGCCAACGTCTTTATCGCGCGGGCCTACCCCGATCTGCCGCTGCACATCGGCGTCACGGAGGCGGGGCCGGGGGACGCGGGAGTCGTCAAAAGCACCGCGGGTATCGCCGCTCTTTTGGGTCAGGGAATCGGGAACACGCTGCGCGTCTCCCTGACCGACGAGCCGGAGCGGGAGGTTCGCGTGGGTTATGAAATTCTGAAGGCCCTGGGCTTGCGAGTCAGGGGCGTCAATTTGATTTCATGCCCCACCTGCGGACGCCGGAGGGCCGATGTCATGGAGCTGGTGAAAGTGATAGAGCCTCTGCTTCCCGGCCTGCCGGACGGAACGGACGTGGCGGTGATGGGGTGCGAGGTCAACGGCCCGCGGGAGGCCGCCGGCGCGCGCTTGGGCATAGCCGGAACGCCCGCCGGAGCGGTGCTTTTCAAGGAAGGCGCCGTGGTGGGAGAGTACTCTTTCGAGGATCTGCCGAAAGTTCTCCCCGCGTTTTTCGGCCGCTGACATCACGGGATTCTCACGGGCCTTCGGCCCTTGAGCGGGGTTTGGGGCGGAGCCCCAAGTTCTATTTTTGAAGGGAGAGGGTTTCATTCATGTTGTCTTTTCTGGAAAAGCGTTTCAGGCTTCAGGAGAACCGCACGACGGTAAAAACGGAGGTTCTTGCCGGTGTCACGACGTTCGTGACGATGGCCTACATCATTTTCGTCAACCCGGACATTCTCTCCAAGACGGGAATGCCCTTCGGTTCCCTGATGGTCACCACCTGCGTCGCATCCGCCTTTGCCACGTTTTTGATGGCGTTTTTGGCCAATTACCCCGTCGCCCTGGCTCCCGGCATGGGGCTCAACGCCTTTTTCGCCTTCAGCGTCGTTTTGAATCCCGCCATGGGCATGACCTGGCAGATGGCTCTGGCCGCCATACTCATCGAGGGGATCATCTTCATCATCCTGACCCTCACCAAAGTGCGCGAGACCATCGTCAACACCATCCCCAAGACTCTGAAGATCGGGATAGCCAGCGGCATCGGCATGTTCATCGCCTTTATCGGTCTGCAGGGCGCGGGCATCGTCGTCGCCAACTCCGCGACTCTGGTGGCCCTGGGCAGCGTCAGAAACAGCCTTCCCATCGCGCTGGCCCTCGGCGGCCTGATTTTGATGGCGGCGCTGGAACACTTCAAGGTCAAGGGCTCCCTTCTGATCGGTATCGCGGCCGTCACCGGCGCGGGCATCGCTTTGGGCAGGGTGCCGCTTCCGGAGGCCTTCGTCTCCGCTCCGCCGTCGATCGCGCCCATTTTCATGCAGTTCGATTTCTCCGGGCTGGCCGACCCCAATTTCTGGATTGTCGTGTTCACGTTCTTCTTCGTCGATTTCTTCGACACGGTGGGAACGCTGGTCGGCGTCTGCAACCGCAGCGGGCTTCTGGACGCGCAGGGGCATCTGCCCCGGGCGAAGGAGGCGCTGATGGCCGACGCCGTCGGGACCGTCGCGGGGGCCATGCTGGGAACCTCGACCGTCACGTCCTACGTCGAGAGCGCGAGCGGCGTCGCGCAGGGCGGGCGCACGGGGCTGACGGCGCTCGTCACGGGAATTTTGTTTCTGGCCGCGATTTTCTTCAGCCCCATTGTCGGAATCGTGCCTTCCTACGCGACGGCGCCCGCTCTGATCATGGTGGGCATCTACATGATGATGGGCTTGCGCGACCTGGATTTCGGAGACTGGACGGAACTGACGCCCGCGCTGCTGGCTTTCATCATGATGCCGCTGGCCTACAGCATCGCTATAGGGATAGAGTTCGGAATCGTCTCCTACGTCGTCCTCAAAATCGTGACCGGCAAGACGAAGGACATACACTGGGTCATGGTCGCCCTTTCGGTTCTCTTCGTCCTCAAGGAGCTTTATTCTTAATTCAAGCTCAGCGATTCGCACAGCTCCTTCGCCGCGGGTTCTCTGCTTACCGTTCGCCCAAAACTGGTCGAATATCGTCAGTTTCGCTGTTTGTTCAGCATACGCCACAGCGTGCTCCGGCTGATGCCGAGACGGCGCGCCGCCTTGGACTGGTTCATGTTCTCCTGGTCCAGCACGATTCTGACGATGTCGCCCGTAATGTTTTCGAGGGATTTCCCAAGGTCCAGGGCGCGCGCCTGAGGGGTGAAATTCTGCCCGTCCCCGCTTGCCAGCGCGCTCTCGACGGCAAGCGCGCGCTCGACCTCCTCGGCGGATATGTATGGGGATCCGCTCAGAACGACCAGCTCGGTAAGGACCCTTTTCAATTGGTCCAGGTTGTACTCCCAGCGGTATTCCATCATGAGCCGCATGGCTTCGGGGGCGAGACCAACGACTTCCCCGCCGGTCGCCGTGTTGATCTCGTTGATGTAGAGGCTGCAAAGGCTGGAAATGTCGTGGGGACGCTGCCTCAGAGGGGGCATCTTCAGGACCAGACACCTCAGTTCGTTGCGCAGACGCGCGTGGAAACGGTTTTCCTCGGGAGAGCCGCGCCTCGGCACGAAAGAAAAAATCAGGCGGTTTCTCTCGCAGATGTCCGTGCTTTTGAAGTAGCGGATCAGACGATCGCCTGTCGGCTCGTCGAGGCGGTCGGTGTTTTTCAGGTAAATCGTGAGACGCTCGTCGGCAAAAGGAGAGAAATCGTCCTCCATGAGCCGCTTCCAGGTTTTTTCGGTCACGGCGCCGCAGTCTATGGAGAGCATGGGATTCTCGGACAAGTGACCTTTTATATAGATGAAATTGGCCGTCTTGTCCTTGCCCGTGCCGGTTTCGCCGGTTATCAGGACGGGCAGCGCCGACCTGCCGTATTTTTCCGCCGTCTCGTTCAACCCTTCCACAAAAAGATTTTTGCAGAACGTATTGTCGACGTCCTCCAGCAGATCGGCCTTGTTTTTGTAGGCGATACCCTGTTCGGCGCAGGGATGAGCGCCCGGAAGACACGCCGCGAAGTAGGCGCAGTACCGCTTTTCCCTCACCCCGAACGCCCGCCCGGACAAGGAGTACAACTCTCCTTTTTTGTTCTTTTTCAGCATTTTTTTCTCATGGCACTCCAGCACGGAGCGAAAATTTTTCTTCATAAAGGCAAGCGTTTCGCCGTCGCAGCCGGCGGGAAAAGAGGAGAAAGCCAGCTCCCCTTCCTCGCCGAAAACGACGATCTCGTCCTTCGCGGAGCGCAGAAGAGCGTTCAGAAATTCTATTTCTTCGAGATTCTTTCTGTTTCTCTCACATATTTCGACCGCATGATCGAACGCCGCCTCGATGCTCTCCCCGCCGGAGGTTATCAGGATGCCGTTGATCCCGAGCAGCTTCGCCTGAATCGTCGTGGTCACGTCGCTGACGACGATCGAACATCCTCGTTTTTTGATCGCTTCGAGGCATGGGCGAATGTCGTCCTGCCCGCCGATCGTCGCAATCTCTATCGTGTCGTACTGCAGAATGTCGCAAAGCAGGTGCGCGCACTTCGTTATGCTGGGAAAGCCCACGATGGCGAACTTGCCGTTGTAGTGCTGTGCAAGCCTTATGGCTCTCAAAACATCGTAGACCGACAGGAGCACCTCCGCAACCGGGATATCGGTCGCGCGCTTTATCATCTCGGCCGTGCCTCCCCTCGACACGATCGCGGAGAACCCCTGGCTCTGACGCTCCAGCACGATATCCACTCCATTCGAAAGGTCGCCTACAAAAACCTCCAGGTCGATATCGCCCCGCCGCGCCGCGATGTCCTGCATCAACTCCTTCATTCCGGCGTATGGCGCGATACCCAATATCCTGACCTTGTCCATTTCCGAGGCACCTCCTGATGAAAGCATAAAGAAATATGAAAGCATAGAGAGTTAGAAGCGCAGCGAGCTGGAAGCGCAGAAAGCGAATCGCTCTAAAACGAGACAAAATTTCAACCTTTTGTATCATTATGAAGCATAAACAGGGTAAATATTTCTTGCGGTATTCCGTTTCCGCTATAGTATATTACACATGTGCCCAATATCTTAAATATAAGCTCTATAATAAAACAAATTGCTTTTCAGCGCGTATGGACGGAGGTATTGCCGGACGGGCTATCCGTCACCGTCGGATAATATTATTTGTGGTCAGGGAGGATTGAAAATGCCGGGTTCAAAAGCAAAGGAACGCGCCGGGGAGCTTCTGAGAAAGTTCAAGGGCGACAGCTACACTTTCGGAATCGGAGTTTTGGAACAGGTGGGGAAAATTGCCAAAACGCAAGGAGGAAAGGTCACGGTCGTCGGCGGCACGAAAACCTCGAAGCCCGTCGTCGACAGGACAATCGCGGCGCTGAAGAAGGCGGGGCTGGAGCTGGTTCCCGATCGATGTGTCGAGGGAGCCAGGCCGAACGCTCCGAGGGAGGACGTTTACCGCCTCGAATCCTACCTCCTGCATTTCGGACCCGACTGCGTGATCTCCGTCGGAGGAGGCAGCGGTATCGACGCCGTGAAGGCGGCGGCCCTGCTTCGGACGCTGGGTACGGAATCCCCCGAAATCGACGCCTGGTTCGGCACGGGGCTGGTCACCGAGGCTCTGAAGCGCACCGGAAAGAAGCTGACGCCCCATATCGCGGTGCAGACCTCCGCCAGCAGCGGAGCTCATCTCACGAAATACTCCAACATCACGGACCCCGTCGCCGGGCAGAAAAAGCTGATCGTGGACGACGCGATAGTCCCGTTTCACTCTATTTTCGACTATGGAGTCACGGCGACCATGCCCGCCTCGCTGACCGTCGACGGGGCCCTGGACGCGGCCGCGCACGCCATCGAGGTTTTTTACGGCGCTTCGCCGGACAAATACGAGCTGTGCAGAGAAATCACGGAGACGGTTCTGGATCTCGTGCTGAGCTGCACGAAGCGGGCGGTGGACAATCCCGATGATTTGGAGGCCCGCGAGGCGCTGGGGCTCGCCACCGACCTCGGCGGGTACGCCATCATGATCGGCGGCACCAACGGAGCGCACCTGACCAGCTTTTCTCTGGTGGACGTCACGTCCCACGGGCGCGCCTGCGGCATCATGAACCCCTACTACGCCGTGCTGTTTGCCGCTTCCATCGAGAAACACCTGAAGGTCATGGGAGCGCGTTACGCCGCCGCCGGATACATGGAACCGGGATTCGAGGCTCTTTCGGGACGCGCCCTGGCGGTATCCGTGGCGGAAGGGATGATGGCCTTCGCCCGCTCCGTCGGCGCGGAGACGAAGCTCAGCGACTTTCCGAAGTTCACCCCCGCCCACGTGGAACGCGCTCTCGCAGCGGCAAAGGATCCGCAGCTCAAGATGAAGCTCCAGAACATGCCCGTCCCCATGTCGGTCGGTCAGGTCGACGAGTACATGGGATCGGTACTCGAAGGCGCGGTTTCCGGGGATTTTTCGAGGGTGAAAACCCTCTCCGCCTGAGCCGTGGGGAGCGGGAAAACCATGAAAGCTCTCGTAAAATACGCCGCCGGACCGGGAAACATGGAAATCCGCGATATTCCGGAGCCGACGCTCGGACCGGGACAGGTTCTGATCGAGGTCAAAGAGGCGGGCATCTGCGGGTCGGATATTCACATACACCACAGCGATATCGCCATTCCCCTCAATCCCCCCGTCGTCACGGGGCACGAGTTTTCGGGCGTCGTCGTGAGAAACGGCGAGGGTTGCTCGAAGTTCGCGCCGGGCGACCGGGTGGTCTCGGAGACGGCTTTTCACTACTGCGGAGTCTGCGATTTCTGCCGGGAGGGATTTTACAACCTCTGCGTGGAGCGCCGCACTCTGGGTTACTGGTTCAACGGCGTCTTCACCCGCTGCACGGTCGTTCCGGAAGCGCGGATACACCGTATCCCCGACGGAGTGGACTTCACTTCGGCGGCGATGACGGAGCCGCTGGCCTGTGTGGTACACGCCGTCTACGACCTGACGAGGATCGTTCCGGGCGATGTCGTCCTCGTTTCGGGGCCGGGGGCGGTGGGGATCATGGCCGCCCAAGTCGCCAAAATTCACGGCGCGGCGGTCGTCCTCTCCGGGACGGACGCGGACGCGGACCGGCTGAAGCTGGCCGAAAGCCTGGGGATCGATCACACCGTCAACGTGCAGAAGGAAAACCTGAACGCGTTTCTGGCCCCTCTCACCGACGGGTACGGCGCGGATGCGGTGCTGGAGTGCTCCGGGTCCTCTTACGGGATCGACGCGGGACTGAACGCGATCAAAAAACGGGGCTGGTTCACGCAGATAGGACTTCCCGGCAGGAAGATAGAGTTTGACATCGAAAAGGTCTGCTACAAGGAGCTGCATTTTTCGGGTTCTCTGGGCTCGCGCAACGCCAGCTGGAGGAAGGCCCTTCAGCTTCTGGGCGAAGGAAAGGTCGAAGTGAAGCCTTTGGTGACCGACAAACTTTCGATTCTGGAGTGGGAACGCGCCTTCGAGAAGTTCGAGAAAAAAGAGGGCTGCAAGATTTTTCTGCTTCCCGCTCCGGATTGATGGGGTCAGGGGACTGAGTCCCCTGCGGGGTATGGGGCGGAGCCCCATGATTTTTTCGGGATGATCGCGTCAGCCCAGGGGGGAGTCTCTCGATGTTTCAGGTAAAACTGACGGCGCCGTACACTTTCGAAACCGAGGAAGCCGAAAAGCCCCGGCCCGCGGAAGGACAGGTGTTGTTGAAAGTCTGCTCTGTCGGCATTTGCGGGTCGGACATTCAGATGTACCACGGCAGGCACAAATACATGACCTACCCTGTGGTGATCGGGCACGAGGTCTCCGCCGTTGTCGAAGAGACCGGGGCCGGCGTGAGAGATTTCGCCCCGGGGGACAGGGTGACGGTCGAACCTCAGATTTTTTGCGGAAAATGCTATCCCTGTCTCATAGGCCGTTTCAACGTCTGCGAAAAGCTGGAAGTCATGGGAGTCCACAGGGACGGGTTCTGCCGCGAGTACGCCGCGCTCGGCGCCTCTTATTTGCACCGCTGTCCCGCGGACATGAAAGAGGAATGGCCGGCGCTGATGGAACCTTTGGCGGTGGGGGTCGGCTCTGTCAAACGCGGGGGCGATCCTCGGGGGGCCAACATCGCCGTCGTGGGCGCGGGGACGATCGGAAACTGCGCCGCCCAGGCCGCCAAAGCCATGGGAGCGGCGGGGGTTCTGATCGCGGATATCAGCGCGCCGAAGCTGGAGTTCGCGGAGCGGTGCGGCATCGAACACTGTGCCGACACGACGAAGACTTCCCTGGCCGACGCCATCGGAAGGGCCTTCGGTCCGCGGGGCGCGGACGTCATTATCGACGCCGTCGGTGTTCCCGCCTCGCTGTCCTCGATTTTGGGAGCGGCGCGGCGCAGTTCGGTCGTCGTCGTCACGGGAAATTTCAAGGAGCCTTTTTCCCTCGAAGTTCCCATCATTCAGAGACAGGAGATCTCCCTCGTCGGGCATATGATGTACGTGCGGGAGGACTTTGCGGACGCCATCCGCTTGGCCGGAAGCGGCGCCGTCAACCTCGGCGGACTGATCACGCAGCGTTTCCCGATCGCGCGCGGCCCGGCCGCGGCTCTGAAAGGGGCGTTCGAGTTCATCGACGCCCATCCCGCTCAAGTGATGAAGGCGATTGTAACGTTTTCTTAAAACTCAGGGCGGGAAGCCGCCCAAAATCAAAGGAGGAGAAAATGATGAGAAGTACGGGAATCAGGTTGTGTTTGTGTATTTTGGCTGCGCTGCTGGCCTTCCCCTTGGCTGTCTCGGCTTTTGACGGGACGGTGACTTTCGGCGCCGTGGCGCCGATGAGCGGCACGAACATCATGGTGGGGGATTTCGTCAGAAACGGCATTCTGCTGGCGCAAAAACACATCAACGAGCGGGGCGGCATTCTGGGCAAGGAATTGAAAATCGTGTTCGAGGACGAGGTGGACAACCTCCAGGCGTCCGTCAACGCCATGACCAAAATCATCAACTACCCCGAGGTCGTGGCCTTCTTCGGTTCGACCTACTCCGCCAATTGCATCGCCGCCTCTCCCGTCGTCCTGCAGAAAAAAATCACGATGTTCGCCGGCGGTTCCTCCGCGAATATTCCTAAGGAAAAGAACCCCTACGTCTGGCAGGTGCGCATGACCGACGACCAATCGGGACTGCTTCTGGCCAAGGCCGCCACCCAGGTGATCGGCATGAAGAACCCCGCTGTTCTCTACGTCGCCGAGTCCTTCGGAACGGGATTGATGACGCAGACCGTCAGCGCCCTGAAAGGGTTGGGCATCGACGTTCCCGAGAAGAATCTCTACGCCCACAACCCCGACGAAAAGCAGTTTTCTCCCATATTGACCCAGATCATCAACTCCGACGCGGACGGACTGATCGGCATCAGCCATCAGATGCCCGCCGCGGTCATTACCATGCAGGCCACCGCCGCCGGAATCGACATCCCGCTGCTGGGCTCTTCGTCGTTCGCCTCGGTGGTGTGCCGCGAAACGGCGAAGGAAGCCTCAGACGGGTGGATGGGCGTGGCCGACTGGACGCCGGACGTCACCACGCCGGAGGGGAAGGCCTTCTCTGAAGCGTACCGCGAGGAGTACAAGGGCAAGCCCGACTCCGACATGCCCGCCGTCACCGCTTACGACTCCCTGATGCTTTTCGCGGAGGCGTGCAAAATCGCGAACACCACCACGGATCGCGAGGCAATCAACAACGCCCTCTACAAAATCAAGGCCTACAAGGGCGCCATGTCCACCTACACCTACAACGACAACCATTGTTTCAGCACCAGCCAGTTCCTGACAATCAACGAAAATCAGCGCGCCGTGCTTAAAGAAGTCGTCTATACGCGTGAACCCTGAGAAAGGGAAGTCTCGGGGGGCATGCGAGCCCGCTTTTGGGCGGACAAGCTCCGTCCCCCTGAGCTTTAATGTCTGCATTGTTTTCGTTTTCTACGCGCTTATAAAATTGGGGGGCCGAACATGCAGGGTTTGAATATTTTGCTGCAACCCAACGTCTTCATGCAGCTGACGATAAACGGCGTCGCCATGGGGATGATTTACGCTTTGATGGCAATGGGGCTTATCCTTCTGATTCGGGCCATCGGCGTCATGAACTTCGCGCAGGGCGAACTGCTGATGTTGGGCGCTTTCATCACGTGGGGGCTGACTTATCAGGTGAAACTGCCTTTTGTGCTGATGATTCCCGCCGCCATGCTCTGTTTCGCCTTCGTGGGAGTCGTTTTCATGTTTGTGGCCTACTGGCCCCTGCGTACCGCGTCTTATCCCACGGCCACCGTCATTTCCACGATGGGCGCCGCTATGGTCATTCGGGAGATTGCCACGATCACCTGGGGAAGCCTCCCTCTCGTCTCCGCCCCTCTGGTCAAGGGGGTCGTCAGGGTGGGGTCGCTGCGCCTTCAATACCAATACCTTTTGACTATAGCCATAGGCGCCGTTTTGATCTTCCTCGTCTTCGTGCTTTTCGAGAAGCTCTACGCGGGCAGAATCATGCAGGCCGCCGCCCAGGACAAATACGCGGCGGAGCTTTTGGGTATACCGACCGTTCTGACGACAGCCGCCACCTACATCATCGTCGTCACGCTGGCGAGCGTCGGCGGGTATATGATCGCGCCGGTCTTTCTGGTCAACGTAACGCTGGGAACGCTCCAGCTGCGCGCTTTTGCGGGAGTGGTCACGGGCGGGTTCGGCTCCGTGAAGGGGGCCATCGTCGGAAGCCTTTTCATCGGCCTCGTCGAATCCTACAGCTCGACCTTCACAACGACTTACAAGGACGCCGTCGTTTTTCTCGTGTTGATCGTCGTCCTGCTCTTCCGTCCGCAGGGGCTTTTCGGCGAGCGCGTGGCGGACAAAGCCTGAGGTGAGCCCATTGAGCAAGAAAAAAAACGCCTTTCTGAGCATGACCGTTTTCAAAGTCGCAGCGCTTTCGGCTGCTTTCGCCGCCTTTGCTTTCTATACGCCAAGGTTCACCAACGACTACAGCATGATGATCATGAACGTCTCCCTGATCAACTTCATCGCGGCCCTGGGCCTTTCCGTCATGCTGGGCATGGGGGGGCAGCTTTCCTTTGCCGCGGTGTCCTTCATGGGGGCGGGGGCCTATTTCGTGGCCAATCTCACGAACGGGCGGCTCGGCGTGATATGGGAGCCCGTTCCCGTCCTTGCCGGGGCGGTTCTGTTCGCGGCCTTTGCGGCCTGGATATGCGGCGCCGTTCTGTTCCGGCTCGGCGGAACCTACTTCACCTTCGCGACAATCGGATTCGTCCAGGTGACTTGGTCCGTGTACCTCAACTACAAATTTCTCTGCGGAGGGCCGGACGGCGTTTCGGGCATTCCCGTGATCCGTTTTCTGGGGATGTCTCCCCGGAACTACCACGACTGGTTCTATATTCTGCTGGGCTTTGTTCTTGCCGCGGGTTTCCTGATCGAGCGCGTGCGCAAGTCCCGTTTGGGGCGGTCCCTCGCCTCCATACGCGACAACGAAATCGCCGCTCAAACGCTGGGGGTCAACATCTATCGGACGAAGGTCATCGCCTTTACGATTGCCGGAGCTCTCAGCGGCTTGGCCGGCGGACTTTACGCCATGCACAACCAGTTCATCAGCTCGGATCTCTTCACCTTCGACATGGCGACGACCTACGTCATCATGACGATGCTCGGAGGGGTGAACAACACGGTCGGCGTCTTCGTGGGCTCTATCCTGG
This sequence comes from Synergistaceae bacterium, assembly GCA_031276855.1. Lineage (GTDB taxonomy): Bacteria > Synergistota > Synergistia > Synergistales > Aminobacteriaceae > JAISMH01. Next base: position 33,685 of record JAISMH010000159.1, read on the forward strand.
TCACCATGCTGCCGGAGTGGCTGCGCCCCGTCCAGCGTTACCTGAAACTTTCCTACGGCGTGGGCATCATCCTGCTGATGATTTTCATGCCGATGGGGCTGGCCGGCCTCTGCAACGCGGTTCTCAAAAAACTCTCCAAGAGAATTTTGAAAAAAACGCGGGCGGAACCCGACACATTGGGGTGGGAAAAATGACGGGCAAGCCGATTCTGCGGTTGGACGATGTTTCCAAGCGGTTCGGGGGCGTCGTCGCCGCCGACGAAGTGACGTTCTCCGTTTTTCCCGGCAGGATTCACGGTCTGATCGGCCCGAACGGGGCGGGAAAATCGACGCTGATGAACCTCATCAGCGGTATCTACAGGCCTGACGGAGGCAGAATCTACTTTGACGGGAGGGATGTTACCGACGCCCCCTCCCACAAGCGCGCCGTCATGGGGATTGGGCGGACGTTCCAGACTCCCAGGTTCCTGCAGCGCTCCAGCATCAGGGACAACCTCCTGCTGGGGGCGGATCTCGGGAGCGGCTACGGATACACGGCTTCGTTTTTCGGGCGAAAGGTCACGGGCTTTGAAGATTATGTGGAACAACTGCTGGAGATTGCGGGTTTTACTTTCGAGTGGGAGGACGACATTTCGTCGCTTCCCTACGGTCAGAGGAAATTGCTGGAGATCATACGCTCTCTTCTGGGCGCTCCCCGAGTCATGCTGGTCGACGAACCCGCGGCGGGCCTGAACAGCCGGGAGATTGAAAACGCCATGGGGCTCCTCGACTTCGCCGCGAAGGAGAAAAATATCGGGATACTGTTGATTGAACACTCCATGGACATGATCATGAACATCTGCCGCGACATCGTCGTCATCAACTTCGGCAGGGTCATCGCCGCCGGAACGCCCGCGGAGATTCAAAGCAACGAGGATGTCATCGTCGCCTACCTGGGCAGGAACCTCGAAGCCTGACGGGATAAATGGCATTTTAATAAGATGGCATTTTAATATTGGAGGAATCTCGATGCTTAAAATCGCAAATCTTCACGCGTATTACGGTTCGATAGAGGCTTTGAAGGGAATCGACATCGAGATCGCGCCGGGTGTCGTCACTTGTCTGATCGGCAGCAACGGGGCGGGCAAAACGACGCTGCTCAAGGCCATATCCGGAATGATACGGCGCACGGGCAGCATTGTCTTCGACGAACGGAACGAGCTGATCGGAGAAAGTCCGACGCGTATCGCCCGCAGGTCTATCGTCCACGTTCCCGAGGGGCGTCATATCTTTCCGGGGCTGAGCGTCGAGGAAAACCTCGAGGTGGGCACCATCGCGTGGCACGGATTTTTCGGGAGAAAGCCCTACGAAACGGAGAAGCGTTCTGTCTTCGACCTTTTTCCGCGCCTCGAAGAGCGGCGCGGGCAGCTGGGCTGGAGCCTTTCCGGCGGAGAACAGCAAATGCTCGCCATAGGCCGCGCTCTGATGGCGCGCCCGAAACTCCTGATGCTGGATGAACCTTCGATGGGGCTCGCTCCGGTCATCGTAAGCGACCTCTTCAGAAAAATCGTGGAAATCAACAAATTGGGTATTCCTATCCTTTTGGTGGAGCAGAACGCGCGTCTCGCCCTGGAAATATCGGACTTCGCGTATGTACTCGACCAGGGGCGCGTGAGAATCGAGGGCAAAGCCAAAGACCTTCGCACGGACCCGCGGGTTCAGGAGGCGTACCTTGGCCGTTTCGCGGGGAAGACACAACCAAATTAAAATTCACCAAATTAAAACTCAATTAAGTCAGTTTAGGAGGATGCTTGGGATGGGATTGACGGCGGAAAGGAAGGCGTACCTGGAAAAACTGTGTCAGAAGTTTCGCCGGGACGTGGTCGACACATTGTACGGGATACAGACGGGACACCCCGGAGGGTCTCTTTCTGTATGCGAAATCTTGACGGCGCTTTACTTCGAGAAGGCCAGAGTGGATTCGGCCGACCCACAGAAGCCCGATCGGGATCGGGTAGTCCTCTGCAAAGGGCACGCCGCTCCCATGCTCTACCGCGTGCTTGCGGAAAGGGGATTCTTTCCCGTCGAGGAAATGAAGACGCTGCGCCGTCTGAACACGAGGCTTCAGGGACACCCTTCGGCCGAACACACGCCGGGCGTGGATCTCTCGACGGGCCCGCTGGGAGCGGGGCTTTCCGCCGCTTTGGGAATGGCCTTGGGGCTCCGCCTCTCGAAGACCGGCGCGAGAGTCTACGCCATTTTGGGGGACGGCGATGTCAACGAGGGAATGGTATGGGAAGCCTGCATGAGCGCCGTGAAGTTCAAGGCGGACAATCTTGTCGCCATCTACGACTGGAACAAGGTTCAGCTCGACGGGAGGAGCGCCGACATCATGCCGCAGGGAGACGTGCCCGCGAAATTCAAGGCTTTCGGGTGGCGCTGTCTTTCCTGCGACGGGCACGACATAGAAGCCCTCTGCGAAGCCATCGACAAGGCCAACGACCCCGACGGCCGGCCGGTCGTCATTTTGGCCGACACCGTCAAGGGCAAAGGCGTTTCTTTTATGGAAGGGCAGAACGCGTGGCACGGCAAGGCCATCGATGAAGCGAGCTACAAGCGCGCCGCGGCGGAATTGGAGGGCGACTGAAATGGCGAAGGCGATACGCGAAGCTTACGGCGAAGCGCTGGTGAAATACGGGCGCGGCAATCCCGATGTGGTGGTACTGGACGCGGACGTGTCGGGCTCCACTCGGTCGGCTCTTTTTCAGGCGGCCTGCCCCGAACGATTCTTTAACGTGGGGGTGGCGGAGGCCAACATGGCGGCCATGGGAGCGGGTTTTGCCTCCGTCGGCAAAATTCCGTTCATCAACACCTTCGCGGCGTTCATAGTGACCCTCGGTCTGCTGCCTGCCCGTATTTTCGGCTCCTATTCCAACCTGAACGTCAAGTTCATGGGCGCGTACGGCGGACTTTCCGACGCCTACGACGGCCCCAGCCATCATTCCATCGAGGACGTGGCGATCATGAGGGCCCTGCCCAACTTCAGGGTCTACACGGCCAGCGACGCAACGCTTACGGACTGGCTCGTCAGGCACGCCATCGAGTCGAAGGGGCCCATGTACGTGCGCCTTTCGAGGGACGTTTTCCCCTCCGTCTACGGGCCGGGAACGGTCTTCGAGGACGGCAAGGGGAAGGTGCTGCGTGAAGGGAAGGACGCGGCAATCGTCGCCTGCGGCGTGATGGTCGGTTTGGCTCTCGACGCGGCCAAAGAGTTGGCCGCGGAGGGAATCGAGGCCGCGGTCATCGACATGTTCACGATAAAGCCCCTGGACGCGGAGCTGCTTTTGGAGTTCGCGCGTTCCGCGGGGGCGATTGTCACGGCCGAGGAACACAGCGTCATCGGAGGACTGGGAGGGGCCGTCGCCGAGGCATTGGTTGCGGAACAGGCCTGTGTTCCCGTGGGCTTTGTCGGGCTTGCGGACTGTCACACGGAGTGCGGGTCTTACGCGGAGCTTTTGAAAAAGTATCAATTGGACGCGCCCGCCATCGCGGCGAAGGTTCGAGAAACCGTCGCGAAAAAACGTTCAGCTCTCTAAAACGGGGTGCAGGGGCCCACGGGCCCCTGCCGGGTTTGGGCGGAGCCCAAGGTTTTGTTTTGTTTTTTCATTTTCTGCTTCCCGGCTTGACGACGGGAATCCCCTCCCGGCACAGCGGACAGGCGTCGGCTTCCCAGGACTCCATCTCCATCGCGAGCAGCGCATGGAAGGGGGCGCCGAAACTCACGGTTCCGCCCGAGCGGTCGACGATACTCCCGACCCCTACGATCTCCGCGCCCTTGGCCTTCAGGAGCCCGATGACCTCTTTGGCGGAGCCGCCCGTCGTCACGACGTCCTCGATGACGAGCGCCCGGCTGCCCGCTTTCACGGAGGCGTCGAACCCGCGCCGCAGGGTCATGATTCCGTCCTCGCGCTCGGCGAAGACGTTGAGGACGCTTGCGCCGTGAGCGCACAGGTGCCGCGCGATCTCGTAGGCCATGATGACGCCGCCGACGGCGGGGCCGGCGACGAGATCGATGTTCTTGTCCCGAAAGAAGTCCGCGATCTCCGCGCAGGCGGCGGCGCTCTCCTCGGGATACTGAAAAAGCTGCGCGCACTGCATGTAGCGGTTGCTGTGGCGCCCGGAGGTCAGGCGGAAGTGGCCTTCCTTCATGACGCCGGTGCGTCTTAGAAGATCAAGAGCTTGATTTTCGGTCATAACGATTCTCCTTCAAAAATATAAAAAGCTCAACTGGGGCTCCGCCCCAGGCCCGGGCAGGGGTCTTGGACCCCTGCACCCCATTTTTTTATTCCCCCGCGAGCGCGGCGCGGAGTTCGCCGCGCATACGCAGAGCCTCGTCGCGGGCGGCGGAGACGAAGTCCTCCGTGCCGCGCTTCCGGTGCGCGCAAAGGAGGCTCCGCGAAGCGTTGACAACAGCTCCGCCCAATAAGGCGCCGCCCCGCGAAGCGCCGCCGAAACAGCCGCGCAGGTCCCGCGCCGTCGCGCCCTGCGCTCTGTAGCCCGGCACCAGAAAGAACGTGTTGGGCAGAAGAGCCCTCAGCCGCTTTCCCTCCTCCGGCCAGGTCGCGCCGACGACAGCCCCGACGGAACTGTAGCCGAGCGTCCCCATGAGGCCCTCCCCTTCCCCCCAGGCGGCGGTCTTTTCCCCGACGTACTCGTAGAACGGGCGGCCGCCGGACGGGAGGTCCTGAAACTCCCCCGCCGAGGGATTGGACGTTCGGATCAGAACGAAAACGCCGCTGCCGCAGAGCTCGCACCGCTTCAGGAAGGGCAGGATTCCGTCGGTCCCGAGATAGCAGTTGAGCGTCACGAAGTCGGCGGAAAAGGGCGCGGACGGGCCGAGATAGGCGGCGGCGTAGGCCTCGGCGGTCGCGCCGATGTCGTTGCGCTTGACGTCGGCAATCGTGACCATGCCGCGGCTCCGGGCTCGGAGCAGGGTGTCCCGGAACGCGCGCATTCCCGCGACGCCCAGCGTTTCGTAGTACGCGGCCTGAACCTTGACGCAGGGCACGATGTCGGCAAGGGCGTCGATCAGGGCGCTGTTGAAGGTATAGACGGCGTCCGCGATGTCGTCCTCCGTCCGCTCGGGCTCCGAGGGCAGGGCCGCCAGAACGGCCTTCGGAAGGTACTCCGGCCGCGTGTCCAACCCCAGAGCGGACGGGTTGCCCGTGCTCTCGATGGCCTCGATCAGCCGGTCGATCTGTTTCGTCTTCGCTGTCATGACTGCTGTCCCGTCATGTCCCGCATTTCAGGCGACATGTTCTCTTGAGACAGATCCAGCAGGGCGACTTCGTCGGGCGTCTCGTAGGGAGCGATGCGGACGGCGATCAGTTCTCCGCGGGAGGTCGGGACGTTCTTGCCCACGAAGTCGGCGCGGATAGGAAGCTCCCGGTGCCCTCGGTCGATCAGCACCGCAAGCTGGATGGAGCGGGGACGCCCGTCGTCCATCAGGGCGTCCAGCGCGGCGCGGACCGTGCGTCCGGTGAAAAGGACGTCGTCGACGAGGACGATGTTCCGATCCGTGATTCCGAAGGAGATGTCCGTCCCGTTGACCACGGGGTGTTCGGCCACCAGAGAAAGGTCGTCTCTGTAAAAGGTGATGTCGAGGCTTCCGACGGGAACTTCGGTGCCCTCCACCTTGCCTATATGCTCCGCCAGCCGGTGCGCCAGCGGAACCCCTCGGCGCTGGATACCGATCAACGCCACGTTTAAAACACCGCGGTTCCGCTCGATGATCTCGTGGGCGATACGGATCATGGCGCGGTTCATAGCCGCCTCGTCCATGATTTTCGCTTTTTCCTTCACGCGCAACCCCTCCCGATTTGAAACGAACAGCATTTGAAACGAACGATAAAAACAAAAAATGCCCCGCCGTCCTTTATAAAAGGCCGACAGGGCACGCAATTCGATATGGATATCGCGGGCGCGCTAACCCCCCCTCGCCTTCCCGACCTCACGGGATCGGATTAAAGGACGTAAAACCCAACAACTGCACTTCGCCAGAACTTTAACACATCCCACCCGCCTTGTAAATATCGTTTCGTAGACCCGTAAGGGGACACAAAGCAAGCGCCGTTACAGTACAGTGGGAATGGAGCGACAAGGACTAAAGTTAAGGTATAAATCGTACGATATGGAAAGTAATGAGTACAGAAGGGAAGAATTGCGGCGTATGCTGAACCGATTGCGCGATTACAAAGCGGCCTATATGTTGTTTATTAACAATTACGATGCGCCATTCACGAACAATCAAACGGAACGCGACCTTCGTCCGTGCAAGACGAAACAGAAAGTGTCCGGTTGTTTTCGCTTAAGTGCAGGGAGTGTGTCGAAGTTTGCGGTACTGTTCCGAGTGTTTGCCGGGCGAGGGTACGCCGAATCGCGTAAACCCTTGGAATTTCTGGTGGGCGATACTGGGTTCGAATCAGTGACCTCTTCCGTGTGAAGGCGTGTGAAGCTCTTGCCACCACTGTATTCTTTTCGCATAAC
>JAISMH010000121.1 GCA_031276855.1 Synergistaceae bacterium
CCCATGTGATGATGTCAGTGCTGGTATTTCGAGTGTTGCAGCGATCAATTTATATCCGAGAGCAGTCATGTGGTAATGATACAAATGGATAGATACGCCTTGGGATACCGATGGTCGTAATTTACAGCCCTTGCCATTAAGATTTCTTTGCCACAGCAATTCAGTTTTACGCATTGAAAACTGTCCTATTTCTGTAAGTAATCTCTTAATGCCAAGAAATGGGGATCATAAAACCTACGGTCCCTACATCGATTTCCAAAGAAGGGAAGTCGCAGAATGTAATTCAATAGCAAAATCCTAAGTCGTTTGTATTGTGCGTACGATGCAATGCATTACATTCCAATACGGCAGAGTACAGCAAAATGACCGCCAATAAACTCTTCCAGAAATTTTAACTGCGAAATTTGTTTTAGGCATTCTGGCGTCTAATGGATAGGAACGGAGAAAGCGTAGTCGGTATAGCGAGTGGCTATGGGCTGGATGAAAAAGAGGTCGGAGTTCAAGTACCGGTGGGGGGGAAAATTTTCACTTCACGATGTCGTCCAGACCGGCTCTGGGGCTCTGGGGCTCTGGGGCTCTGGTTATTATAGTAGATTATATCTGCATTTGCAAGAGCAAAAGGCACAAAAATACCGGATTCAGCGTTATTGATCGACCTGTTTGTCTCCATCATTCCGCGCCCCCCCTTTCATGCTCCCATATCATTCAGCAAAGCTCAATATCATTCAGTCAAATCTCAATTAGTATTATACTCAGCCTGAAATGAAGGTCAAGGTGGCGCCTGTTTTAACTGGATAGAGTATACGAGGGGCGAACGGTTACCATTTTTTTAACCGTCTTGTCGAAAGACGCGGCCGCAACGATTTTCATAAGGCTACCCGAATTTGTATTCCGAAACGTTTCCCACTTTCATATCTTCCACGCCAAGGAGGATGTCCTTGATAATGTCGTAGGGCAGATCGGGATTTTCCTCGGCAATCTTGCCGATTTTAGCCCAATGTTCGATTTGCCTGGGGACGGAGCGGGAAAAAACGGCTGCGTATTTACCCGCTTCCTCAAGCATTTCGGACGACAGTTTGACGACTTTGTTATTCATGATTGGACTCCTTTGGTTTCATCGGAAAACATTATGGAGTAAAAAAACAAAAGTCAAACGGAGCCGCATGAACGGCGGTATAGGAATTCTACAGCCGTGCCGAGTTATTATGTTATCAGCCGAGTTCTCCGATCTCGAGCTTCTGGCCGAGCTTCGGCTGTCCGCCGGGCTTCTGGGGCGTTACACCCGCGCGCTTCTGGCGGTCCCGCCTCGGCTGCAGACAAGATACCCTGTCCGCTTTAAGACAGGCGTTTATCGCAGGAGGGGCGCGCGCCTCTTCCGCCCCGCGCGTCATTGGCATAAAATTGGTATAGAATGAACGTGGGTGAAAAATCGGGGAGGTTGTTCGATTTGGATTTGGATTTGGGTTTGGGTTTGGGTTTGGGCATTGACGCCAAAATTTACGTTGCGGGACACCGCGGGCTCGTGGGCAGCGCCCTGACTCGGTGTTTGGAGCGGGCCGGGTATCGCAATCCGATCCTCAGGACGAGGGCCGAATTGGATCTCCGAGACCAGGCGGCGGTGCGCGCTTTTTTCAATGCGGAACGGCCGGAGTACGTTTTTCTCGCGGCGGCGAAAGTCGGGGGCATCCACGCCAACAGCGCCTACCCGGCGGACTTTATCTACGAAAACCTGATTGTGGAGGCCAACGTGATCCACGAGGCCTTTCGGACGGGGGTCAAAAAATTTCTCTTCCTGGGAAGCTCCTGCATCTACCCGCGCTTTGCCCCGCAGCCGATGAGCGAGGCGTCTCTTCTGACGGGGGAGCTGGAGCCGACGAACGAGCCCTACGCGGTGGCCAAAATCGCGGGCATCAAGCTCTGCCAGTCCTACAACCGGCAGTACGGCACGAACTTCATTTCCGTGATGCCGACAAACCTTTACGGTCCGGGCGACAATTTCGACCTCGAAAACTCCCACGTCCTGCCGGCGATGATCCGCAAGTTCCACGATGCCAAAACGAACCGCGCGCCCGCCGTCCGCCTGTGGGGGACGGGAACGCCGCGGCGGGAGTTTCTTTACGTGGACGACATGGCCAGCGCCTGCCTCTTTCTGATGGCGCGCCACAACGGTTCGCAAATTGTCAACATCGGCACGGGGACAGACGTGACGATCCGGGAGCTGGCTGAAAAGATCCGGCGCGCCGTGGGTTATGAAGGCGAAATCGACTGGGACGGCTCCAAACCCGACGGAATGCCGAGAAAGCTGCTGGACGTCTCCCTGCTTCGGGGTATGGGATGGACTCACAGCGTGGAATTGGAAGACGGCATCGAAAGGACTTACCGGTCTTTTCTCGAACATGCCGCCGGAACGAGGGCGTAATTTTTCCGGCGCGAGACGGACAGCGATTGAGCCTGTCAATCGTCCGAGAGTGTCACTCGTCTGTGACAATGTCTCAAATATCTATGCTGTACTCGCGCGGGCTGAACGCAATTGCGAGGGATGGAACCCTGAGATTCCATCCCTCGGACAAGGTTTAGATTGAGATTTATGTCCAGGTTTACGCGTCTTCGTCCTCAGCGGGGACGCAGCGGATTTTCAGTTCCTCCAAACGCGCGTCCTCGACGGTGCTGGGCGCTTTGGAGAGCAGGCACTGCGCCTTTTGGGTCTTGGGGAAGGCCACCACGTCCCGGATGTGCGTACCGCCGCAAAGCAACATCGCGAGACGATCCAAACCCAGCGCGATGCCGCCGTGGGGCGGCGTGCCGTAGGAGAGCGCGTCCAGGAAGAAGCCGAACCGCTCCCTCGCCCGCTCCGGATCGATGCCCAGACAGGAAAACGCCCTGGCCTGCACCTGCGGGTCGTGGATACGAATGGAGCCGCCTCCCACCTCGTTTCCGTTCAACACGATGTCGTACGCGCGCGCCAGCACTTTGCCGGGGTCCGTCTCCATCTGAGAAAGCTGCTCCAGCACGGGCGACGTGAAGGGATGGTGCATTGCCGACCAGCGTTTTTCCGCCTCGTCCCACTCGAACAGCGGGAAACGGACCACCCACAGGAATTCCCATTTTTTCGCGTCGAAAATACCCCGGGCCTTGCAGAGTTCGAGGCGCAGAGTCCCCAGAACCACCGAGGCTTTGAGGCGCGAGGCGTCCGCCGCGACGAAAAGCGCGTCCCCGTCCACAAGCCCGGAAAGCTCTTTGAGCCGGGCCAGCTCCTGAGCGCTCATGAATTTGACGAGCGGACCCTTTATCTCTCCTTCCTTGAACGTGAAGGCCGCCAGCCCCGAGGCCCCGAGCTTTTTCGCCCTCTCCTCGACCTCCGCGAATTCCTTGCGCGAGAGGGACGCGCCGCCCGGAAGCGGGAGTCCGCGGACGACGCCGCCGTTTTCGAGAATCCTGCGGAACGCCTCGAAGGAGCCGCCCTCGAAGACCGGGGCGAGATCCGCGAGCTTGACGGGTATCCGCAGGTCTGGCTTGTCGCTGCCGTAGAGGTCGATCGCGTCCCAATACTCCATGCGCCGGAAGGGCGTTTGGACATCGACGTTCAGGATCGTCTTGAAGAGGCCCTTCATGTAGCCCTCGATCAGGCTCATCACGTCGTCCTCGACGACGTAGCTCATTTCCACGTCGATCTGGGTGAACTCCGGCTGGCGGTCGGCGCGCAGGTCCTCGTCCCGGTAGCACTTGACGATCTGATAGTAACGGTCGAATCCGCCGACCATCAGGATCTGTTTGAAGAGCTGCGGCGACTGGGGCAGCGCGTAAAACGCGCCCGGGGTGACGCGGCTCGGGACGAGGTAGTCCCGCGCCCCCTCGGGGGTGGCCTTCGTGAGCACCGGCGTCTCGATCTCGACGAAATCGTTGTCCGTGAAATAGCCCCGCGTGAAGGCGCAAACCCGGCTGCGCAGGCGCAGATTGTTCTGCATCCGGTCGCGGCGCAGGTCCAAAAAGCGGTAGGTCAGGCGCAGGTTTTCGTCGACCTTGTCCGTGCCCTCTCCCACCTCGAAGGGCAGGGGGTTCGACGGCGCGAGCAGCAGAAAATCCTCCACGGCGACCTCGACCGTGCCGGTCGCGAGGGCGGGGTTCTCGGTTCCTTCGGGGCGCCTCGCCACCCTGCCCCGCACCGCGAGGCAGTATTCGCCGCGGAGGTCTCCCGCGCGCTTGTGGACATCGCCCGTGCCGGGGTCGAATACGATTTGGACGGACCCGGTGTAGTCCCACAGCTCGACGAAAATGATGCCCCCCAAATCCCGCCTGTGCCGAACCCAGCCGTTGACTCGGACCTCCTGCCCGATCAGGTCCTCCCCGACCCGGCCGCACAGACGGGAACGCCTCCAATAGCCGTCGAAAAACTCCGATCTCTCCGTATTCGTTCCCGCACTCATAAAAAGCCGCCTCCATCATTCAGAAATACAACCCTACGGGCGCCATTATACTCCCGCGCGCCTGTAACGGGGTGCAGGGGGCGCCGCCTCCTGCCGGGGTTCGGGGCGGAGCCCCGATGCTTCGAGAGGCGGGAATTTGAACGGTTACTACGAGCCCAGGTAGGCTTTCCGGATCAGAGGATTCTCGATGAGTTCCCCGCTCGGCGCGCTTGTCACGATCTCTCCGGTCTGCAGAACGTAACCTCTGTCGCTGACGCTGAGCGCCTGAAGGGCGTTCTGCTCCACCAGCAGCACGGTTACGCCCTCCTCCCGAATCTTCAGGATCGTGTCGAAAAGCGCGTCCGCGACCAGCGGCGCCAAACCCAGCGAGGGCTCGTCCAGAAGAAGGACGGACGGACGACTCATCAGCGCGCGGGAGACGGCGAGCATCTGCTGCTCTCCGCCCGAGAGCGTTCCCGCGCGCTGGGCGAGGCGTTCCTTCAGAACGGGGTACAGCGAAAAACACCGCTCCAGATCCGCGGCGATTCCGTCGCGGTCCGTGCGCCGGATCGAACCCATGATCAGGTTCTCCCTGACCGTCAGGGCGGAGAAAAGACGCCGCCGCTCGGGCACCAGGGAAATTCCAAGGTTCACGATCTCGTGGGGAGGCAGCGCGCGGGGGGGTCCGTAAGAACGCCCCGTGCCCGAACGGACGAGGGGAACGCCGTCCAGCAGGACGGAGCCCTCCGTCACCGGCAGCACCCCGGAGACGGCCCACATCAGGGTGGACTTCCCCGCTCCGTTCACGCCCACGACGCAGACGATCTCTCCCCTGCCGACGGCGAGATCCACCCCGTGCAGGGCATGGATGCTGCCGTAATGGACATGCAACCCCCGAACCTCCAAATGCGCCGGCCCCTGCTCTCCCGCCGGACGGCCTTCGGTACGACTTTCAAGATTGCGTTCGCCGCAGCGTTCATCGGTCATGAGCGTCGTTTCCTTTGCGTTCGAATTCTGTTTTTCCGCCCGCTCCCCTGCCGCGCGGGCGTCCCAGGTAGGCGGCGACGACGCGTTCGTCGCTGCGTATCGCCTGGGGCGGGCCCTCCGCCAGAAGCGCGCCGCGGTCCATCACGGCGATGTGAGTGCAGATGTCCATCACCAGACTGATATGGTGTTCGATCAGCATCACCGTCACGTCGAAGTCTTTTTGCACCTTCACGATGACCTCGCCCAGCTCCCGCGTCTCCGCGTCGTTCATTCCCGCCGCGGGCTCGTCCAAAAGCAGAAGGCGCGGCCCCTGAACCAAAAGTCCGCAGGCCAGGGCGCGGGCAATCTCCAGCTTGCGCTGCAATCCGTAGGGCAACGTCGAGGCCGGCCGGTGCGCCGCGTCCGCGAGTCCCATTTCCTCCATGACGGCGAGGGCTTTTTCCCGTGTCCGCCGCTCCTCTTCACGGACGAAAGGCGTACGGAAAAACGCCCCCAGCGACGAGCGCCCGCGCGCGAAAAGCGGAACCATGACGTTTTCGAGGCAGGACATCCGGTTGAAAAGCCGGATATTCTGGAACGTGCGCGAAACCCCGGCCCGCACGACCTCGTGGGGGCGTTTGGCCGTCAAATCGACGCCGTTCAGGGAAATCGTCCCCGCCGTCGGCCGGTAGACGCCCGTGATCAGGTTGAACACCGTCGTCTTGCCCGCTCCGTTGGGGCCGATCAGTCCCGTGATGCCGCCGCGCGCCGCGTCGAACGACAGCGATTCGACGGCGCGGATGCCTCCGAACGAACGGGTGAGGCCGCGCACCTGCAGTAAAGGCGAAGAAGCCTCCGACTGCAAGGGCAAAGACGCCCCCGGCGAACGGGGATGTTCCGGGGCCGTCATTGCCGCCTCCGAAAGAGATCCGGAAGCTCGCGGTAACCCAGGAGCCCCTGGGGGCGGAAGATCATGATCAGAACCAGCAGAAGGCCGTAGGCCGGAAGACGCCACATGTCGAGCGACCTCAGCATCTCCGGCAGCGCCGTGAAGACGAACGCGACGATGACGGGACCGGAAATGCTCCCGATCCCTCCCGCGATTACCGAGGCCAGAAGCTGAGTGGACTGCGTCAGGGTGAACATGACGGGCTGAATGAACGCCAGCCGGTGCGCCAGTAGGGCGCCCGACGCTCCGCACAGGGCCGCGCTGACCGCCAGCGAAAGCAGGCGCATTCGGAAGAGGTCGATACCCGCCATCTCCGCCGCCGTCGGGTCTTCGCGTATCGCGACGAAGAGCGCCCCGAAACGCGACTTCAAAAAATTGCGCGTCACGAGAAGGCTCAGAATCAGCGTTCCCACTATCCATCCCGGCCCGCTGAGCTCGCTCACCGAGAGCCCGCGCGCGCCGTTGGTGACGGAAAGGTTTTCGAGGCACACGCGCAACGCCTCCCCGAAGCCCAGTATCGCGATGGCGAAGTAGTCGCTGCGCAGTTTGGCGCGAAGCGTAGGAATCCCGATGACGAGGCTGGACAGCCCCGCCGCCGCCGTTCCGGCCGTCAGCGCGAAAAAGAAGGGAACGTCCCAGTGATAGGTCAGCACCCCGGAGGTGTAGGCCCCTATGCCGACAAAAGCCGCGTGCCCCAGAGAAAACAGCCCGGTGAATCCGGTGAAGACCGCGAGCCCCAGCACGGCGATCATGTTGACGCAGGCCAGCATCACGACGTTGAGTTCGTAATCCATGGGCTAAATCTTTTCCTCCGTCTCGCGCCCCATCAGGCCGTTCGGCAGCCAAATCAGGAGCGCGATCAGCATCGTGAAGCTGAATACGTCGCGCAGCACGCTGGAGAGATAGGTGGAGACCAGCGTCTCGAGAACCCCCAGGATCAAGCCCCCGGCCAAGGCTCCGGGCAGGCTGCCGAGCCCTCCGATCACCGCCGCGATGTAGGCCTTGTTGGTGACCCATCCCATCGTGGGGTAGACCAGATACTTGATTCCCAGAAAGACGCCCGCGACGCCCGCGAAGGCGCCGGCGAGGAAGAACACGATCGAGATCAGCCTGTCCGTGTTCACCCCCATCAGGGAACACATGGTCATGTCGTTCACCCCGGCGCGAATCGCGATGCCCGTTTTCGTCTTCGTGATAAAGAGGTGGAGGGCGAAGATAGCCCCCACCGAAACCGTAAAAGCGAACAGGTCGAGCAGGGAAAGAGAACTGCCCCACAGGCTGACGACTTCCCGTCTGAAGAACTCCGGGAACGCGAAAAAACGGGAGCCGATCGTGGCGTACACCGTGTTTTCCAGAAAGACGGAACAGCCCATGGCGCTGATCATCAAAAAGAGAGACGGCGCTCTTCTCCGCCGCAGGGCGGCATAGGCGACGCGCTCGTTGAACACCGAGATTATTCCCGCGCCGACGACGCTGCCCGCCACGACGAGTCCCAGCCCCCAGTGCAACCGCGTCGCGAGGGCGAGCCCAATGTAGGCCCCCAGCATGATCACCGCTCCATGAGCGAAGTTGCTGAAGGACAGAATACTGAAAATCAGCGAATACCCCACGGCCATCAGAGAATAAATGCCGCCGACCGAAAGGCCGGTGACGAGGGTCTGCAAAAACACGTATCCGGTTCCCGCGCAGGCCGCCGGTTCAGCGTCCCTGGTATTTTTCCACGAACACGAACGCTTTTTTCTTCACGTCCACTTTCTGGATAACGGCGGGCTTGTCCAGGGGGTTGTGGTTGGACGGATCCATCGTCAGAACGCCGCTCGTCACGCGGATGTCCTTCAGGTTCGCCAGAGCTTCGGCCAGTTTCGGGCCCTCGATCGAACCCGCGGCCTTCGCGGCCTCGGCGATCATGATCAGGGCGTCCTGGGCCATGATCGGGTTGGGCAATACGGGGTCGCCGCCGAACGTCTTCCGGTACTCCGTGACAAAACTCCTGATGTCCGGGTCGTCCAAATCGGCCAGATTCACAAAATACGCGCCGTCGACCGCCTCGCCGCCCAAGTCGATCAGGTCGGGGCTGCCCCAGTTGTCGGTACCCAGCAGGACGGCCGAGATGCCGAGGTCTCTGGCCTGCTTGGCGGCCAGAGCGGCTTCTTTCTGGCTGGTCGGGATAAAAAAGACGTCAGGCGCGAATTCTCGAATCTTCCCGAGCTGGGCGCGATAGTCCAGTTCCTCGGAGCGGAAGGCCTCCTTGGCCACGACCTTTCCGCCGCGGGCGGTAAACGCGTCCTCGAAATATTTGGAAAGCCACTGACCGTAATCCGAGCCCACGTCGTAGAGAATCGCCGCTTTTTTCGCGCCCAGGCGATCCGCGGCGAAGCGCGCGGCCACAGTACCCTGGAACGGGTCGATGAAGCACGGGCGGAAGGCGTAGGGCCGCACTTTTTCCGTCTTCTGATCCACGGTCACGTAGGGATTGGTCGCGGTCGTGACGATCATGGGAATTTCCGCGCGCTCCAAAATCGGGGCGGTGGCGATGGAGTTGCCGCTCTGCGCGGGCCCGATCACGGCAATGACCTTATCCCCGGCCAGGCGGCGGGCGACGTTCACCGATTCGACCGCGTCGTTGCGGTTGTCGTAGCGGATGACTTCGACGGGTCTTCCCAGAATGCCGCCTTCCGCGTTGATTTTTTTCACCAGCATGTCCACCGCGTTCGCCTCGGACTGCCCCCACATGGAGGCTCCTCCCGTCAAAGACACGGTATGTCCGATTCTGACCGGCTCGGCCGCGAAAGCGGCGTTTGCGAAGGCCAGTACGGCGGCGGCGCAGAAAATCAGGAATCTTTTCATTCTCAAACAGCTCCTTCTGGAGATTTTTTATACTTCACGATTTTACATCATTTCTCGGGTGAAATATATCCGGCCGGAGAGGAAAATAATGAAGATTTGAAAGACCGAACGATGCCGCCTCTCATTCAGCACGGACCGAGGCGGAAAAAAAAGCGGAAAAGAACCACAATCATGCTTTTTACGGATGTGCCCAATCCGGCAATAGCTGATACAATACCGCAGTGCTAATTCGTCCCTTCTGAAGACCTTTCTTTCTTACATTTCTTTACTGTTTTTCCGCGTTTTTCGCGACGCCCGTTCAGACGGGCGTCATCTTTATATACTTTCATATACTATAATTGTGAACAAAATTAAGAGCGGGGGGTTAGGGAAATGATTTTATCGTTTCGGTGGTACGGGCACGACGACCCTGTCACTTTGGAGAAGATCCGGCAAATCCCTGTCGTCAGGGGCATTGTCAGCGCACTGTACGACGTGCCGGTGGGGGACGTCTGGCCGCTGGAGAAGATTCAGGCGCTGAAGGACTCGGTGGAGGCGAAGGGGTTTCGGCTGTCGGCCGTAGAGAGCATTCCCGTTCACGAGCACATCAAGCTGGGTCTGGAGGACTGCGGCCGTCTGACGGAGAACTACTGCCAGAGCGTCCGCAATATGGGCAGGGCGGGCATCCCCGTCCTGTGCTACAACTTTATGCCGGTGTTCGACTGGACGAGGAGTTCCCTCGCGATGGAGCTGCCCGACGGGTCGAACTGCCTCGCCTACGCCGACGAAGAGGTACTGAAGATGGATCTTTCAAAGGGAACTCGGGGGCTTCCGGGCTGGAGCACCGGGTATGACGCCGGGGAACTGCGGCGGCTGACGGACGCGTACAGGGAGCTGGACACCGAGGGGCTGTGGACGAACCTCGAGCGGTTTTTGAAAAAGGTCGTGCCCGCGGCGCAGGAGGCCGGCGTTAAAATGGGAATCCACCCGGACGACCCGCCCTGGCCGATCTTCGGCCTGCCGCGCATTATCCGCGACGAGGCGTCCATCGACCGCCTTTTGAAGATCGCCGACGCGCCGCATAACGGGCTGAGCTTCTGCACGGGGTCCCTGGGAGTTTCGCCGGACAACGACATCCCGAAAATGGTGAGAAAGTACTCGGCCGCGGGACGCATTCACTTCGCGCACATCCGCAACGTCACGGTCAGCGGGCCGCACGGATTCAACGAGACGGCGCACCCGACCGAATGCGGCTCCCTCGACATCGCCGAGATCGTCCGCGCCTGCGTGGAAACGGGTTTCGACGGCGTCATGCGCCCCGACCACGGACGCATGATCTGGAACGAGACCGGCCGTCCGGGCTACGGCCTCTACGACCGAGCCCTCGGGGCCATGTACCTGGCGGGCCTCTGGGAGGCGTTCGAGCGGGACCGAAAGCCGGAGGACTCTCGCGGAACTTTAAGCATATCGTGAGAGACGGCTTAACTTAGGAGCGAGATGACATGAAGCTGCCGAGGGGTCGAGCCCCGCAAGACGAGAGATTCCCGATTAGGCGGCGATTCGGGAGACGGCCAAGGGAGGGGAGAACGCTGTTCGAGGCGTTCATCGCTTAGAACACATATACTGGCGGAGGACAGATCGTTCACCCAAAAGCGGGCTTACTTAAGCAGACGACCAATAAGCGAAGCGAATTGTGTCGGTCGCTTACCCGCGTGGCAGTTTGCGCGGAATACCCCCCGCCCCCTTGGATGAAAAACACTGTCAGATGGGAATCGGACGCGAAAGGTCTGAACGGTTAGGAATTGACAATATATTGTACTCTTCAAAAGATCTCACAACCATGACGAAGCCCCTTCCACAACTAAAGACTGGAAGGCTGCGTCTTCCATCTGAGGGGTAACATGAGAGTACAGCATTTTTTCGAAAAAAACTTTCATGTAAATCATTGATTATGCGGTAAATGAGACGGTTTTTCGCGTCTATACGGCGGCTCCAACAGCCACTGAAATTCCCGGCCAATGGCTCCGGTTTTCCTATCCCCATATACCCATTACGTTGAATATCTTTGATGAGAACATTAACACGCCTGAGAGTCTTTTTATCTTCTCTTTACCAGTATAAATAATCCTCCCAGGCATCATTTGAAAATTCGACACTAATCATCGGCCATGCGCTCTAATTCATCCATCGTCTTGATAACACAATGTCCCTGTTCCATCTGCTATATTGAATGCCGAAGTCGTGACATATTGGCTTCAGAAAAAGCCATCGTTATTTTTTGTTATATATTCAAATTGCAAAAAAGCGGCGTATGACGCCAGTTTTTCAACAGCTGAATCCGGGAGGTCCCCGATAATCTCAATTAGCTATAATTCCCGAACTTATTAACACAACAAGTAGCACCACATTGATAACGGAACTTGGCAATTCTCAATAAAGAATTGAAAACAAGGCGTTTACTGGGATTGTGGTATTGACATTGCGCGCAGCCCTCAATAAAATGTAGTGTAAATAATTAACACAACATTTACTCG
>JAISMH010000155.1 GCA_031276855.1 Synergistaceae bacterium
TTGGCGTACGGCTACGCCGGCGCGGCGGGAGGGACAAATTTGACAAATTCGACAAAGCTGATGAGGATGAGAACGGGAGTTCGTTGTCTGTTGCTGTGCGTTCTGGCGCTGAGCGCGTCTTTGGCGTTTGCCGAACCCTCGCGGGCCTCTTTGGACTCCGAAGGGGGCGTCGGAAGCTATTTGAAGCGCCTCTGGCCTTGGTGGGAAGAAGAGGGGCAAAAAGAAGGAAAAGAAGAGCTGTCCCCCGCCCAGCCGGAGAGGGATTCCTTTCCGGAGTATCTGACCTCCTCCTGGGAGGAGCTCTCCTCGACGCTGACGGAGGCTCTGAGCCTGCGCGCCAAGCAGGAGAAGCTGCCGGATTCGGCCTTCTTCGGCGCGGACAAGTCGAGCAACGCGAAAAAGATCGGCGCGCTGCTGGATCAGGCGGTCGAAATCCTCCTCCAGGGGGACGCCGACGGCCTGCGCAGGCAGGCTCTGGCCCTGCGCGAGAGCATTCCCGCCCTGCGGCTGAAGGCGAACGACCTGCGCAACCGCCGGATTTCCGCGCCCGAGTCCTCCAATCTGCCCTGGATCGTGACGCGCGCCAAAATCGACGAAGATCTCGCGAAACTGGACACGGAAATCAAGGGCAAGGAACGGGATCTGGAGGACATCAACGGAAAAATCGCTTCGGCGTTGCGGAAGATGGGCCTCGATTTGGACGACCGGCAGGTGGACGCTCTTCTGACCTCCGTGACGGGCGACGACCTCTTTCAGAACACGGTGGTCTTCGCGAACGTCAAGCACGTGGTGGAGAAGCTCGCGGAACTTTCCCGCGAGGACGGCGGCAATCTGGAGATCAGCCGGCGTTACACCGGTATGTACCTCGTGCTGAACGATATTCTGATCGTCACGCAGGAGGGGCTGGCGGAAAAAATCGAAACGGAGTACAAGCCCCGGCTGGCCCAGATCAAAGCGGAGGCCGAGACGTTGCGCGCGGAGGCCGCGGGGCGCGCCCGGCAGACGCAGTACACGGAAAGCCAGAGAAACGCCTTCGAGGCGAACGCGCGCGCCAACGCCATGACGGTTCGGGTGGCCGAACTCTACGCCGAGCTTCTGGAATCCCAGCGCAGGAGCGTCATAGCGACGCTCTCCGACCTGCGGCGCGGCCGCGACGTGGCGGAAAATACCTACAGGACCGTGAGAAGCACGGGCGATCTGCGAAACCTGATTCGTTCGGGGCTCGACCTGTTCGACTCCATCCGGTTCCTTTCCATGCCGGAAATCCGGCCTTTCGAGAGCGACGCCATTCGCGAGGAATTCGAGGAAATCAACAAACGCCTGAAAACAGGCGCGTAATTGAAAACAGGCGCTCAATAGCCCAAAGGGAGGATCGCCATGAAGCTGGCCATGATTTTTTACCGTCATCAGTTGACCCGGGAAAACTTCCGTTACGCGCGGCAGCTGGGTTGTACGCATCTCGTCATTCATCTGGTCGACTATTTCCATCGCGACAAGGACCCCGTGACCGGGGACAACCAGCCGATCGGAGACGCCGAGGGGTGGGGAGTCACGCGCAACCGCGACATCTGGAGCCTCGACGAGCTCCTGGCGATCCGCAGGCAGGTCGAGGAGGAAGGGCTGATCTTCGAGGCGATCGAGAACTTCGACCCGGGGTTCTGGTACGATATCCTGCTCGACGGGCCGCGGAAGCGCGAGCAGATGGAGGGCCTCAAGCAGCTGATCCGCAACGTGGGGCGCGCGTCCATCCCCCTTTTCGGCTACAACTTCAGCCTGGCCGGAGTGGCCGGGCGCATCAGCGGCCCATTCGCCCGCGGCGGGGCGGAGTCGGTGGGCGGCGACGCCGCCATCGAACTGCCGGTTCCCAAAGGCATGGTCTGGAACATGGTCTACGACCCCGACGTCAAAAACGCCTCGGCGGACGAGCCCGAGACGGCGGCGCAGATCGGCCACGAAGAACTGTGGCAGCGCTTCGAGTGGTTCCTGCACGAACTCCTGCCCGTCGCGGAGGAGTTCAACGTCAAACTGGCGGCGCACCCGGACGACCCTCCCTACGCGTTTCTCCGGGGAACCCCGCGCCTCGTCTGGCGCCCCGAGCTCTACCAAAGGCTCCTGGACCTCAGAAAGAGCCATTGCAACACGCTGGAACTCTGCGTCGGCACATTGGCGGAGATGAACGGGCACAACTTTTATCATTCCATCGAGAGCTACGCGCGGCAGAACGCCATCGGCTATGTCCATCTGCGCAACGTGACGGGGCAGATTCCCCGCTACCGGGAGACTTTTATCGACGACGGCGACATAGACATCTACCGCGTGGTCAAAATTCTGCACGACAACGACTTTCGAGGCGTGATCATTCCCGACCACTCCCCGCTGGTCTCCTCCCCCGCGCCTTGGTACGTCGGAATGGCCTACTCCCTGGGCTACATCCGCGCCATGATCGAGCGCGCCAGGGCGGACCGCCTCAGGAACCTGTGATCTTTCTTTAGATTAAGTATAAGGCAGATAAGTATAAGGCTTCGGACGGATTATTTTCCGGGGAGGGCTAATATATGGACATTTTTTGCGAATTATGTGTATAATGATGGCAGTAAGGACAGCGTGGGATTGGCGGCATCGGGAGTTCGGTCTTGAGGTGGATTCGGAGAGTGGGTTCGCGCCCACTCTCTTTTATGTTTAATTTACGTTTAATTTATGTTTAAGGGAACGCCGGCCAGCTTTTTCTTTTTTTTGAATCTGGAGGTGCGCGGTTTTGTGGAGAGAGGAACTGTCCCGGAACATCGGAGCGATTGTGGCGGAGCTCGGTTACGAGTGTGTGAACGCCGCGCTGGTCACGGAGGAGGGACATTCTACGGTACGGGTGCTGATCGATTCCCTCGGGGGAATCACCGTGTCGGATTGCGAGGAAGTGTCGAAAGCGGTCAATCGCTATCTGGACGGCGAGGGCGCCGCGGAGTCGGCCGGGCTGAGCGGCCGGTACTATCTGGAGGTCAGTTCTCCGGGCGTGGAAAGGCCCCTTTTCACCCCCGCCGACTACGAGCGGTTCAAGGGCAGAGAGGCGCGGGTCAAGACCTTCGAGTTCCTCGACGGCCGAAAGACCCACGTGGGCTTTATCGCGGAGGTGAGCGAAACGTCCGTCCTGCTGGAAACGGGAAAGGAAAAGGAGAAGGGAACGTGTTCCATCCCGTTCGGGGCGATAGCCCGCGCGGCTCTGGTCTTCCGGGGCCTGGAGCCGCGGGAACCGAAAAAACCCCCCAGGAAGGCGGGGAGTAAGGCCCGGAAGGCCGAAAAGGAGGAGCGTTGAATGCGTTTAGGGAAAGACTTCTTGCGCGCTTTGAGCCAGATAACCAAGGAACGGGGCCTTTCTTCGGAACTGATCGCCTCCAGCCTCGAGGCCGCCCTTATTTCCGCCTACAAGAAGTATCAGGGGGGCAATCAGGACGTCGAGGTCGAGATCGATTTCGAAAGCGGCAGCATTTCCGTCAACGAGCTGCGCACCGTCGTCCGGGCGGTGGAGTCTCCGGATACGGAGATCACGGCGGCCGACGCAAGAAAGATGGGTTTCAAAAAACCCGCGGTCGGAGATGTCCTGCGCATCGAGAAGAACCCCGAGGACTTCGGCCGCATTGCCGCGCAGACCGCGCGGCAGGTGATCATCCAGCGGCTGAAGGACGCGGAGCGGCAGGTCGTCTACGAGGAGTTTTCCGACAAGGTCGGGGATATGATGACCGGGGTCGTCTTCAAGTCGGAAAACGATCAGGTTCTCGTCCGCCTCAACGAGCGGACGGAGGCCATCCTGCCGAGGGAGGAGCGCATCGCCGGGGAAAAGTACGCGCCGGGTGACCGGATGAAGTTTTACGTGCTGGACGTGCGCCAGACGACGCGGGGCCCCCGTATCGTCGTCTCGCGGACGCATCCGGGGCTTCTGCGCAAACTGCTGGAGCTGGAGATTCCCGAAATCGGCAGCGGCGTCATCGAGATCAAGAACATCGTGCGCGAGGGCGGGATCAGGGCGAAAGTGGCTCTGGTGACGCTCGACCCCAACGTCGATCCCGTGGGAGCCTGCGTGGGAAACTTGAGCGGCCGCGCCAGAGCCCTCGAAAGGGAGCTGATGACGGGAGAGACGGAGAACTCGGGCGGGCGTCTCAAGTCCGTCAGCAGGGAACTGGCGGGGGAGAAGATCGACATCATTCTATGGAACGGCGATCCCCTGATCTACATCCGCAACGCGCTCTCGCCGGCCAAGGTGGCCCGGGTCGAGCCCGTCCTGGATCAGGAGCGCGCCGTGCAGGTCTACGTCTACCCCGGGCAGCTCTCGCTGGCCATCGGCAAATCGGGGCAGAACGTGAGGCTCTCCGCCCGCCTGACGGGCTGGAAGATCGACATCAACGCCCTGGAGGCCGAACGGATGCCCACCCTGTCGGATATCTTCCACGACATCGCGGAGGACGCCGGGGAACTCGCCTTGAGCTTCGAGGGAAAGACGGAAAAGAAGACGGAAAAAACCTCTCTGGACTCCCTTTGGGAGGACGTGTGACGGCCGTGGGGGGCTTTTCGAGACAGCGCCCCCGGACGTGCGCCGCCTGCCGGGAGGAGTCGCCGAAGGGAATCCTGATTCGGGTCGTCCGCTCTCCCTCCGGGGAGGTGTTTTTGGACGAGCGGGGAAAACTGCCTGGGCGCGGCGCCTATCTCTGCGTTCGCCGGGAGTGTCTCGACAGGGCCAGAAAGACCCGAGCCCTCGCCCGCGCCCTCAAGACGGAGATCCCGGAGGAACTTTACGCCCGGCTGGGAGAGTACATCGACGCGTACTGGAAGAATTTTTCCGCGGCGGACGCGGCTTTGCCGCCGGACGGCGCGCCGGCGGAGCCTCGTCTGACTGCGCCTCGTCTGACGGCGCTGCGATCGAAGGAACTGCTCTCGCTCCTGGGGCTGTCGCGGCGCGCGGATTTGGCGCATATCGGGATGGATAGTGTAAAATCACAGTGTGCGAAGCTCGCGGAAAGCGCGAAGACGAAAAAATCTCTTTTGATCCTCACGGCCTCCGACTGTTCCGAGTCGGTGGAAGACTTTGCCCGCAGGCAGGCCGAGGGCGGACGGGCCTTATGGCTCGGCGTTCCGCTGAGTATCGGGGAAATTTCCGCGGCCTTGGGAGCGAATAACGTGCAGATGCTCGCTCTGCCGGTTCGAAGCGGTTTGACTGACAGGATAAGGGCGTTGCTTTTTGATAATTGCGAGCGGCCGGGCGAAGCGAAAAAGGAAGCGAAACAAGGCCGCCGAGTTTCTTTACCGGAAGGGGGAGTCGCCCTTGAGCAAAATGCGAGTGTATGAGCTTGCCAAAATTCTCGGAAAAAGCAACAAAGACCTCATGAAGATTCTGGAGGACCTGGGCGTCGAGGTCAAAACGCACATGAGTTCCATTGAGAACGAGGTTGCCCGGTTGGTCGAAGACGCGCTCGCGGAGACCGGAGCCCCGAAAAAGGAAGCGGTGGGCGAACCCGCCCCCGAGAAGAGAAAAGTAAAACTGGAGGAGGGTCTCACGATCAAGGCGGCAGCGGAGAAAATCGGCGTCACGAGCGCCGATGCGGTGAAGGTTCTGATGTCGGCCGGCATGATGGTTCCGGCGGCGAGCGCGGTCGACGAAAAAATTCTGGAGGCGCTGGGCAGGGGCTTCGGCATCGAGTTCGAGGTGACCCCGCGGGAGGCGGATCCCCTGCGGGAAGAGGGGGAGAAGAAGAAAATCTCCCCCGATAAAAAGAAGAAACAGCAGGAAACAAAAGAACGGAGCGGCTTTACGCCCCGCCCACCCATCGTGACCGTGATGGGGCACGTCGACCACGGGAAGACGACGCTTCTGGACACGATACGCCACACCAACGTCACGGCCAGCGAGGCCGGCGGGATTACCCAGCACATCGGCGCCTGCACCGTCATGCACGAGGGCAGGCCGCTCGTGTTTCTGGACACGCCGGGGCACGAGGCCTTCACGGCCATGCGCGCGCGGGGGGCCGGGGTCACGGATGTCGTCATTCTGGTGGTCGCGGCGGACGACGGCGTGATGCCGCAGACGCGGGAAGCCATCGACCACGTCAGGGCCGCGGGCGTCCCTATCGTCGTGGCGGTGAACAAGGTGGACAAACCGGCGGCGAAGCCGGATCGGGTCCGCCAGCAGCTCTCCGACGCCGGGCTCGTCCCGGAGGAGTGGGGCGGCGATGTGGTCATGGTCGACCTCTCGGCCAAGACGGGGGACGGCATCGACCGTCTCCTCGAAATGGTGCTTCTGGTTGCCGAAATGCAGGATTTGCAGGGTGACGCGACGGTCTCGCCCGAGGGCGTCGTGATCGAGGCGGAACTCGACAAGGGCAAGGGGCCCGTCGCGACGGTCATCGTGCAGCAGGGAACACTGAAGCGCGGCGATATCGCGCTTTTCGGCACGTCCTGGGGAAAGATCCGCGCCCTGATCGACACGGCCGGCAAGAACGTGAACGAGGCGGGGCCCAGCACTCCCGTCGAACTTCTGGGCCTGAGCGAGGTGCCTCAGCCCGGTGAGCTCTTCACCGTCGTGAACTCCGAACGCGAAGCGCGGGACGCCCTTTCGTCCAGCAGGTCCCAGATACGGGACTTGGGAATGCCGGCGCGCAAGGCCTCGCTCGAAGACCTTTACTCTCAGATGCAGGAAGGGCAGAAGCCTCAGCTCAATCTGCTCGTCAAGTGCGACGTTCAGGGCTCCGTCGAGGCGCTCTGCGCGTCCCTCGAAAAAATGGCGACGGAGGAGGTGGGCGTTTCCATCATCCACAAAGGAGTGGGGCGCATCGCCGAGTCCGACGTGACTCTGGCCTCGGCCTCCGGCGCGGTCATCATCGGCTTCAACGTCCGGCCCGACGCCAACGCCAAAAAAATCGCCGAGGCCGACGGGGTGGAAATCCGCCTTTACGACATCATCTACGACGTCATCGACGACGTGAAGGCCGCCATGGAGGGCCTTCTGAAGCCGACCCTGAAAGAGCAGCGACTGGGCGAGGTCGAAATACGCGAGGTGTTCAAGATCCCGAAAGCGGGCAAGATTGCCGGCTGTCACGTCACGCAGGGCCTCGTGCGGCGCAGCTCCAGGGTGCGCGTCGTGAGGGCGGGGATCGTCATCTGGGACGGCGGAATCTCGACGCTCCGTCATTTCAAGGACGAGGCGCGCGAAGTCAAGGCGGGCTTCGACTGCGGAATTGCCCTGAGCGGTTTTCAGGACTTTGAAGAGGGCGACATCCTGGAGGCCTACGAGGTCGTCGAAGAGAAACGGTCCCTGTAAACGTTTTAGTTTTTCCGGGCTTGGCCCGCCCGCTGAAACGAGGTGAGCGGATTTGGGAACAGGCGGGGAAATCAAAAAAATCGGAAACCCGGTGCGGCCCGTTCTTCGTCGGCCGTCCGGCTGGCGCATGGCAAGAATCGACAAACAGCTTCAGCGCGAAATATCGCTTCTGCTGGAACAGCGGGTGAAGAACGACGCCGCCCGAAGCGCCATCGTGACGGGCGTCCAGTGTTCGCGGGACCTCGAATTGGCCCGGGTGTATTTTACGACGCTCGACCCCGCGCGGCGCGATCCCGTGCTGACCGAGCTGAGGAACGTGAAGGGCGCGTTGAGGTCGATGCTGGGGCAGGTGCTGAAACTGCGCCATATCCCGGATCTGGAGTTCGTTATCGACCGATCCCTGGACTACGGGGAGCGCATCGACGGCATCCTTCGCAGCCTGGGCCTCGACGCGGTGAACGCCGAAGGGGAATCTGAAGAAGAGTTTGAAGAAGAATCTGAAGAAGAATCTGAAGAAGTGAAACGGAACGACTCCGATGACAACGAAAACGAAGACAACGGCGAAGACGGCACAGGCGAGCGCGGCCCCGGGTTCTGACGGCTCCGCTCCGATGGCGGAGCTTTTGCTTCAGGCCGCCCGGCATCTCGAGGCCGCTTCTTTATGGCGTATTTTCTCTCACCGAAAACTGGACGGGGACGCTATAGGCTCGGCCACGGCGCTTTTCGAGGCGGGCGTGCTCCAGGGCAAGCATGTGATCTGGATGGGGCCCGATCCCGTCCCGCCCTCCTATTGCTTCCTGCCCCACACGGAGGAGTACGTCGCCCGGAAAGAGCACAGTTTCGACAGCGAGAGCGGTCTTTATGTCTTTCTGGACTCGGCCAACGAGGACCGCGGCGTAAAGGGCCTTCACGGCAGGGCGCCGCGGGCGTTCATTCTGAACATCGACCATCACGAGGACAACACGCGCTACGGGACGCTGAACTGCGTCGATCCCTCCGCGTCTTCGACGTCGGAGCTGATCTGGCGCCTCATGACGGCGGCGGGCTGGCCGATAACGGCCGGAATTGCCGAATGCCTTTACACCGGCATCAGTGCCGATACGGGCGGTTTCGTGTTCAGCAACACCACGGAGCTGACCTATCGGGCGGGCGCGGACCTGGTGGCCCGCGGAGCGAGCCCCATGAAAATCGACACCGCGATGCGGCAGACCCGTTCTCTGGCGGGGATGCGCCTCTGGGGGGCCGCCCTGTCGCGCCTGACCTGCTGGGGGCAGGATCTGCAGTTCGCCATGACGTGGCTGTCGAGGGAGGACTTCGAGCGGACGGGGGCCCTCTCGTCGGACACGGAGATGCTGGTGAACCAGCCACTGCTGATCCGCGGCGTCCGTTTCGCCGTTCTGCTGACGGAGGAAGAAGGGGGAAGCGAGGTCAAGGTGAGTTTCCGCTCGAAGGAAGGAACCGTCACCGCGTCCACCGTCGCGCGTTCTCTGGGCGGCGGCGGCCACCCTCGCGCTTCGGCCGCCATTCTGGCACAGCCTCTGAACCAGGCCATGGAAACTATCCGAAAGTCGGTGGATGACGCCTATGCCGAATGGGTTTCTGCTGGTCGATAAGCCGGCCGGACTGAGGAGCGCGGCCTGTGTCGCCCTCGTAAAGCGCCTTTTGGCGGGGAACTCTCCGGCTAAAGAAAAGGTCGGACACGCCGGGACGCTGGATTCGACGGCGTCGGGGCTTCTGGTTGTGCTTCTGGGGGCGGCGGCGCGCTGTTCGGATTACGTGATGCGGCTGCCCAAGGTTTACGAGGCGATTGTCCGCTTGGGCGCCGCGACCGACACCTGCGACGCCTCTGGAGAATTTGTGTTCCGCGGGGACGCGTCGAAAGCGGATGAACGGGCTTTCGACCGCGTCCTCTGTTCGTTTTTGGGGACCCGGATGCAGGTTCCTCCCGCAATATCGGCGCTGAAGGTGAACGGGCGGGCGGCGCACCGGACGGCGCGGGCCGGAGGAGACCCCGGGCTGGCGGCCCGGCCCGTCACCGTGACCTCGGCGGCGCGCTCCTCTCCCCTCGCGGACGGCCGGGCGAAGATCACCGTGACCTGCGGCAAGGGAACCTACGTTCGGGCGATCGCCCGGGACATCGGCGAGCGGCTCGGCTGCGGAGCGCACGTCGAGACGCTGCGCCGCCTGTCGATCGGGCCGTTCCGCGTCTCGGACGCCTGCGCGCCCGAGGCCGCGGACGCGCAGCGCCTTTTGCCCTGCCGGTCGCTTGGGAGCGTTTTTCAGCGCGTCCTTCTGAACGCGGACGCCGAGCGCCGCCTGACGAACGGCCTTTCCGTTCCTTTGTCCGAGGCGGGGCGGTACGTTCCCGGAACGCTCTCTCTGGAAAGCGGCCTCTGCGTCGAAGGCGGAACCCTTTTCGGTTTTGCCGGGCTGGACGAAAAATTTCTGCTCAGGCCCCAAACCAACATTTTGGACGCGGCGGAGCCCGCGACGTTTGAGATTTCAGGAGATGAGAAATTGAAATTTCAGGAGATGAAAATCTGAAATGATCGCCGTGCTCGGAGCCTTCGACGGCTTCCACAGGGGACATGCCCTGCTTTTGGAGCGGGCGGAGGAGATGGCGCCTTCGCGGGACGATTTCGGCGTGGTCACGTTCAACCCTCATCCGGGGCTTTTTCTGGGAACGCTGAAGGCGACCCTCTTCACTCCCGAGGAGTCGAAGCTGATCCGCCTTTTCCTGGGCGTCCCCCGCGCCGTCGAGCTGAGGTTCGACGAGGCCCTGGCGGGCCTTTCGCCGCGCCTTTTCTGGAATTTCCTGCGGGAGCGCGTTCCGGTGGAAGGGGTTGTCGTGGGACGGGATTTCCGTTTCGCCGCCGGGCGTTCGGGAGACGTACCCCTGCTGGAGTCTTTCTGCCGCGAGGAAGCGATCCCCTTCTGCGCGGTCGATATCCTGAAGCATCTGAACGCCAAAATATCCAGTTCGTCCGTCCGGGCCCACGTGAGCGCCGGACGGTGCGGTTCCGCCGCCGAGGAACTGGGCTACCCCTACTTTATCCGCGCGGAGGTCGTCCACGGCCTGGAGCGGGGGCGTTCCCTGGGATTTCCCACGGCAAACCTGAACGTGTCCCGCACGAAACTCCTGCCCGCCGACGGAGTCTACTCCGTTGCCGTGCTCGTGCAAGGCCGGTGGAGCGCGGGAGCCCTTTCCATCGGCAAAAATCCGACCTTTCGGGACGTCTCGGAGACGCGCGTGGAGGTCTTCCTTCTGGACTCCGAAGGCGACCTTTACGAGGAAAGCCTGCTCGTCTTTTTCCTTTCCCGCCTGCGCCCGCAGGAGCGGTTTGAAAGCGCGGAACAGCTTGTCCGCCAGATCGGGACGGATGTCGAAGAAGCGAAAGCGGCGTTCCGGCGCAATTTCGAAGAGGATCCGGACACGCGCAGGAAACTCGCCGCCTTCGCCCGCCGGGAAAGTAGTATATAATGACGACAGCGGTGTGCATGCCGTGCTTATCGAGCGGAAGGAGGCGTTGAACAATGGCGGACGTTACGGCGGTGGACGGCACACAACGGGAAACTATTTCTATCCTTATCACGCCCGTGGACGAAAGACGCTTCGAAAGCGAAATACGGCGCATGGACGAGGCAGTCTCCGATGAAAAAAAGAACCGCGACAAATTCGAGACGCGGATAGAAAAAGCCGTGAACGACCTGCGC
>JAISMH010000007.1 GCA_031276855.1 Synergistaceae bacterium
AGACCTTCGACCCGCCCGTCACGTTCGAGTCGATCCCGGAAGAGAACCGCCGCATGTACAACGAACCGCCGGCCCCGGTGGTGGTGGAAAAAGGCGGCGGCTGCGACGCGGGCTTCGGCGCGGGAGCTGCGCTGGCGGTTCTGGCGGCGTGCCTGGCCGCGCGGAAAAGTGTGCGCTGAAACAGGGGAAAAGTAAGAAAAAACCATGAAACAGGAGGCTCCCCCTTTCGGAGGAGCCTCCTGTTTTCTGTCTTCAGTCAGGCTGCTCCGCCCCCGTCTCACTCGGACATTTTCTCGGACGAACAACACACTGCGCCGTTTTCCGCTTGACGGCTCGGGCCTTCGCTTTTATACTGCACGGTCAGGTTATCGGAACAGCTATTAACACCAGACACTTAAAAACGGGGTGCAGGGGACAAGTCCCCTGCCCGGGGTATGGGGCAGAGCCCCATGTTGATTTTTTATGGGGCGGAGCCCCATGTTGTTGCTAGGTTGTTATTGAGGTTTTTATCAGTTAACTTGGTGGGGGCGTTCAGGATCAAATCCGAAAAAAAGCTCCGCCAGAGCCGTCTGGCGAAACTGCTCGAGCGGGATCCGATGGCTACGGATCAGGGGCTCGCCTTTCTTTTGGGGGTGAGCGTCAGCACCGTGCGCCTGGATCGCGCCCTCATGGGGGTGCCGGAGCTGCGCGAGCGGATCAAGCGCATGGCGCAGGAGGCGGGCAGCAAGCTGCGCTCGCTGAGCCGAAGCGACCTCGTGGGGGACCTTCTGGAACTCGAACCCAACCGCTGGGCGCTTTCGGTGCTGCGTTCCACGCGGGAGATGGCCCTGCGCGCGACGGACATTTTGTGGGATCACTACATTTACGCTCAGGCCAGCTCCCTGGCCGCGGCCGTGATCGAGGCCGCGTCGGTCGTCGTCGCCTCCATGCGCGGGGAGTACAGGGCGCGCGCGCGGGTGGGGGATGTTCTGGTCGCCAGAGCCAAGGTCGGGGTCGGAAAGGACGACCGCTACATCGTCAGCGTCCGAACCCGCGTGGGGGACACGGAGATCTTTGTCGGACGCTTCATCGCCGAGGTTCTGAACGGCGAGGGGCGGTAATTCTGTCAAGGGGGTTCGGGGGGACCGGCGAGGACCCGAAGGGCCGAGCGAGCTCTGCCCCCCTGAGCTTGAACGTTTACAAAAATTCAACCGAGGGATCTGCAGGTATGACAAAAAAATTGACCATAGCGCTTGACGCGATGGGCGGAGACAACGCCCCGGGCGAGATTTGCGAGGGCGCGCTCCGCGCCTGCGAGCAGTTCGAGGACCTCGAAATGATCCTGACAGGGGACAAGGAAAAGATAAAACCGTGCCTGGAGCGGGCGTCTTCGGACACGGCAAGGCGAATCCGCGTCATGCACACGGCCGAGGTCGTCCTGATGAACGAGCAGCCGGTGACGGCCATCCGCAAAAAACGGGACTCCAGCATGAGGACCGCCATGGAAATGGTGCGGTCCGGCGAGGCTCAGGGCTGCCTTTCGGCGGGGAACACCGGCGCGATCGTCGCGGGCGGCGTTCTGGTGGTCGGCCGTATGCCGACGATCGACCGTCCCGCCCTCGGGGTGCCCCTGCCCACGATCAACCGCTGGACTTTTCTGCTGGACGTGGGGGCCTCCGTCCGCTCCAAACCCGTGAACCTGTACCAGTACGCTCAAATGGGCAGCGTCTACTCGAAGAAAATCCTGGGCGTCGCGGAGCCCGAAATCGCCCTGCTCTCCAACGGAACGGAGGAAATCAAGGGCGACGAGGTCGTCATGGAGGCGCGTGAAATGCTGCTCAAAAGCTCCCTGAACTTCAAAGGATACGTCGAGGGGGACGACGTCCCCTGGGGACGCGCGGACGTGGTCGTCTGCGACGGCTTCATGGGCAACGTGATCCTGAAATTCGGCGAGGGCCTGATGCAGGGGGCCCGATCCATCGTCGAGGAGGAAATGGGGCACCGTTTTATGCCCAAGGTCGGAATGCTCTTCATGATCTCGATGGTGAAGACGCTCTGGGCGCGGTTCAACTATGAAAAATACGGAGGCACGCCGCTTCTGGGCGTCGAGGGCACGGTTGTCAAGGCCCACGGGCGCTCGAAGGCCCCCGCCATCCTGGGGGCGCTCTCCGCCGCCCGGAACTTCATCCTCAAGGACGGGGTGGAGAATATCCGACAGGAACTCGAAACGGCATAAATAAAGACACGGGAGAAAGAGCGATGAAAAAACTAAGCGACAATCGGGTTTGTAAAATGCTGGGCTCGCGTTACCCTTTGGTGCAGGGGGGAATGGCCTGGGTCGCCGACGCCGCTCTGGCCGCGGCCGTCAGCAACGGCGGAGGACTGGGCATCATCGCGGCGGGCGCGATGCCTCCCGGCCTTCTGGAAAAGGAGATCGAGAGTGCGCGGAAGCTGACCGCCCGCCCTTTCGGCCTCAACATCATGCTGATGTCCCCCACCGCCTCGGACGCGCTGGAGCTGGCCGCGGAGTACCGAATCCCCGTCGTCGCCACCGGCGCGGGCTCGCCCGGAAAGGTTCTGGAGCGCCTGAAACCGCTGGGCACGATCGTCATTCCCGTCGTGGCCTCGGTGGCCCTGGCCCGCCGCGCCGAGAAGCAGGGCGCGGACGCCGTCGTCGCGGAGGGCATGGAGGCGGGCGGGCACATCGGGGAGCTGACCACCATGGCGCTCGTCCCCCAGGTGGCCTCCGCGGTCGCAATTCCGGTCATCGCCGCGGGAGGAATCGCGGACGGGCGCGGCGTCGCCGCGGCCTTCGCCCTCGGGGCCGAGGGCGTGCAACTGGGGACGCGCTTCCTCTGCTGCGACGAGTGTGCCATTCACGACAACGTCAAACAGGCCGTACTGAAGGCGCGGGACCGCGACACGAGCGTCACGGGCGCGAGCACCGGACACCCCGTGCGCTGCCTGCGCAACAAACTGACGGCGGAGTTTGAAAAAATGGAGGCGCGCGGCGCCTCCGTCGAGGAAATCGAACGGCTCGGAACGGGGAAGCTCCGCAGCGCCATGTTAGACGGAGACGTCGAATGGGGGTCCCTGATGGCGGGGCAGTCCGCGGGAATGGTGAACGACATCCGGCCCGCGGCGGAGATCATCGAGAGGCTCTTTGCCGAGGCGGAGGAAGTGCGCAGGGGTCTCGGACCCCTGCACCCCATTATATGACTCCATATATAAAGGAGGTAATGTGCTTGGGTTACGCGTTTTGCTTTCCGGGGCAGGGGGCTCAGGAGGTCGGCATGGGGAAGGCCCTCTACGAGGCGTTCCCGTCCGCGAAAGACGTTTTCGACGAGGCCGACGACGCCCTGTCCTTCAAAATCACGCGCGTGATTTTCGAGGGGCCGGACGAGGAACTGAAGCGCACGGCCGTCACTCAGCCCGCCGTCATGACGGTGAGCGTCGCGGCGGCGCGGGCCCTCGAAAAGGAAATGGGCGTGAAACCGCGCCCGCTCTGCGGGGCGGGGCACAGTCTGGGCGAGTACACGGCCCTCGTCGCGGCGGGGGTTCTCTCCTTCCGCGACGCCGTGGATCTGGTGCATAAACGCGGAACCTGGATGCAGGAGGCCGCGCCGGAGGGTACGGGCGCCATGGCGGCCCTCATGGGAATCGAACCCGACGACGCCGCCCTCCTCTGCGCCTCGGTCGCGCCCGGCGGCGAGTGCCAGGCGGCAAACTTCAACTCCCCCGGCCAGGTCGTCATCTCCGGCGCGGCCGAGTTCGTCGAAAAGGCGATCGCCGCGGCCAAAGAAAAGACCGCTAAAGGCGGACGCTCCGTCAAGGCCGTTCCCCTGAACGTCAGCGCCCCGTTCCACAGCCGCCTGATGGCCCCGGCCGCGGAAAAACTCAGGGCGCGCTTCGGCGCCTACAAGTGGAGCGACCCCGCCTGGCCGATCGTCTGCAACGTGAACGCCTCCCCCCTCTCCTCCGCGGAGGCGATCCGGACGGCGCTCTTCGAGCAGACCTGCAGCCCGGTGCGCTGGACGGAATCCGTCGCCCGCATGGCCGGCGGCGGCGTGGACCTCTTTCTGGAGCTGGGGCCGGGAGAAGTCCTGTCGGGCCTGATCAAACGGTGCCGCAAAGGGGCCGGCGTCCTGGCGGCGGGCACGCCGGAGAAGCTCGAAACGATGGCGAAACTCCTTCTGGAAAGAGCAGGTGAACCGCAATGACGGAAACAGACGCGGATAAGGTAATCGTTCAAACCCCACGTTTACCGGCCCCACGTTCACCGGATAAGCAAATCCGCCGCCTGGCTCTGGTGACGGGCGCTTCCCGGGGAATCGGACGGGCCGTGGCCCTGGAGCTGGCGAGAAAAGGCTTCAACGTCGCCGTGGGCTATAACAGCAGCGCGGAGGCGGCGGAAAAGGTCTGCGCGGAAATCGCCGCGCTGGGCGCCGAGGCGAAGGCCTTCAAAGCCGACGTCGGGGACCCGGCCGCCGTCTCGGCCCTCTTCAAGGCCGTCGAATCCATGGGGACGGTGCAGGTTCTGGTCAACAACGCGGGCGTCGTGCGCGACAACCTGCTGATGCGCATGAAGGAGGAAGAGTGGAACGGCGTGATCGCCGCCAACCTGAACTCCGCCTTCTACTGCACGAAGGAGGCCCTGCGCGGAATGGTGAGGGCCCGCTGGGGGCGCGTCGTCTGCGTCTCCTCCGTGATCGGCCTGATCGGCAACGCGGGGCAGGCCAACTACGCGGCGAGCAAGGCCGGGCTCATCGGGTTCGCGAAGTCCGCGGCGCGCGAGTACGCGTCCAAGGGCATCACCGTCAACGTCGTCGCGCCCGGCTTCATCGAGACGGACATGACCCGCTCCCTGAAGGAGGAGGTTCGCTCCGCCGCTCTGGCGCAGATTCCGGCGGGCCGCATGGGGCTCCCGGAGGACGTGGCCCGGGCCGCGGCCTTCTTCGCCTCGGAGGAGAGCGGGTATCTGACGGGGCAGGTTTTAGCTATTGACGGCGGAATGACTATGTGTTAAGGATATACCCGACAGGGGAGGGGGTGAAGTTGTATGAAGAAGGAAGAAGTTCTTGCCAGACTCAAAGAAATCATTGTGGATCGCCTCGATGTCGAAGAAGACCAGATAGTGCCCGAGGCGTCCTTCGTCGAAGACCTCGGGGCGGATTCTCTGGATATCGTGGAGTTGATTATGGGGATCGAAGAGGAATTCGATATTGAAATCCCCGATGAGGATGCGGAGAAGCTGACCTCCGTGGGCGAGGCGACAGCCTACACGCTGGGCAAAATCGAACTCGACGACTGAGCAGCGCGAGTGCCTGACGAAGGGGAGGTTCAACAGGCCTCCCTTTTCTGTTTTCGTTCCTTACAATGAAAAGTACACGGGAGCCCGGCGGGCTCCGGGGAGTGAACCGAATAAATGAGAAGAGTAGTCGTCACGGGCCTGGGTCCGCTGAGTCCCGTCGCAATCGGGAAAGACGCGTACTGGCAGGCCCTTCGGGAAGGAAAAAACGGGATCGGGCCGCTCACGACTTTCGAGCTGGGCGACTGTCCCGTGACGTTCGGGGCGGAGATCAAAACGTTCGATCCCACCCGCTGGATGGAGGGCAAGGAGGCCAGGCGTTCGGACCGCGTCATTCAGTTCGCGGTCGCCGCCGCGGGCATGGCCGTGGAGGACGCGAAGCTGGACACGAACGCGCTCGACCCCTACAAATTCGGGGTCTATATCGGCAGCGGCCAGGGCGGCATCGAAACGTCCTTCAACAGTTTTCATACGATGATGGAAAAGGGGTCCAAAAGGATCAGCCCGTTTTTCATTCCGATGATGATCAGCAACATGTCCACGGCCTACGTGGCCATCCGCCACAAGGCCAGGGGGCCGAACCTCTGCGTGGTGACGGCCTGCGCGACGTCGCTGCACAGCATGGGCGAGGCCTACCACGCCATCGTGCGCGGGGACGCCGACGTCATTCTGGCGGGCGGAACCGAGGCCGCGCTGCGTGCCATCAGCATTGCGGGCTTCGCCTCCATGAAGGCGCTCTCCACGCGCATGGACTCTCCGGAGACGGCGAGCCGCCCCTTCGACAAAGACCGCGACGGCTTCGTCATGGGGGAGGGCGCGGGGGTGCTGGTTCTCGAGGAGCTGGAGCGCGCGGAGGCGCGCGGCGCCCATATCTACGCCGAGTTCGCGGGCTACGGAACCTCCTGCGACGCGGGGCACATCACGGCCCCCGACGAAAACGCGGACGGCGCGGCCTACGCCACGCGCCGGGCTCTCGAAATGGCGGGCTGGAAGCCCGAGGACGTGGACCACATCAACGCGCACGGAACGTCCACCCCCCTCAACGACAAGGCCGAGGCCCTGATGATCCGCAAGGTATTCGGGTCTCACGCCCCGAATATCGCCGTCAACTCGACGAAGTCCATGATCGGGCACTGCCTGGGCGCGGCCGGCGCGCTGGAGACCATCGCGGCCATCCAGGCCATCGAGGAGGGCTACGTACACCCCACCCTCAACTACACCACGCCGGACCCCGACTGCGATCTGAACATCGTGACCGGCGCCGGACTGAAAAAGCCGATCGAGCGGGTTCTCGTGAACAGCTTCGGCTTCGGCGGGCACAACGGGGTGCTGGCCTTTCGGAAATACGTAAAAAACGCAAAAAACGCGCCGCGGCGGCCATGAAGCGGAACGGGCGGCCGTTTGCCGCATACTGCCGCTGAACGCTGCCGCGTGTACCGCTGAATGGACGGTTTTGTGAACGCGCTCTCTTCCGGCCCCGAAAGCTCCGCTCTGCGGGCGTTTCAGGAGAAGCTGGGATATTTCTTCCGCGACGGAGGGCTGTTGGCGACGGCCCTCCGCCACGCGTCGTACGCCCATGAAAACGGCCTGGCGGACAGCAACGAGCGTCTGGAGTTCCTGGGCGACTCCGTTTTGGGCATGGTCGTCGCCCACGTTCTTTACGAGACCTGCCCGGACGCGCCCGAGGGGGAGCTTTCGAGGCGCCGGGTGGAGTTCGTCTGCCGCGGTGCCCTCGCCCGCTGGGCGGAGGGGCTGAACCTCGCCCGGGTGCTGATGAAGGGGAAGTCCCTGAAAAATTCCGTCTCGCCCTCCGTCTGCGCCGACGCGATGGAGGCCGTCGTCGGGGCCGTCTACCTGGACGGCGGATTCGACGCCGCCGCCCGGGTGATCCGGCGCTACCTGTTCGGCTCGGAGGCCCTGCCGAACGGCGGGGTGCCGGACGCCAAATCGAGGCTCCAGGCCCTCCTGCAGGCCGGCGAAGAGGGCCTGCCGCGGTACGAGGTCCTCTCGGTGACGGGCCCCTCCCATTCCCCGCTGTTCCGCGTCCGGGTCCGCGCCGGCGAACGGGCGTGGGAAGGCGAGGGCCCCGGCCGCAAAGCGGCGGAACTGGAGGCCGCGGCACGGGCGCTTTCGGACCTGCTCCCGAAAGAAAACGCCGGCCCGGAGCCGGGAGGCCTTCCCTCTTGAGGCGCCTGTTCGGAAAACGCTTGTTCGTGAGGTGTTTTCTGTTGCTTCTTGTCCTCCTGCCGCTCTTCCGGAGCGCCCCCGCCGGGGGAGCTTTGCCCGCCAGGGGAGCCCTGAAGGACGGTACGCTGGAAATCATCGTCACCTCGCCGTGGCTGACGCTTCTGGTGAACTTCATCGGCGGCGTGAACGTCAAGGCAAGCTCGATACAGGAGTGGAACGAGGAAGGGGAGCTGACGCGCCGCATCCGGGCCCGCAGCCTCCAGTCCCTGCCCCCCAAAACGCTGTTGATGGCGTTTGACTACCGGGACGCCAGAGGGCTGGGGCTGCCGTTCGAGCAGTACGTCAACTACCGCCCGCTCTACGATCGTCTGCCGCTCGACGAGAACAAACTCGACGCCGCCCTTTTGGATCCCTCCGTCGTCCCCTTCGTCGCCCAGCGCGTCCTGACCGTGCTGGCCGGGTGGGACCCCGAAAACTACCCTTATTATCAGAAGCGTCTCGCGGAGTTTCAGGCCCGGATCTACAGCACGACCCTCGCCGGACGGCAGATTCTGAAGGACCAGGCCGTCTACGACCTGACAGGGCAGAGCGGCGCGCTGCTGCAGGCGGCGGGGTGCCGCGTGACGCGCCCGTCCGAGGCCGAGTGGGCCGACTGGAGCGCGTGGAAAGAAATGGCGAAACTGACGGCAGCCGTCTCGCACATGCTGGAGGAAAAAGCCGCCGTCGTCATGGACTGCGCGACGCCCAAGGCGATTCGGGCCTACCTCGGAGCGAATCCCGACGTCTTTCTGATCTCCCGCCCGAAGCCGGACCAGGATTACCCTTCTTTTTTACACGACCAGTACATTTCCCTCTGGTCGAAAATTACGGTGAAACCCCTGCCCGTCCCGCGGAGACGCTGAACGGGCCCAAAAGTCAACGCGCGGAGTTGACGTTTTGAAGGGAATAAGGTAGACTGTTCTCGATTGGAAGAGCGGTTGCAGAGAGTGCCCGGGTGGCGGAATTGGTAGACGCGCTAGATTCAGGTTCTAGTAGTCGCAAGGCTGTGGAGGTTCGAGTCCTCTCTCGGGCACCAGATAAGAAAAATTATAGGTAGTCGAAGTTAGCTAAACCCCCTGCGAAAGCGGGGGTTTTTCGTTTTTAGGTAAGAGTGGATAACTGGGTAAAACTACGTCAACCTGAACCGATACTGTATACGAAAAGACACGTATACGGTGGTGGAAAGTATGGCTCTCACTGAACTCATCTGCAAACAGGCACGGGCGGAAGAAAAGACTTACACGATGGCCGACGGGCGCGGATTGATGCTGGAGATTCGCCCCAACGGGGGGAAATATTGGATTGTCCGCTACTGGGTGGCCGGAAAGGAGAAGCGTACTTCCCTCGGCAAGTTTCCCGACATCAGCGTCCGGGAGGCGCGAGACAAGAATATCGACTTTCGGAGAAGCCTCGCGTCGGGGAAGCCTGTCGGATTCGAGGAAGAGACGTTCTCCTCCGTGGCCGCCGAGTGGCT
>JAISMH010000010.1 GCA_031276855.1 Synergistaceae bacterium
CATGTACAACGAGCCGCCGGCCCCGGTGGTGGTGGAAAAAGGCGGCGGCTGCGACGCGGGCTTCGGCGCGGGAGTTACGATACTGGCAGTTCTGGCGGCGTGCCTGGCCGCGCGGAAAAGCGCGGCGAAAAAGGCGCGCTGAAACAGGGGAAAAATAAGAAGACGGCCATGAAACGGGAGGTTCCTCCGGAAGGGGGAGCCTCCCGCTGTCAATGTTCAATCTCGGGGAGGCGATTTCGTTGAAGAGCGATAACGGCAGGCGGACTGCCTTGACGCGGGGCGGCGGGACATGCTAATCTGAAAACAGTTTTCAGATTTTAGTTTTCAGATTTCGGATTTTAGTTTTCAGTTTTCATATTTTGGTTTTCAGTTTGCCGTTCGGGGAAACGGAGAAGAAGCTGTGAAGCGTCCGACAGGTTACAACACGAAGCAGAGCCAGGCTATTCTGGACTATATCGCGTCGCTCGGCGGCAGTCATGTCACGGTGGGGCAGATTGCGGGACATTTCGAGAGTATCGGTTTTCCGATAGGACTCACCACGGTGTACCGGCATCTGGACAAGCTGGTTCGCAGCGGCAGGGCGCGCAGGTATATTATGGAAGGCGTTTCCGGTTCCTGCTATCAGTACGAGTACGCCGAAGAGGACATTGGCGTCGATGTTCACGCCCGCGCTCACGAGGGAAGCGCGGGCCATTTTCATTTGAAGTGCGAGGACTGCGGCGCGCTCCTGCATTTGCAGTGCGAGGTTCTGAGCGGCCTTCCCAAGCGCGTTTACGAAGAGCACTCCTTTCGGATTGACGCGAGCAAAACGGTTTTTTACGGCAAATGCGCCGATTGTCTGAGCAGGGACGCGGAAAGGCCTCCATGAGCGGAACGCGGCGAGGCGACCGCCGTTTCAGTTTCGACGGGGTCGAGGGGCCCGCGGCCCTTCGCGGGGTATGGGGCGGCGCCCCATGCCGTCATTTCAGTTATTCTGTATTATCGAACGGAGGTATTTCCTTTCATCATGAAAAAATCGGTTCTTATTCTATCTTTTCTTCTGCTCGCGGCCGCTTTCCCGGCACAGGCGGCGGAGAGGCTCAGCGTCGTCGCGACGAGCTTTCCGTGCTATGACTTCGCGCGAGCCGCGGCCGGGGACGGCGCCGAGATCTCCATGCTTCTCCGGCCCGGTTCGGAAAGCCACTCTTTCGAGCCCACCCCGCAGGACATCATCAAAATCCGGAACTGCGATGTCTTCGTTTACGTCGGCGGGGAGTCGGACGAGTGGGTCAAGGGCATTCTGGAGTCGATCGATACGTCCAAGATGAAGATCGTGACCCTTATGGACTGCGTGGAGCCCGTCGAGGAGGAGATCGTCGAAGGCATGGAAGAGGAGGAGGAAGAAGGCGAGGGCGAGGGCGAGGGCGGACACGAGGCCGAGTACGACGAGCACGTCTGGACGTCTCCGAAGAACGCGAAGCGGATCGTTCGGAAAATCGCCGACGCGCTCAGCGAAGCCGACGCGGCGAACGCCGGGCTTTACGGGAAGAACGCGGCGGCTTGCCTCGTCAGGCTGGACGCGCTGGACGCGGCCTTTCGGAAAACCGTGGACGGCGGCGTTAGGAAGACGCTTGTCTTCGGCGACCGCTTTCCGTTCCGCTATCTCGCCGACGCCTACGGGCTCAAGTATTTTGCCGCCTTTCCCGGCTGCTCCACCGAAACCGAGGCCAGCGCGGCGACTGTGGCCTTCCTGATCGACAAGGTCAGGGCCGAAAAGATTCCCGTGGTGTTCCATATCGAGCTGTCCAACGAAAAAATAGCGGACGCGATAGCCGAGGAGACGGGGGCGAAGAAGCTCCTGCTCCACGCCTGCCACAATATCACGAAGGCGGATTTCGAGAGCGGCGTGACGTATCTTTCCCTTATGGAGCAGAACGTGAAAAACCTCGGGGAGGCTCTGCGTTAGAATGGCGCTCATCGCCTGCCGGAACGCCTCTTTCGCCTACGAGGGCCATGTCGCCGCCGGCGGCCTTTCTTTTACGGTGAACGCCGGGGACTACCTGTGCGTCGTCGGGGAAAACGGCTCCGGAAAGAGTACGCTTCTGAAGGGCCTCCTGCGCCTGATAGCGCCCCGTCAGGGGGACGTGCTGACGGACGGGCTCCGCGCGGACGAGATCGGGTACCTGCCCCAGCAGACCGCCGCGCAGAAGGACTTTCCGGCGGGCGTGTTCGAGGTCGTTTTGTCCGGCTGCCTGCCGCGGCTCGGGCTCCGGCCTTTTTATTCGCGAAAAGAGAAAACCGAGGCGAGGGAAAACCTGAGGCGGCTCGGCGTGCTTGAACTGCGCGGCCGCTGTTACCGCGAGCTTTCGGGGGGCCAGCAGAAGCGGGTTCTGCTGGCCCGCGCCCTCTGCGCCGCGCGGAAGGCGCTTTTGCTGGACGAGCCGGCGGCGGGGCTCGACCCGGCGGCGGCTCAGGAGCTGTACCGCACGATACGGGAGCTCAACAGCTCCGGGCTCACGGTCGTCATGGTCACCCACGACGCGCGCTGCGTGACGGAGTACGCCACTCACGTCCTGCATCTGCGGAACGAACAGGTCTTTTTCGGAACGGCCGGGGACTACGCGCGGACCGACGCCGGCCGCCGTTTTCTGGGAGGCGGGGCGGCATGATCGCGACGCTTGCGGAGATGTTTTCCTACACGTTCCTCGTCCGGGCGGCGGTCGTCGGGTTGATGGTGGCGCTCTGTTCGGCCCTGCTCGGAGTGAGCCTGGTGCTCAAGCGCTACTCCATGATCGGCGACGGGCTTTCCCACGTGGGCTTCGGCGCTCTGGCGGTCGCGACGGCCATGCGCGCCGCTCCGCTCGCCGTATCCATCCCCGTCGTCGTGCTGGCGGCGTTTCTGCTGCTGCGCGTGAGCGAGAACAGCAAGATCCGAGGCGACGCCGCCATCGCGCTGATTTCCACGAGTTCCCTCGCCGTCGGCGTGCTCGTCATCTCCATGACGACGGGCATGAACACGGACGTCTGCAATTACCTGTTCGGGTCCATCCTGGCCATGAGTAAGGCCGACGTGTATTTGAGCGTGGCGCTTTCGGCCGCGGTGCTGGTGCTGTTCGCGCTGTTCTACAACAGAATCTTCGCCGTGACCTTCGACGAATCCTTCGCCAAAGC
Source organism: Synergistaceae bacterium (assembly GCA_031276855.1). Lineage (GTDB taxonomy): Bacteria > Synergistota > Synergistia > Synergistales > Aminobacteriaceae > JAISMH01. Next base: position 3,151 of record JAISMH010000010.1, read on the forward strand.
CTGCGGGGTGAACGCGGGCGCGTACAACGCGCTGATCGCCCTCCTGACGGCGCTCACCATCGTACTCGGCATGAGGATGATGGGCGCGCTCCTGATCACGAGTCTCATCATCTTCCCGGCTCTGACCTCGATGCGGCTGTGCAAGAAGTTCAGGAGCGTCATCGTCTGCTCGGCCGCCGTGTCGGTCGTTTGCTTCTTCGCCGGGGTGGTGCTGTCCTACCTTTACGCGACGCCGACGGGCGCGAGTGTCGTCGCCGTCAACATCGCGGCGTTCGCGGCGTTCAGCCTGGCGGGCTTTTTGAGAGAGAGGGGTTGACGATGAGCGAAATTGCGGACAAAACCGCGGGAGAATTCCGGAAACAGCGGAGTAAGAAGCGGTACACCGTGAAGTGGTGGATTCTTTCGATGACGGTTCTGATGCTGCTGACGCACCGCGCGGGCGGAAGCGGCTTCGCCGCGGACGAGCCGAGCCGCGGGCAGGCCGCGCCGGAGGGCGTCGTCGAGATTCGGGAGAAAATGTTCATCGCCCAGACGCTCGAAATCTACCTCAACGCCGAGGACTATCTGGGAAAAACGATCCGTTACCAGGGCTTCTTCGACAGAATGAGGGACGAACTGACCGGCGAAACGTACCGCTACGTGATCCGCAACGGCCCCGGATGCTGCCCCGGAGTGGACAACGTGGCCGGGTTCGAGGTCTTTTGGGAAAAAGACGGGAGCTGGCCGGAGCCGAACGACTGGGTCGAAGTCACGGGCGTGCTGGAAAGCTGCGAGGCGGACGGGGAAAAGTACCTGCGCGTCAGACTGCTCTCCCTGAACGTACTCGGCGTGCGCGGAGCGGACTACGTCGAACAGTGAGCCGGACGCAAATGGTTCCCCCGCAGAAAACGTAAAGGCATATAATAAAGCCACCATTTTGCTAAGGAGGAGGAACGGAGAATGTCTCTCTTTTCATCGGACAAAAATTTGGCAATGGAGCTGGTACGCGGCACGGAGGCGGCCGTCATGGCGTCCGGGCGCTGGATGGGCCGCGGGAACAAGAACGAGGTGGATCGCGCGGCGGTGGAGGCGATGCGCTACATGCTGAACACCGTCAGCATGGATGGGACGGTCGTGATCGGCGAGGGGGAGAAAGACGAAGCGCCTATGCTTTTCAACGGGGAGAAGCTGGGGACGGGCGAGGCCCCGGAGATCGACATCGCCGTGGACCCCATCGACGGCACCCGACTGATGGCCCACGGGCTCGGCGGGGCCATCAGCGTCGTCGCGGCGGCGGACCGGGGGGCGCTTTTCAGCCCCGGAAACCTCTTCTATCTGGACAAGATCGTCACGGGGCCGGACGCGGCCGACTTCATCGACATCGAAGCCCCCGTTCACGTCAACATCCGGCGCGTCGCCAGAGCGAAGAACAAGGCCATCGACGACGTGACCGTCGTGATGCTGGACCGCCCCCGCAACGAGGAGCTCCGCGAGGAGGTCTGCAAGCTGGGCGCGCGCATCCGCCTGATCCCGGACGGAGACATCGCCGGGGCTCTGACGACCTGCTGGACGAGCGGGTCCACGGCCGACCTTCTGCTGGGCTCCGGGGGGTCGCCCGAGGCGGTCATCACCGCCTGCGCCATCAAATGCCTGGGGGGCAGCATCCAGTGCAGGCCCCACTTCCGCAATAAGGAGGACGAGGAGAACGCCGCGGCCCGCGGGCTGGACCGGCACACCGTGCTGACGCTGGACGATCTCGTGAAGGGAGACAATGTCTTCTTTGCCGCAACCGGCGCTTCGGACGGAGATCTGCTGAAGGGCGTCGCGTACCGGGGCGCGCACATCCACACCTGGTCCCTGTGCATGAGGGGCAAGAGCGGGACCGTGCGCTACATCGAGGCCATCCACTCTCCCAAAAAGCTGTCCCTGCTCGGCAGCACGATAGACTACGGCTCGAAGCACTAGAGGGCGGAGCCCGCCCGGGACGCGGCGGCGGATGTGATACAATCACTTCGGCATCTCACTTTTACAGATTGGAGGCGAAGATCGATGGAGGTTCGTTTTGCGGCGCGCGGGACAGAGATCGACGCAGGGCTTAGGAACTACATGGAAGGCAAGATGTCCAAGCTGGAAAAATTTTTCGGTAAGATTTTGAGCAGCCAGGTGGTCGTCAGCTTTCATAAGGGGAACTACAACGTGGAGACGACGGCGAACGCGAACGGGGTGATCCTGCGCGCGGAGGAGAACGCCCAGGAGGCGCGCAGATCCTTCGACCAGGCGCTGAAAAGCCTCGAGCGCCAGATCAAGCGTCACAATTCTTACCTCAAGGAAAAGGGCCACTTCAGCAGTGACGCGGATTTTTCTTTCAGCTTGGAGAGCTACGGGGACTTCTCCGGGGCCCCGGAGGCGGAAGATCGCAATTACGAGGACATTCTCGCGGTCGAGAAAGTCAAAAAAATTCCCCTGCACCCCATGGACGCGAAAGAGGCCATCATGCAAATGGACTTGGTCGGACACAGCTTCTACATGTTCCAGAACGGCGAGACCGGCGATATAAATGTCGTTTACAGGCGCAAGGACGGGAAATACGGCCAGTTGGAGCCCGTGAAGTAAGTTTTTTTTGCAGCGAACGCAGGTTTTTGCCGTGCAGAGCGAATAGATTCCGAGTGTCCGCAGTGCGGCGCCGCCTCGACGGGCGGCGCCTTTTTTGCGGAGCGTAAACATAATTTTTGCAAAGAATATTAAGGAGGGGTTTCGCCTGATTCCTCAGAACAACGTGTACGCCCTGATGGCGCTGGCGTCCTTCGGAGCGTCGCTCCTGACCGCCCGTCTGGTCGTGCGGATCCAGAAAGGAGAACTGCCCGGGGGACCTCTGTGGGTTTTCTACCTGAGAACCCTTCTGGGTTTCCTCTTCGCCGCCGCCATCATCTTCGGTTATCGTTCCTTTCTTCCTCCAGGGCCCCCAGGGCCGCCAGGGCCGTAGGCCCTGGACCCGTTATGGAACGGCCCGGCGGCGCCTGCCGCCGGGCCGGGCCGATTCCTCCCCAAGGGGTTGCGCAAATCCGCTTGAATGATGTACAATCCGAAAATATAGAATTCGAATTAAAAAAAATTTACAGGGAGGTGTGCAGGAGGGTATACTCATTTGCACGGCGTCGGGAGTTCGGAAGAAGCATTGAAAAAACTGGATTTTCGAAAGGGTGATGCGCGAAAAAAAGGGCGTGCAGAAGGGTATACCCTTCTGCGCAGGG
>JAISMH010000022.1 GCA_031276855.1 Synergistaceae bacterium
AATTTCAAAATGCGTCCAACACTCGACGGACTTATTTCGATTCCGTCGTGTTCTCCTCAAAGTTGGGACAAGTGACAGAAATTGCTATCGTAATATTTTTCTTCGTATAAACTTACCACTCTTCGTCTGAGTCCTTCCGGTATAGCGTTTTTTGGTTTACGCCCCCGGTTTCCGTGCTCAATGTCACTCTCTCCTGTTTCATTAGGACATTTTCGCTGACGAGTTATGAGAGGACATTATCACAGACGAACAACACACCGACACTTGACATATTGATAAAAGGGTTGTATTCTGATTATACGCCGTATTTGTGTCGGTAATTCTCTATGTTTTAGGAGGCTTTTTTAATGGCTCAGGGCACCGTGAAGTGGTTCAACGAGAGTAAGGGATATGGTTTTATAACCGCTGACGAGGGAAAGGATGTTTTCGTTCATTATAGTGCAATAATGGGCGATGGTTTCAAGACTCTCGCGGAGGGGCAGAAAGTGTCATTCGAAATTGTGAATGGCGAGAAAGGACCACAAGCGTCGAACGTTTCCAGAGTTTAACCCTTCTAAAATCATAACGCCAGAAACCTCAGGGTCTCCTCTCAAGGGAGACCTTCTTTAATAAAAATAAATCTTTAATAAAAATAAAGCAGGCTTGTTTGCATATTTTTATTCCGGGGTGCAGGGGCCTGCGGTCCCTGCCGGGTTCGGGCGGAGCCCGGGGAGTTCAGTTCTTTTCCTGCGCGCCTTTTTCCCGCGCTTCCAGCCAGCTTTGCAAAATCAGAGCGGCGGCGATCTTATCGACGCGCTCCCTTCGTTTTTTCCGCGAAACGTCACCCTCCAGAAGGGCGCGTTCCGCGATGACCGTCGTATAGCGCTCGTCCCAGGTCTCGAAGCGTAAATGGGGGTAGGAGCTTCTGAGCTCCGCCGTGAGTTCCTCTATTTTCTGCGCCTCCGGGCCCCAGACGCCGTTCGTCCTGCGGGGCATTCCGAGCAGAATCAGGCGGGGGGAATAGCGTTCCGCGCATTCCTCGAACTTCGGGCGCCAGTCCTCGTCGGCGCGCCAGACGGCGATCCCCTGGGCGAAGAGGCCCAAGGGGTCCGTCACGGCCACGCCGATCCGCACGGAGCCGATATCGAGCGCGATCACGCGCCCCGCCGGTTTTTGCCGCTCCGTCAATTTTTGACCTGCGCCGCCAGAATCGCTTCGATTTTCGCGAGGGCCTCGTCCAGGCGGGCGATGTCCTTTCCGCCGCCTTGGGCCATGCCGGGCCGTCCGCCGCCGCGCCCGCCCAGAAGGGCCGCGGCCTCTTTGAGAAGAGCCCCCGCGTCCGCGCCCTTTTTGAGCGCCGCGTCGTCGGCCATGACGGTCAAGCGGCAGTCGCCGTCCGCAACGGAGGACATCACGACGACCGTGGGGGAGCAGCCGGCCTTCGCCTTGTCCCCGATGCCGCGCAACGCCTCGGGCGGGATTTGAGAGAATTTTCCCGTCTGCAGGACGACGCCGCCGATTTCTTTCCGCTCGAAGGCGTTTTCGGCGTCCCGGCCAAGCTCCTTCAGGCGCGTCTCCTGCACCTGGCGCTGCAGGCGGCGCGTTTCGGCGAGCAGGTCCTCCGCCTTCCCGAGCAGGCCGGCCTCGTCCGTGGCGAAAATTCCCGCCAGACGGTTCACGAGAAGAGACGCGCGCTGGAGCATCGCGAGGGCGTTCATGCCCGTCAGCGCGGTGACGCGCCGCGTTCCCGACCCGATCCCCTCCTCGCGGACGATCTTGAAGAGGCCGATGTCGCCGGTGGCGCGGACGTGCAGGCCGCCGCAGAGCTCCGCGGAAAATCCGGGGACGGAGACGACCCGCACGACGTCCCCGTATTTCTCGTCGAACAGGGCTTTGGCCCCGCGGGCGCGCGCCTCCTCCCGTCCGCATTCTGTCGTCTCCAGCGGAATGTTCGCCAGAATCTGCCCGTTGACGATGTCCTCGATCTCCAGAATCTGCTCGTGGCTCAGGGGTTCGTGGTGCGTGTAGTCGAATCGCAGCGCGCGGTCCGTGACCAGCGAGCCCGCCTGACGGACGTGTCCGCCCAGCACCCGCCCCAGAGCCTCGTGCAGGAGGTGCGTCGCGGAGTGGTTGCGGCGGATGGCGCCGCGCCGGGCGTCGTCGACCTCGCCTCGCGCCTCCAGCCCGACGGTCAGGGAAGTTTCGGTCTTCGCCCGGACTTTATGCGCGATCAGGCTCCCGTGGGGCACGGTGTCGAGAACCTCCAGCTCGGCGCCGGCGGGGCCGGCGAAAATGCGGCCGGTGTCCCCGACCTCGCCGCCCCGTTCCGCGTAGAAGGGCGTGACGTCGAGCATCAGCTCGAACTCCGTCCCTTCTTTTGCCTCCAGGGAGTCCGCGCGCGCTCCGTTTGAGAGAATCGCCGCAATCCTGCCCGACCCCTCGGGGCCGGCGTAGCCCGTGAACACGGCGGCGGGCAGCTCGGCCTCCAGCTCCGTGTAGACGCTGCCTTCGAGCGCGCTTTTTTTCTGTTTGCTCCGGGAGCGGGCGCGTTCGCGCTGAATTTCCATGGCTTTCCCGAAACCCTCCCGGTCTACGGAGATACCCTGTTCTTTCGCCATTTCGAGGGTCAGCTCGAGGGGAAAGCCGTAGGTGTCGTAGAGGGCGAAGGCCACGTCCCCGGGCAGGATCGTTCCGCCGGCGGCCCTGACGCGCGCGGCCTCGGAGTCGAAAAGGTCGATGCCCTGTATCAGGGTCTTCTCGAAACGGCTTTCCTCCACGCCGATGATCTGCTCGACGGCGGCGCGGTGCTCGAGCAGCTCGGGGTAGGGCTCGCCGAGAATCTTGATGAGAAGGGGCATGTACTCGCACAAAAACCCTCCCTCGAACCCGAGCAGGCGTCCGTAGCGCGCCGCGCGGCGCAAGAGGCGCCGAAGCACGTAGCCGGGCCCGTCGTTGGCGGGCAGAACCCCGTCGGCCAGCATGAGGGCCACCGAGCGCACGTGATCGACGATCACGCGCACCGCCATGTCGTTCTTTGCGGAGTTCTGCGCGCCGTTCTTTATTCCGTTCTGCGCGTCGTTCTTCATGTCATTTTTGCCGCCGGGCTCCGCGGCGCCTTCG
>JAISMH010000023.1 GCA_031276855.1 Synergistaceae bacterium
AGACCTTCGACCCGCCCGTCACGTTCGAGTCGATCCCGGAAGAGAACCGCCGCATGTACAACGAACCGCCGGCCCCGGTGGTGGTGGAAAAAGGCGGCGGCTGCGACGCGGGCTTCGGCACGGGAGCTGCGCTGGCGGTCTTGGCAGCGTGCCTGGCCGCGCGGAAAAGCGCGGCGAAAAAGGCGCGCTGAAACAGAGGGAAAATAAGAAAAACCGCATCGAAGACGCGGAAAAACAGCGGAACATAGAGGACGTTTTGGAGCAGGTCGACAAATGGACTCGCGAATACAAATGACCAGGGCCATAGGCCCTGGTCGCTTTATATCGAATCTTTGTTGATTCTCGCCTGTATACCCTTTCACGGCCTCTCTTTCAGCGCCGCTTCGAGTTCGGGGTCGGCCCTTTCCAGAAGTTCCTTTTTCAGGCGTTCCTTCCTCGCGGACTTGTTGGCGTACATGGCCTCGTCCGCCAGGGCGATGGTGTCCATCAGGGATAAAGCGCCGTTCGGGAAGAAGGCCATGCCGAAATCTATCGTGACCGAGATCGCCGGGCTGTTCGGGTCGTCGTCGTCGGCCGCGATTTTCATTTGGGACAGCTCGCGCTGAATCCGGGCAAGTACGGTCTCGGCGTCCTCTTTTGTGATGTTCGTCAGCAGCAGCAGAAACTCGTCCCCGCCGTAGCGTCCCACGTTGTCGCTGATGCGCAGGTGGTCCCGGATGGCCGAAGCCGTTCTGATCAGGGCCTCGTCCCCTTTGATGTGCCCGTACGTGTCGTTGATGCGCTTGAAGTTTCCCATGTCGCCGAGCACCAGGCAGGCGTTGCCGCCGTAGCGGGCGATACGGTCGCTTTCCTCCTGCAAGCGGCGGATCATATAGCGGCGGTTCCATATGCCGGTCAGCGGATCGATGGAGGCCTCTTCCTCGCGCTGGGCAAGGAGGTCGTAAAGCGTCCAAAAACCCGAGACGTAGTCGATCAGCAACCGGTAAATCTCCAGTTCGGAGGGCGACATCCCGGCGGACTTGCGGATCTCCACCGCCCCTACGCTGCGGGTCTGGAAAAAGATCGGCGATATGTAACGTGTTTCCGCCCCTTTCTCGTCGTGTTCCACGAAGGGGGAATTTGCGAGAATCGACTTCATCACCTGGGCGTCGGGATCGAGAACGCCTTCTTCGGGGCTTTCTTCCCCGTACCCGGCCAGACGCTCCAGCTTCGGGGAACCGGGCTTCGCCTTGTTCGCGACGAAGACATAGACGCTGCACGCGGAGCCGGAGATCGTGGCCTTGAGATAGGCCAGAGTCTCCCTCAGCAGATGGTCGCGGTTCTGGGCGTGCAGAAGGGAGTGTACCAGGTCGTGGAGCTTCTGAAGGCGCTGCGCGTGCTTCCTTTCGCGCTCCGCCAGAAGGTCGAGTTCTGCGGAGTGCTTTTTCTGAAGGGTGATGTCGGTGCCCGAAAAAATATAGTTCATGACGTTGCCGTCGTAGTCGAGAATGGACGACAGGCCGTAGCTCACGGCGACGCGCGCTCCGTTGCGGCGGAGAAATTCCTCTTCCGTGCGGAAATGGCGATCTTCGCAGCTCTCCAGCTTCAAACGGAGATTTTCCATGAGGGCGCATCCCTCCTCCTCGTAGGAGACCGCCGAGAGGGACATGATGGGAGTTCCCCGAAGCTCGTCCGCGCCGTAGCCCAGGATGTCGCAGAAAGCCTGGTTCGCCTCCACGATTTTTCCGCTGTTGTCCGTGACGGCCATGGCGCCGGGCGCGTTCTGGAAGATGACGGACAGGCGCTGCTCTGATTCGCGGATGGCCTCCTTCGCGCGGTAATACTCGTCGATATCCAGAAGCCCGCCCGTCGCCCGAACCAGCCTGCTGCCGGAAAACTCCTCGAACCCGCTCCGGACGGCAAACCAGCGCCACTGACCGTGAACGCTTTGGATACGAAACTCCGCGGAAAGCGATTTTCCGCGGAAAGCACCGCCGTCCGCGGCGTAAAAACCTTCCACGTTCCTTTTGAACGCGGAGACGTCGTCGGGATGAATCAGCGCGAGGAGATCGCCGAACGCCGAAACGCTTTTTCCGAAAAGAAACCTTCCGTCGGGGATGAGGGAAAAACGCTTGTCCGCGTCCGCGAAGTTCCATTCCCAGCAACAACCCCCCATCGTCTCCGTTATGACGGCGACGATGGCGTTCGACACCGAAAGACGCCTTCGCGCGTTCAGCCATAAGAGGAATGCCGCGGAGAAGGCGGCGTAAAGAAAAAATACGGCCCAAAAGTCCGCCCTCGAAAGCCGGTGAAACGCGCCGTAAAGCAGACAGGCCGATAAAACCACGTACAGCAGGACACCTCCGCAGACGACGCGCGAATCGCTCTTCAGCGCTCTCGAGGCATTCCGTTGTTTGCTGCCGTTTTTGCCATGCTCAATCGATGGAGCCATAGACACAACCTCGAAAATATTTTTACGGAGAAAGCGGATTCGGAAAATGAACCTCAGTAAAGAAATTCAGCAAATAAATTCTCGAATTCTCCGCGCCGATTTTTCCTGATTTTGAACAATTTCTCGTATTATAGCAGTTCCGAAATTCGCTGAGAATGGCAAACTACATATATCGTCCGGCCGGTCCGCGGTTTTTCTGCCGTGCGATGCGGGAACCCTATATGAAGTCCGCAAAAAAGCGCTCGGTGCGCCGGAAGAACTTTATGCCGCTCCAGAAAAGAAGCACGGACACCGCGGCGGAAACGGCGAAGCCCGGAAGGTAGACGGAGCCCGTTCCCTGCACGCACCAGCGGAAACCGTCGATCACCCCGACCATGGGGTTCAGGCTGTAAAGCGCGCGCCACCGCTCCGGCACGACGGAGCTGGAGAACCCCACGGGCGAGACGTAAAGCCCGAACTGCACCAAAAAGGGCACGATGTAGCGGAAGTCCCGGTACTTCACGTTGAGGGCGGACAGCCAGAACCCCATGCCCAAAGCCGCCAGAGTCGCCAGAAGGAAAAAGAACGGCATGAAGACGATGCTGCCCGACGGAACGAACCCGTACCACAGCATCAGGATTCCCAGCAGGACAAGCGATATCAGAAAATCCACGGCGCTCACGATCACGGAACTCGTGGGCACGATCAGCCGGGGGAAGTAGACCTTGCTGATCAAACGCGACTCCGCGATCAGGGAGTTCGAGCTTTCCTGCATCGCGTTCGCGAAATACTGCCAGGGCAGCAGTGCGGAGAAAACCAGAATGGGGTAAGGGACGCCCTCGTTCGGCAGCTTCGCCAGGCGTCCGAAAACGACGCTGAACACGAGCATGGTCAAAAAAGGCCGGACGACGCTCCAGGCGATGCCGATCACCGTCTGCTTGTAACGCACCAGAATATCGCGCCACGCCAGAAAATAAAACAACTCTCGGTAGCGAATCAGCTCTTTCACGAAGGCCGACGCCGTCCGGTTCGGCTCAATGATCAGGTCGAAGTGTTCGACCTCGTTATCCCGCATCGCTCACACGCTCCAGTAGGGTGACTTTAAGCCAATCCGTTTCATCATATCATATGCCTTGCTCATAAGCCTTGCGCCGCAAGCCCTACGGCATCGCGAATCGGGGCGCCAGAATCTGGTAACGCTGGCCGTTTATTTCGACGTCCCGGAAATGCGGGGCGACGGTTTTGATGTCCAGCGAGGCCGCCGGAAGCGTCACGCCGAAAATTTCGCCGACGACGCGGATGTCTTCGGAGGAAACGTCGAGTATCAGGCCCACGCCCTGCCGGATCGCCAAAAGCTCCCTGTCTTTTTCATCCCTCTCTTCTTTATCCATCCTGAAGTTCTGGAGGGAAAAGGCCAGCTCCGAGCTGTCGCGGATGTCGTGGAAGAGGAGGTCCCACCGGGACGCCAGAATGTCCACGAGAAAGGGAGGCAGCGAGGTTTCCGCGTCTTTGCCGGGCGCCGGGGAAACTCTGGCGTTCGCGAGGATTTCTCTGCGCTTTTTCCCCGACGGAACGCCCTTTTCGCCGGCCCAGTATTCTTTTGCGTCCGCGGCCAGAGCGGCGCTGGCGTACTCTCGGATAGCGTCCGCGTGGGGCGCGTTTTTCGCCTCCGTCAGGCGGGACATCGCGCGGCTGCCGTAGCGCCCGAGCCTGAAGCGCAGGTAGAGGAAGTCGAAGCTCTCGGGGTTGATCCGCCCTTCGAGCAGGCGATCCGCCTGGCTGTCGGCGGCCAGACGGCAGGGGTCGAGAAGCGGGGAGTTCATGGCGGCGGCGAGAACGGCGAGGATCAGGGCGGCCGCGACGTTGACCCGCCCGATCGCGTAGGGCCACTGGCGCAGGAGGACGCTCCCGGCGTACCCCAGCCCCCATATGCCGGCGACCGCGACGAAGAAAACCGCGTGAATGCGGTCGACGCTCCAGCCGTACTGCTGAACGCGAAGCCCGAGGGAGTAGAGGCAGAGCGCCGTGTAGATGGGCAGACAAAGCAGCGAGAGCTTCGCGGCGGCGTCCACGATTTTGTTGGAGAAGGGGGTTCGGGTCCCGTCCAGCCAGGCCGCGTTGGCCAGAAGAATGGCGGCGAACTGCAGAAGCAGCATGAGAGAACTGGCCTGTCCCGTGCTCCAGAGCGTTTTCAGACCGGAGAAGGGGAGGACGACGACGAATACGGTCGAGAGAATCGAAAACGGCGGCAGGAGCCACGCCAGAATGGCGAGTATCCAGCGTCCCAGAGAATCGACGCCGGGGTGCTTCAGGGCCAGGGTGATGGACAGGGCGACGGTCAGGCTCGTCAGGGGGAAGGCCACGACGGGGCTGAAAACGATCTGCGGCACGAAATCGAGGCCGATGATGTCGAAAAGCAGCGACGCGGTGAGCAGCAACCCCCAGAAGGTGACCGTGACGATGGTCGCCTGAAAAAGCAGGAAGACGTTGCGGCAGAGCTGAAAAAAAACGTCCGAGTAGGGGACGCGCCACCTCCACGTCGCGATACGGCACTGGAAAAAGGGCAGGAAGAGGAAGACGGCGACGCAGATCCGCGCCAGGTTCATGTTCTGCGCGGGAAGGCGGTAGACGCCCGAGTCGGCCGGAAACGCGGCCCACAGCCAGTAAGCGTGAAAAACGAGGAGCAGCGCGGCGAGGGAGGCCAGGAAGAGCCACAGGCGGCGGCCCCAGGGCTCCTGTCCCAGCCAGAGGGCGAAGGGGACGAGCACCACGGGGGCGAGCGGCAGGGTCAGGAAAGGCCCGGACGCCGTGTAGACGTAGCCGCTCAGGAGAAGTCCCTGGAGAAGCGCCGAGACGATGACCCAGAGGTAACGCTTGCGGTCGAGCCCGTGCATTCCGCTCACTGTTCCCGGCGATAGCGGTAGACGATCCCTTCCTGCAGCGGGTCGGGGAGGCGGCGGGTGGAGAGGATGGCCTCGCCTTCCCCGAATTCGACTCTGTGCAGCCTGAGCGGCAGGGGGAAGCGCCCGAGGTCCAGCAGGGGCTGTATCTGAGAGACCGCCTTTCTCGTCACGTAGTCGGGAACGCCCAGGGTGTTGACGTGTACCTTGTAGTCGTCCAGCCAGAGTTCTTTGTTGTTGACGATCCGAAGGCCGCTTTCGACCTCGATCAGGATGTTGAGGGAGAAGAACAGGAGGTCGGCGGAGTAGACCCCGCGCGCGTAGAGCCCAAGGGGAGAGATTTTCATGGAGATGTTCTTCCAGTGCCCGTCCTTGCCGAAGGTCGCCGCGCTCAGGCGGCGGTTGATGTCCTCCTCTCTGAGGCGGCAGTAAGCGTAAATCTGGAGGGCGCTCAGGCATTCGACGTTTTCCGGCCATCCGGCGGGGTCGCTGAACTGGACGTCGGCCATGCGGAAGGTCAGCCGATCCAGGCGGACTCCGTCGATAAGAACCCCTGTCAGATCCATGTAGAGGTTACGGAAACGCCCGTCGTTCGGCTGTTCGTCGATTTCCAGAAGCAGTTCCTCCGGAGAGAACTCCTTGACGTATTTCTTCAGGAGCCGCGACACGGAGTCCTGAGCATCTATCGTTCCGCGGAACTCGAAATCCGCCTTTCGGCTGAAATTCGCTTCCGCGGACGCCGGCGCCGGGGCGGGAAACGGGAACGCCAGCAAAATCCCCGCCGAAAGAACCGAGAGTATCCGCGCGAATGAAAGCAGCGGAAAAAAAGAAGGCAACGAAAAGAAAGAAGGCAGCGGAAAACGGAAGAGCGGCATACGCGAAATGTTCAGCAGCGTTTTCATAATAAAGAGACCTCCTAAAAACGATTGACAGCGTTTGACGGCGTCCTTGCTTGCCGGCATCCTGCATGAAGCGGCGGAAGCGACGGTGAGGAAGCGATGCCCGGCAACTTATTTTAGCGCATGACAGAAAAATTTTAAGACGTATTGATGATGATTGAAACCTGAAGCCTGATGCTTGACGCTCAGCGCTCATGCGGAGAGAGCGATCGGCCCGCATCCGCGGGCCCAATCTGCAGGTTTGAACAGTTGCTATAATATAGCCTGCGGCGGCATCATTACGGAGCGGCATCATTCGAAGCGGAAGGAGATCGGCCTTTGCAGCTGCAGTTATGGACGGACACGAATTGGACGCTTATCGTTTCGATACTCGCAGGCAGCGCGGTTCTGGCCTACCTGGGGGATGTTCTCGGCCTCAAATACGGGAAGCAGAGAATATCCCTCTTCGGACTCCGCCCCAAGTACACCAGCCGGCTGATCACGGCTCTGACCGGAATTTTCATCTCGGTCGCCGTCTTGACGGTTCTGTCGTTTTTCTCTCAGAACGTGCGCACCGCCCTTTTCACCATGAAGGCCCTTCGGACGGAGCTGAACAGCCTTTACGTTCAGCTCCAGAACAGCCGCGCCGAGTCGGAGGAGACGCAAAACAAGCTGATGCAAAGCCGCCTGGCTCTGGCGGGAAGCCGCAGGCTTCTGGAAGAACAGCAGATTTTGCTTCAGACGACGGCTCTGAGCCTCGACATGGCGCGTTTCGATCTGGAAACGCTGCGTAACGACCGAGACCTGCTGTTCAGCGAGAAAAGCGACCTCGAAGCGGCCGTGGGGGCCCTCCGTGAGGAATCCGAGGAGCTGAGAAGAGAGCTGGATATGATGCGGCTCGAAGCGATCGCGGTGCAGGCCAACGCCCTTCTGGCTCAGAGGGCCGTTCCTCCCGGCAGTTCCCGGGAGAGGGTTTCGGAGATCCTGAACGCCCTCGGCGAAGACGCCCGCGCCGCGGCCGCCGAGAGGCGCGCCGAGAAAAACGCGCCCCCGGGCGCGGGCCTGAGCGGGATAAAGCTCTCCTTCGACCCGGCGGAGGAGTCCGCGGTCGCGTCCCGCGTCACGGACGCGCCCGAACGCCGCTACATACGGGCGCTGGCGGCCGAGAACATCGCCACGGGGGAGGAGGTCCGCGTCCGCCTCGAAAGCGGCGCGAGCTACCTTCTGTACGACAAGGGGGAGACGATTCACCGCAGGCTCGCCGACCCGAGGGAGGCGGGTTTCAACGCGGAGGAGACGCTGCACGTTTTCCTGCGCGAGCTGAAGAACGTGGCGATCAAGAACGGCGTGAAACCCGACCCCGCGACGAACAGCGTCGGCTCTCTGGAGGGCGAGGACTTCTTCGAGACGGTCGAAACGCTGAAGTCCCTCGAAGAGCCCGTCATCGTCAGCGCCGTCGCTTTGGAGGATATCTATACGGAAGGCCCCGTAAGGATTAAAATCATGCTGGAGTGATACCGGGCCGCGTTCGGAGCAGAGTTCGGATTCAGAATGCGAATCGGTTTGGAATCGCGGGCGGCGGAGCGCCGCCGGAGGTGCTGTGTGATGCTGATTGTGACGTGTCAGGTCTGCGGGGAATGCAAGGTTTTGGCCGGGGCTCCCGACGGAGACGGGCTGGCGAGGGCGTACTGGATTTGCCCCTGCTGCGGCTCGGGCCAGGTCGTTCAGCTGGAGGTTTCCGCGGACGGCCGCGGCGACCTGGAGAGTATCGTTCTGGGCATGACGATGGAGGTCCGCGCGGAGCGCGCGCTTGTCGAATGGGACTGAGCGATTACCTTTTCTACGACAGCAAACTGGCCGTAACGGCCGTGGAGCTGCAGAACCTGTGCCGTTACACCGAATGGGGGCGCAGCCGTTCCGTCGAGGGAATCGAAGAGATGATCGAAAAGACCGGGATGTGCTTTTCGGCGCGTCACGACGCGCGGCTTGTGGGCTTCTGCCGTATCCTGACGGACTTCGTCTACCGGGCGATGCTCTGTGATGTCGTCGTCCATCCCGACCATCAGGGCAAGGGTCTGGGGAGCGCCCTGGTCGATTACGCCCTGACGCATCCCGCGACGGCGAAAATTCCGCTGGTGATGACCTACACGGAGGAGTGGGTTTCCTTCATGGCCTCCCGGGGCTTCGAGAGCCGCGGCGGGGCAATGGTCATGCTGCGCCGCCCGATAGAGTATTCCTGATGGGCTTATAATAATGAGGAATTCAGAGCAGAAGACCGCGCCCGGCGGGCGGGATTTCGTTGTGATCTACACGGACGGGGGGGCGACGCCCAATCCGGGGCTCGGCGGATGGGCCGCCCTTTTGATTTCCCCGGAGCACGGCGGCCGCGAAAAGGAGATTTATGGTTCCGAGGCCGGCACGACCAACAACCGCATGGAACTGACCGCGGCGATCATGGCTCTGCGGGCTCTGAAGCGCTCCTGCCGCGTCGAGATCCACACCGATTCCACGTACCTGAAAAACGCCTTCGTCAAGGGCTGGCTGGAGAAATGGCAGAAGAACGGCTGGAAGACCTCCGCCAAAGAACCCGTGCTGAACCAGGATTTGTGGAGGGAGCTTCTGTCCCTTTCCGAAACCCACGCGATCGAGTGGGTATGGACGAAAGGGCACGCTTCGGACGCCCTGAACAACCGCTGCGACGCCCTGGTGCAGAAGGCGAAGGACGAGCACAGAAAATGAACGCGAAATGAACGTGATGATGAACATAATGATGAACGCGATTTTAATGAACGCAAGGAGAACGTCTACGGCATGAAATTCAACGCGCTGCGTTATATGTACCCTTCCAGGCGCGCCGTCGTCTTCGGAAGCCGCGGAATGACGGCCACGGGGCAGCCTCTGGCGGCTCAGGCCGGCCTCGACATCCTCAAAAAGGGCGGCAACGCCGTCGACGCGGCTGTCGCCGCGGCCGCCTGCCTGACCGTCGTCGAGCCGACCGGCAACGGAATCGGCGGGGACAATTTCGCACTGGTCTGGATGAAGGGCAAACTTTACGGGCTCAACTCCAGCGGGCACTCGCCCCGGGCGGCGGACGCCGCGGGCCTGCTGGCGGCCGGACACAGGGAGATGCCCGGACTGGGCTGGTACACGGTGACGGTTCCCGGAGCTCCCGCGGGGTGGGCCGCTCTGTCCGAACGGTTCGGGAAGCTGTCTCTCGCCGAGGTTCTGGCGCCCGCCGTCTCCTACGCGGAAAACGGCTGTCCCGTATCGCCGACAGTGGCCGCGCTCTGGGCCAAAGCCTTCGGCAGGTTCTCGGAGGAGTGCGGGGGCGAAGAATTCGCGCCCTGGTTCGAGACCTTCGCGCCGGAGGGGCGCGCGCCCCTGCCGGGCGAGACGTGGAGGTCCGCGGGGCACGCCGCGACGCTTTCCCTGATCGCCGAAAGCGGCGCCGAATCCTTCTACCGCGGCGCTCTGGCGGAAAAGATCGACGCGTACTCCCGGAGGTACGGGGCGTGGCTTCGGGCCTCCGACCTCGCGGAGTTTCGGCCGGAGTGGGTGGAGCCGATCGGGACGAACTACCGCGGGTACGACGTGTGGGAGATTCCGCCCAACGGACACGGCATCACGGCCCTGATGGCGCTGAACATCGCCGAGGCCTTCGACTTCGGGGGTTCGCGCGAGTACGAAGAGTATTATCATCTGCAGATCGAGTCCATGAAGCTGGCCTTCGCCGACGCGGCGCGCTACGTGGCCGACCCCCGCCATATGACGGTCGCGCCCTCCGACCTCCTCTCCCGCGCCTACGCGGCGGAACGGCGCGGGCTCATCGGGGAAACGGCCCTGACCCCCGTCCACGGCGCGCCCTCAGGCGGTGGAACCGTCTACCTCGCGGCGGCCGACGGAGAGGGCGGCATGGTCTCCATGATTCAAAGCAACTACCAGGGTTTCGGCTCCGGCCTGGTCGTGCCCGGAACGGGCATCGCCCTCCACAACCGCGGCAGGAACTTCAGCCTGGACCCGGAGTCGCCCAATTTTCTGGGCCCCTTCAAGAAGCCCTATCACACGATCATTCCGGGGTTCCTGAGCAAGGACGGCCGGGCCGTCGGGCCTTTCGGCGTCATGGGAGGCTTTATGCAGCCTCAGGGGCACATGCAGGTGGTCTCGAACATGATCGATTTTCACATGAACCCGCAGGAGGCCCTCGACGCGCCGCGCTGGCAGTGGATCGGGGGGCGGACCGTCGAGGTGGAGCGGGGGACGCCGGGGCATATCGCCGCCGGGCTCGCCGCGCGCGGCCACGACGTCAGAATACCGGTGGGTTCGGAGGGATTCGGGCGCGGCGAGATCATCGTCCGCACGGAATACGGCTCTCTGGCGGGCGCTTCGGAGCCCCGCACCGACGGGGCGGTCGCCGCCTGGTGAAGCCGGGCATTGTTAGCCGGACATTATTGGTTTCAGCCATTTTCAGCCCGGCGGCGGGAGCGTTTTCGCGTCTTTGCCGCCGGCAGTCTTGAGGTGTTTTCTTTTGGAAGATCTGTATCAGATACTGGGCGTCCCGCGCGACGCCTCTCAGGCGGACATCAAGAAAGAATACCGCCGTCTTGTCCGTCAGTACCACCCGGACACGAACCGGAGCGATTCGGAGGCCGAGGAGAAGTTCAAAAAAATCAACGCGGCTTACTCCGTTCTGGGCGATCCCGAAAAACGCGCCCGATACGACCAGTTCGGGACGGCCGACGGCAGTCCCTTCGAGGGCGGGTTCGGGGCCGGGGGCTTCGACATCGGAGACGTGTTCGGGGACCTGTTCGAGCAGGTCTTCGGGGGCGGCATGGGCGGGCGCCGGGCCCAGGCAAACCCCAACGCGCCACGGCAGGGGACGAACCTCGAAATGAGCGTCCGGGTCACGCTCCTGGAGGCGGCCAACGGAACGACGCGCAATCTGGAGATTCCGCGCTGGGACCGCTGCGAGGTCTGCGGCGGGACGGGGGCCAGGCCGGGCACCTCGCCCAAGACCTGCGAAACCTGCGGCGGGCGGGGCCAGGTGGAAAGCGTCCAGCGCACGCCCTTCGGGCAGTTCGTTTCCGTCAGCCCCTGCCCTCGCTGTCAGGGAAAGGGAAAAATCATTCAGGACCCGTGCGGGAAGTGCGGCGGGCGCGGTCAGGTTCGTCAGAACCATAAAATCGAGGTCAAAATTCCCGCGGGAATCGAGACCGGGACGCGCCTGCGCATCACCGGCGAGGGCGAGAGCGGCACAAACGGCGGCCCGCAGGGGGATCTGTTTCTGGTGCTGGATGTCGAGCCGGACAAGAACTTCGAGCGTGACGGAAGCAACCTCCACACACGCCTTGTCCTGAACTACCCTCAGGCGGTGCTGGGCGCGAAAGTGGAGATTCCGACGCTCATCGACGGGAAGGAGAAGATCGACGTTCCGGCGGGCACGGCGCAGGGGCGGATACTCAAGGTCAGGGGGAAAGGAATGCCGCGCCTGCGGGGTCCGAGGGGGAGGGGAGACCTCTTCGTCCATGTCTTCATCGACGTTCCGACGAAACTGACGGACAGGCAGAAGTCGCTGATCACCGAGCTGGCCTCCGAGATGCAGGTTCCCGTCAACACCGGGGAGGAAGGGTTTTTCGACAAGTTCAAAAAGCTGTTCTGACGCTTCGGCCGCGCCGGGGCATTTGCGACGGGGGTGCCATCCCGTGGATTTTCCGGTTCAGATGACGTAGAATCAAGATTAAAGTACAGGGGGAATGATTTTTGCATAATTTATTTTTGCAGGGTTTGTGTTTGCGTGAGCCGTCGGGGAAATTCCGCGGCGGCGCGGACAAAAGAGGTGCGAGACACGGGGGGGTAAAGGCGGCGCTTTTGGCCGCGGCGCTTCTTGTTCTGTGCGGCGCCGCGGAAGGGGCCGGCCTTTTCCGCGTGGAGCAGCAGGGAGACGCGTATATCGGCTGCGAGGTGGTTCTCACCCTTGCCGGAGAAGAGGCGGAGAGACCGGGTATCGCGTACGAGTGGTCGTTCAGGGGAAACGCTCAGGCCATTCTTCTCAGGAGGAGCGGCTTGGAGTGCCGCTTCATACCTTACGACACGAAACCGATAGCGGCGTTGGCCTCGGCGGTCGGCGCCGACGGGAAGATTTTGGCCTCCGCCGAGATCTCGCTGACGGCGAGGGAGTTCTCCGTCGGCATCGTCCGCGTGGATGAAAAGCCCTTCATGCTGTGGGATCCCGCCGTAAAAAAGGACGTTCCGATCTCCGAGGCGGTCGTGGGGGAACCGGCCCATTTCAGGCTGCAACTCACGCCCGCGTACACGGATGAAAAACGGCTTCGGATCCGTTGGGACACCGACGCGGCGACGGGCATAGTCAAGGGCGGAAACGAGCCGCAGGTCACTATCGTCCGCAGCGAGGTCGGAGAGTCGGAGATTTCCGTCGTCGTCACCGACGACAAGGGCCTCGTTCTGGGAAGAGGAAGCGAGACCGTCCGGGTGCCTGTCTCCCGGTCGAAGGTCGACGAGTCGAACCGCCGCAAAAGGGCTTGGAAGCAGTGGCTGGAGGCGCAGAGCCAATGGGGGGAGAAGGATTACGACAAGGCCGCGGAGAGCGCGAGGACGGCGGCGAAAATCGACCCTGAAAGTCCCGATCTGGCGGAGGGGGTCCGAGCGATGCTCGCCAGCCACCTGCGCACGGAGAGAGCCCGCAGGTTCGCCGCGGAGGCGGAGAGCCTGCGAAACGCGAAAAAATTTGTCGAAGCCCTGAGGCTTTACCGCCGTTCTCACGCCGCGTGGCCGGCGGAGGAAACGCAAAAGGCCATCGGCGTCCTGGAAAAAGAGGTCGACGCGATGCGGCTCAAGGCGCAGGAAATAGAGTGGCTGAGGGATACCGCCACGGGTTACGATCAGGAGGGCCTTTTCACCGACGCCCTCGGTTTTTACAGGAAAATCCTGACGATCGCTTCGGATGATTCCGTTGTGCAGCGCATCGACCGCATCGAAAAACGTCTTCTGTCCATGGAGCGCGCCAAAGTCCTCATCGGGGAGGGACGCGAGCTGGAGGCCCGTGAGCGCCTGCAGGACGCTCTGGACAAATACAAGGAAAGCCTGAAACTCGAGGCCGACTCGGATATAGCGGGGCACGCCCGGGAACTCGAAGGGGTGATCCGGGAGCGCAAGGCGCGGGCCGCGTCTCTGCGCAGAGAGGGCGCCGATTTGCAGAAGAGGAAAGACAACGCTCGGGCCCTGCTCCGCTACATGGAGAGCCAGGCGCTGTGGCCGGACGCGGAGGCGAACAGACAGATTTCCGCGCTGAGAAGAATTGTGGGAAAGCCGTCGTCGCAGGACATCCGTTCTTCCGAGGACTTCGGGATCGGGACCCGCGCCGACGCGCTGCGCTTTCAGCGCATGGGCCACAGCCTCTACACCGAGGGCCTGTACCGTGAGGCGCTGATCGCCTATCGTAAAAGTTACGCCATTTCCGAAGACAAGCGGCTGAAAGACTGGATCGAGAGGGTCGAGATTCCGCTCAGGGAATACGAGGCCGTGCAAAAGGCCAACGCCCTGATCAAGGAAGGCAATTCTCTCTACAACAGCGGACTTTTCTCCGAGGCCCTCGAGAAATATAAGGCGAGTCTGCTCGTGCATCCCAACGCCGAGGTGGAAAATTTCGTGAAGAAGCTCGAAATCACGATGAAACAGGCCGCGGAGTCCTCTCCTGCCGTCAGGTAGCGGACGCTGCGGAGAATTCGAGCCCGAGGGGGAGTGGGACCTTGCTCACGGTCGGTTTTTGCAATCTTAAAGGCGGAGTCGGAAAAACTACGGCGTGCCAGAATCTGGCCGTGTCCGTTGCGCGCGCGGGACGGCGCGTGGCGGTCGTCGACATGGACCCCCAGAGCAATCTGAGCTCGAGTTTCGGCATAGAGGTCGCGGAAAACCAGCCGTATGTCTTCGATTTCCTGACCGGAGCCGCGCAGTGGGACGACGCCGTGGTCCGAAAGGAGGGCGTGGACATCGTCCCCAGCGCGCTCGATTTGGTCATGGTCGAGCTGCACCCCGAAGGGCAGATCGGGAAAGACACCCTGCTGAAAGAAGCGCTCGCGAATGTCGATCCCGGCCGCTACGAGTTCGTCTTTTTCGACAGCCCTCCCCAGCTGGGGGTCTTCACGCGGAACGTCATCGTCGCCTCCGACCGTCTTCTCGTTCCCATCGACGGAGGATTTTACAGCCTGTCGGGCCTGAGGCTTCTGAACAACGCCATCCCTCTCTTCAGAGAGCGGCTGAACCCCAACCTCGCGCTTCTCGGGATTCTTCTCTCCCGCCACAGCCCCAACGTCTTTATCCACCGGGAGGTCGCGGCCGAGATCTCCAACTTCTTCGGTCCTCTTCTTTTCGAAACGTACGTGAGGCAGAACGTCAGCCTGGTCGAGGCGGGCAGCGTCGGGGCTTCCGTGTTCGCCTACGCCCCGTCGAGCAACGGCGCGCGCGATTACGAGAAGATTGCGCTTGAATTTCTCAAGAGGTGTGATCATGAGTAAAAGAGTGAGGCTCACCCTGAAAGACTACCTGAAGACGGGAGAGGTTCGTCTGGAAGCGCTGCCGGGCTTCCGCTCGCCGCCTTCCCCTCCGAAGTCCGGCGGCGCCGAAGGGAAAGACGCCGCGCCGGGCGACGAGAGCGGCGTTTTTTTGGGGCTGCTCTCCGAATCCGACCGCCGGATGTGGGAGGCCGCTCTACATTCGGGGACGAAAATCCGCAGACTTCCCTTCGACGCCGCGGCTCTGAGGGAAGACTTCCGCCTCATGGACCGGACGCGTTTCACCTATTATATTTTGGACGAACGGAACGCCCCGCTTCGGCCGGTCCGCACGAGCGTCCAGATCCGGGAGCCCTTCGTGCTGCTGCTCAAGTGGGACGAAACGGGAGCGCTCGACATTTACGGCCTCTCCTGAACAGGGCCTTCAGCGCAATTGTATCTTTGACATTATAAAAAGGAGGTTCGAACATGAAAGCCGGAATAGAACTTGTCCGCAGGGATGAACAGCCCGTCGGGACCTGGGCCGGGGGGACGACGACTCAGCTGGCCCTCTGGCCGCCGGGTTCGGACTACGGGCGCCGGGATTTTTTGTGGCGCGTCAGCACGGCCCGCGTCGATTTGGAGGAGTCCCCCTTCACGCCTCTGCCCGGCTTTCACCGGCTCCTGATGATCCTGGAGGGCGGGGTGAGTCTGGTTCACGAGACGGAGGGATTTCGCAGGGAACGGACGTTGCGTCCCTTCGAGCAGGACGCGTTCGAGGGAGAGTGGAGCACGGTGTCGCGCGGGCGCTGCGTCGACTTCAACCTGATGACGGCGCCGGGCTGCGCCGGCAGAATCGAGGCCCTTCGGAGCGCACGAAAGGCCGCCGCGTTCGTGCTGTTTGCCGAACTCCCGGATATCCGGGGAAAACAGCCCTCCTTCGCCGCGGAGGCCTTTTACTGTCTCGAACCTCTCCGCGTCAGAGGAGGGGAAAAACACAAATTTGAAATTGAACTCGAGCAAGGGGATTTTTTGGCTTTCCGCGAAGAATTTCCGTGGGAGCCCGCCGAGGCCTTTTTCGAGCGTTTGGGAGCGGGCGGCGAAAGCGGCGTCTGGGGAATCCGGACGACCGTGGTCTGCTGACCTCGAATCCGCCGAACGACAGAGCAGAGCAGAGTGAACTGCAGAGAATGACGGAGGGAAATATCGGCAATGACGCAAGTCAACGAAGAATTCAAACGAGAAGAATCCAAACGGCCGCAGCGGCGTTCCGCCGGCCGAGTACTCAACGTTTCCGTACTGGAAGAACTGCGGTCCCTGAAACAGGAACTGCAGGACAGTCTTTGACCTGCCCGCCTCGAGGGCACGCGCGGCCGAGCTGGAATCGGTCACGGCGGCGCCCGATTTCTGGTCGCGGGAGGAAAGCCAGGAGATCCTGAGGGAACTGTCCGGCATCACGGGGCGCGCGGAGGAGTGGGAGAGGGTTTGCCGCGAGCTCGGCGACCTGACCGTCCTCGACGAAATGCTGCGCGAGGAGGAAGACGAGGAGCTTCAGGAGGAATTTGCAACGCGCTCGCGGGAGCTTCGCCGCGCGCTCTCGCGCCGGCAGCTTCTGCTTCTTCTGGACGAGGACTACGACCGCTCGAACGCCATCCTGACGGTTCACGCCGGATCGGGGGGGCTGGACTCCCAGGACTGGGCCGAGATGTTGCTGCGCATGTACCTCCGCTGGGCCGAGCGGGACGGGTACAAAACGACGGTGCTGGAGGCCTCCTCCGACGACGAGGCGGGTCTCAAGAGCGCCACGGTGCTCGTCGAGGGGGAATACTCCTACGGATACCTGAAATCCGAGAAGGGGGTGCACCGTCTGGTGCGCATCTCGCCCTTCGACGCCGCGCACCGGCGCCACACGAGTTTCGCCTCGGTGGGGGTCTCGCCGGAGCTGCCCGACGATGTGGAGGTGGACATACGCGCCGAAGATCTGCGCGTGGACACGTTCCGCGCGAGCGGAGCGGGAGGGCAGTACGTCAACCGCACGGACTCCGCGGTGCGTATCACCCATATTCCCACGGGAATTGTGGTAAGCTGTCAAAATGAACGGTCGCAGCACATGAACCGTCAGGTCGCGATGAACGTCCTGAAAAGCAGGCTGTACGAGCGGGCGATGCAGGAGCGCAGCGACGAGCTGGCGGCCGTCGTCGGCGACAAAAAAGAAAGCACCTGGGGCAGCCAGATCCGGTCCTACGTCCTTCACCCCTACACGCTCGTCAAGGACCACCGCACGGGAGCGGAGAAGGGCAATGTCCAGAGCGTACTGGACGGCGATATCGACGAGTTTATCATGGGATATCTGCGCCGGCGCAAAAATGGATAGGCGAATGGACAGACGGGGCAGAAACAGGCTGCGCCGTTTTGCGGAACGGCCGCGTTTTTGGGTTTTGCTTTTGCTGGCGCTGGGCCTGTGGAGCGTTTCCGCGCCGGCGGGGGCGGGGGCGGGGGCGGGCGTGTTCACACCGGAACAGCCCGTTCTTCCGCCGGCCGGTCTGCGCCCCGGAGCGAAAGGCCACCTGCTCACGGTTCTGAAGGGAACGAAACCCGTCAAACTGCCCCTTGAAATCGTCAGCGTGGTTCCGGGGAAGGAGCAGCCGAAGAACTCGATTTTGATCCGTATGCTGCCCTCCCCGGAGAACAGGACTGGAGGATTGGCTCAGGGAATGAGCGGCTCGCCCGTTTTCGTCGGGGGAAAGCTGGTGGGCGCCGTGGGCGTGGGGTGGAACTTCAGCGACCACACGATGGCTTTGGTGACTCCCATCGGGGAGATGTGCGCCGTTTTCTCCCGCCCCGACCGGCAGATCGGCCTGAAGGGCCTGCCGGACACGGGGGGCGCGCAGGAAAAAAATACGAAAGAAAAAGATGCACAAGAGAGAAATGCAAAAGAGAAAAACGCAAAAGAAAAAAGCACCGCGCTTTTCCGCTCCTCACCGCTTATGGTCGGGGGATTGAGCGGCGGCGCCGTTTCCAGGCTCGCGGAGGTTCTGGACGTTCCTTTGGAGGCGGTTCCCTACGGAGCCGGAGGGGATCTGCTCGTGGAGGACGTTCCCTTCGCCCCCGGGGAGGCCGTCTCCGTTCTTTTGGCGTGGGGCGATGTCGAAATGGCCGCG
This sequence comes from Synergistaceae bacterium, assembly GCA_031276855.1. GTDB lineage: Bacteria > Synergistota > Synergistia > Synergistales > Aminobacteriaceae > JAISMH01. The sequence goes on from JAISMH010000023.1 coordinate 17,854, forward strand.
ACCGGCACGGTGACGGCGACCTCGCGGGACGGGCGCTTTCTGGCTTTCGGGCATTCCTTTCTGGAGCGGGGGGCCGTCAACTTCCCGGCGGCGCGCGCTTACGTCCACGATGTCGTCGGCAGCAGGCTTTTCCCGTTCAAGGTGGCCTCGCCGGTCGCCCTCACGGGGACGGTGACGCAGGACAGAGCGGCCGGAATCGGAGGGCGCGGGGGATATTTCACGCCCTCCATCGCGGCGACTCTGGTGTTCAGGGACGCCGACGCCGGCCGGGACGCGCGCGCCGTGAAGAACTTCCGCGTCGTTCCGGACGCCTTTTTGGGGGCGAAGCTGCTGGAGGGGGTCTACGGCGGACTGCTGGACGACCAATGGGGCCGGAAGGGGCAGGGCACGGCGACGGTGACCCTGCGCGTGGAAGGGCGCGGCCTCCTGCCGGGATGGACGCGGACGAACGTTTTTTTTTCGGACTCCGAGATCGGCGGAGAGGCTCTCAGAGAATCCTCCTCGATTATGGAGATGTTTCTGCTCCAGCCCTTCAGGGAGGTCTTTCCCATCGGCTTCCGGCTTGACGTCTCCATGACGCAGGAACCGCGGGTGCTGGCGATCGAGGACGTGGTCGTGTCTTCGGACGCGCGGCCCGGCGGTACTCTGGACGTCGAGGTCACCCTGCGCCCCTGGCGGCGCGGTCCCGTGAAAAAACACTTCGAGGTCGTCGTGCCGAAGGAAGCGGAGGGGACCTGCGAGCTGGTCGTGCGGGGCGGGGGGACGAACTCCCTCTCCCAGCTTGCCGTGGACGGGGGCTGGAAGTCCATCGACAGCTTCGAGCGCCTGCTGACGGAAATGGACGCGGCGGACGCCAACAACGAGCTGATCGTCGAGCTGCTCTGGCAGGCGGGCGACAGGACGCCCCAGAGCGGAAAGAAGGGCAAGGACGGCAAAACCCGGCCGACCCCCACCCTCCTGCCCGAGGAAAAGGAGTTTCTGAGCGAGACCAAGACCCGGCGCATTAAAGAAGGAACGCTGCGGATTTCCCGGTCCGATCACGTGGTCGAGGGGCTGATGCGGCGCCTGATCGACGTGGACGGGACCGAACAATGAGTCTGCTCCAGGCCGAAGAGCCGGACGCCCGCGGGGAGAGCCGAATGACGAAGGAAACCGGTGCGGCGGAAACCGCGGAGGGACGGTTCATCACGATAGAAGGCATCGACGGCTGCGGCAAGAGCACCCAGGCGAAGCGCCTGTGCGAGTGGCTGGACGGGACGGAGAAAGAGCCGGAAAAAGAGCCGGAGCGGCGGCAAAATCAGCGGCAAAATCAGAAAAAAGTCCTTCGCACGTTCGAGCCGGGCGGGTGGAGCGGCGGGGAATTTCTGCGCCGTCTTCTGCTGGAGGGATCTCCCGTGACGTCCCGGACGGAATTGCTTCTTTTTCTGGCGGACCGCAGCGGGCACCTGGACGCGGAGATTGAGCCGGCGCTTCTCTCGGGAAGGTGGGTCGTCTGCGAGCGCTACACGGATTCGACGCTGGCCTACCAGTCCTGGGGGCGCGGGATCGCCCTCCGCGAGGTGGAGGGCTTCTTGGATCTGTGCCGTTTCCGGACTCCCGACCTGACGATTCTTCTGGACATCGGCGCGCCGGCGGCCCGCGCGCGTCTGGAGCGGCGAGGCCGTCTGGATCGCATCGAGTCGGAGCTCGATTCGGAGCTCGATAAGGAAGGTTTCATGGCGCGCGTGGCACAGGGGTACAGGGAGCTGGCAAAGCGCCGCCCCGAGAGGATTGCCGTTCTCGACGCGGCCTCGGACGCCGATCGGGTGTTCGAGGCCGTTCAGGAGTGCGTCCTGCGGCGTCTGCGGCCCGGCGTCGGGCCCGGAAGAAATTCGGCGTGAAAGTCAAGCGGAGTACCGAGGGCAAGGTCGAAAGCAGCGGCAGCGGCGGCTCGCGGCGTCATTCCCCGGCGTATGCCGTCTCGCCGGCGCGTCCGTCCTTCGGTGCCTCGATGGAGGAGATGACCGAAGAATTCGAGGTTCGGGAGCTTCTGGCGCGCCTCGACGCCGTCGCGGGCAAGCTGTCTGTTTTTCCGGCGGAGCGGCTGCTCGTCGAGTACAAGGCCATTATCGGGGAGCTTCTGGCGCGCGCCATGAAGGATTTCAGTTTGCAGAGGGACTTGAAGTGGCGGCGCACCGACCGCAGCACGTACGTCACCGTCGAGAAGGCCGAGACCGCTCTGGCCGAGCTGGAGGGCGTCTTTCGGCAGGAAGGCGGCCGAACGCGGGCGCTGCAGCTGATGGAGGAGATCAAAGGGTGTCTGATATCGCTCCTGTTATGAACCAGGCCCCCGCTTTTCTCGCGGAGATCCCCGCCTGGCGGGAAGTCGAGGAGACCTTCACGTCGGGGTCCGTTCCCCACTGCTGGGCCGTCTCCGCGCCGCTTGCGTGGCAGGAGGCCGTTTTGAGCGCGATGTCCCGCATGGCCCTCTGCGACTCGGGCAGGGGCTGCGGCAGTTGTGAAGGCTGCCGGGGCTGGATACGGCCGGACCCGGAGGGCGGGAGCGGTCTTCGGCATCTCGGCCGCCATCCCGACCTGGCGGCGGCGGGGGAGTTCGACAAAGCGGCCAATATCGAGGATTGCCGCGCGCTGATCAGGGAATTGGCGCTGAAACCCGTGGCCGCGAAGCGCCGGCTGGGCGTCGTGCCGGCGGCGGACAAACTGCTGATTCACGCGGCGAACAGCCTTCTGAAAACGGCGGAGGAGCCTCCCTCCCACGCCTGCCTCCTCTTTCTGCTGGAGGGAAGCGATTTTCTGCCCACCCTCCGAAGCCGTTCGCGCTTCACGACCCTCGCGGCGCCTTTGTCCTTCAGCGCCGCGCCCGTGCCGGAGACGGAGGCGGAATGGCTGGAGTGGCTGGAAGGCATGGGAAAAGCGAAAGAGGAGGCCGACATCGCGGGGCTTTTGTCCTCATGGACCTCTTTTCTTCTGGAAAAGGGGGAGCTGGAGCCGGCCGCCAGGGCGGAAAGGCTCCGTCTGCTCGTCCTGCAGAAAAAACTTTCTCAGACGATGGCGTGCGACCTTTTGATTCTTACACTCAAGGAGGAACTTCCTTTTGAGCCTATATTTGGCGGTGTTCGGTAAGCCGCGCTACCTTGGTTTGGTGAATATCGGCGAGCCCCTTCCCGAAACGGAGCGCTGGGTCGTCATTAAAACGCTTCGGGGGCTGGAGCTGGGCGTTCTCGGAGGAACGCTTTCGCAGGAGCAGGAGGCGAAATACCGGACCGCCTGCCTCGACGAGGCGGGCGACGAACACACCCGAGGGCCGGAACCCCTGCTGCAGGAGGTGGAGTTCGTCGAGGCGGCCGGCGGCGCCCGGATGGAGGAGTATTGCAGACACCGCTCCGAAGAGGAGAACGTGCTGATCCGGTCGAGGCAGATTCTGACCAACCACCGGCTTCCGATGAAACTGGTGGACGTGGAGTACACGCTGGACCGAAAAAAGCTGTTTTTTTACTTCACCTCCGAGCAGCGCGTCGATTTTCGCGCCTATGTGCGCGACCTGGCCAAAGAATTTCACATTCGCATCGAGATGCGCCAGATAGGCGTGCGCGACGAGGCCAGGACCGTCCGGGGGATAGCGCCCTGCGGGCGGCCCTGTTGCTGCAGTCATTGGCTGCACCGCTTTACCCCGATCAACATTCGCATGGTGAAGGAGCAGAACCTGGTCCTGAACCCCACCAAGATATCGGGGATCTGCGGCAGGCTGATGTGCTGCATGGCCTACGAGCATTCCACCTACAGCAGGCTGTGGCGCTCCCTTCCCTCGCCGGGATCCAAGATCAGGACGCCCCAGGGGAACTACGTTCTCGAAGGGGTCGACCTGCGGACGGAAATGGTGAGGGTTCGCTTCCCGGAGGGGCGGGAGGTCGGAGTGCCCGTCGCCGAGTTCCCGGACTTCAAAGAGGCGGTCCTGGCTGGGAAGCCCTGGAAAGAAGAGGCTCCGGCGGAACTGGCGCACAGCGGTTCGATTTTGCCGGCGGTCAGCCACGGCAGGCCGCCTGTTTCCAGATCGCCTGTTTCCAAATTACCTGTTGCCAGATTGCCTGTCCCCAAAGCAGAGCCGCCGAGGGCCGCCAGGAGCCCCAAGCCCGAAAAAATATCGATAGAGGAACATCTTGCGGAAAGAGAACTGAGCAGGCGGCCGGGTCTTGAAAAAGCGGACGGCGAAGAGGCCGTCTTTCTGAAAAAGCGCGGGAAGAAGCGCAGGGCCTGGAGCGATGGGAAACCTTCGGCCGTGCCCGGGCCGGCGCGCCGTACCGAGCGCGAAAGGGAGAATCCGAGGGAGTATCCGAAAAGCGCGAAGCCGCGGGAGTCCGCGCGTTTCGGCGATCCCCGCGTCCGGCTCGACGGCCCGGCGCGTCAGGAGGCCCCGCGGAGCCCGAACGAAGTCCCGCGGGATCTGAATGGAGCCCCGCCTCGGGCTTTGCGCGAGCCCCGCGCGCGGCAGCGCGGGCGGCGGCCGCGTCCGGGCGGAAGCGAGCCGCAGACGGGTAAGGAGGGTTCGTAGAGGTGGCTTTTTTCGCGAAGCTGAAAGAAAGTCTGAAAGGCGTAAAAGAACGCTGGAGCGGGGGTATCGCGTCGCTCTTTACGGGCGGTTCTTTCGACCCGGCCTTCTGGGAGGAGCTCGAAGAGCGGCTGATCGCGGGAGACGTCGGGGCCGAGCTTTCCGAGAGCATCGTCGGGGAAATGAAGAGCGAGGCGAGGAAGCGCGGCATTTCGACGAAGGCCGGACTGAGGGAGGTCTTCGTGTCGATGATCTCCGACCGGCTCTCGGCCGTCGAGGGCATGGGGCAACCCTTCACGGCCGCCGATCCGCCGCTCGTCCTGCTGCTGGTCGGCGTCAACGGCAGCGGAAAGACGACGTCCGCGGGGAAGCTGGCCACGCAGTTTCTGCGTCAGGGGAAGAAGGTCGTTCTGGCCGCCGCGGACACGTTCCGCGCGGCGGCGGCGGAACAGCTGCAGGTGTGGGGAGAGCGCGCCGGTGTGAGGGTCGTCGCCCAAAAGCAGGGAAGCGACTCGGCGGCCGTCGCCTTCGACGCGTGGCAAGCGGCCCGGGCCTCGTCCGCGGACCTCCTGATCGTCGATACGGCGGGGAGGCTGCACGCCAAGCACAACCTGATGGAAGAACTTCAGAAAATTCACCGCGTTCTGGAGCGGGAGGCCGGAGCGGATCGCGTGAAGGTCGTCCTGGTGCTGGACGCGGTTACGGGGCAGAACGGCATCGCGCAGGCGGTGACCTTCAACAAAATTCTGCCCCTGTCCGCGGTGATCCTCGCGAAGTACGACAGTACCGCGAAAGGGGGTATCGTGCTTTCCGTCGCCGGCAGCCTGAAGATACCCATACGCTATATCGGTCTGGGGGAGGGAATAGAGGACCTGAGTCCTTTCGACCCCCGCGAGTTCGCGCTGGCGCTGATGGAGGATGTTGCGGAAGACTCGGCGGGAGGTGACGCGAGGTGAACGCTTTTCACGAACAGGCGCTCAAAATTCTGACCCCGGACTCGAACCTGACCGAGATGCTCCGCACGATGTACCGCACGGGGGTGGATCACTGCGTCATGCTCCCGTCCTGGGATTTCAGGGACTACGTCGTCTTCACCAAAGATCAGCTGGTGCTTTTGATCGAGCGCGACAGCCCGGATGTTCGGATCTCCGACATCCCGAGGCTGGCGGCGGAGGGGGCCTTCAAGCCTCTGCTTTTTTCGGACAGGCCTACCCTGCCGGACGACGCCGATGTGGACCCCGACGAACTGCCGGTGCTGGTCGTCGAGGACGATCAGGTCGGCCTGTCCTCGCTGAGGGAGGCGATCGCGTCCCAGGCCCCGGATCTCCCCGCCTGGTGGGAGGCGCCCGTGCCTCTCGTGATGCACAGGCGAAGGAGGATCTATCCCAACCCCACCGCGGAGCGGATGTTCGGGGAGGAACTGAGAGAACTCCCCCGCGACCTTCCCGAAAAAGACGAGTTTCTCGTGAGTCTGCGGAGCGGGGATTCGCCGCGCTCCCTGATGTTCCGCCGTCTGGAGGACGACATTTTCACGCTGGAGGACTGCACCGGCGACGTTCTGGCGGCCGCCGACATCGCGTGGTGGGCGGCCCTCGGCAAGGCGTGGATGACCATACTCGACAAGGGGAAACGTGTGTACCGCCGCTATGAAAAGGCGGAGATCGAGGAAATGGGAGAGGAAGAGCGGGCGGCTCTGTCCGCCGAGAACACGCTGATTTCCTGCGAGTGGGAGGACGGCATTGTAGGGTACCTCTGCGTCAGAAAAAAATTGCTCAAGAAGAGCCCCGTGAAGACGAAGACGGAGAAAGCGGAGAAGACCGGGACTGCGGCGCGAAAATCCCTTCGAACCGGAAAGCAGACGAAAACGAAAGACCTTCCGGCGGAAGAGGAAGCGCGTGAAGGAGTGCCCGAAGAGGCGTCTGTGGAAGTTCCTAAGGAAGAACACGAAATATTGAAGGCCCTGGGGCCTCAGGCAATGGGGCTTTTGGCACCGGGCGCCGGTTTTTCCGCGGCCGGGGAACTGTCCTCCGCGGAGGGGCGCGCGCCTTGGGACGGCCAGGTTCAAGCCTCCCCTCCAGCCTACTCTCAAGCCTCACCTCAAGCCTCATCGCGCGGGCAGAAAGCGCGGAAAGCCCCGCGGTCCGGAGCGAGAGGGGAAAAGAATACAGGAGAAGAAAATGCCTGAGCCCCGTGTGAAGCTGGTCGCGGGTGTGCTGTATCCGTCCGGGGAGAGTTTCGACGGCTTCGACTGGTTCAGCTGGGCGGTCGAGGAATTGAGGGCTCTTTGGGGCGAGCCGGAGTTCAAGGGCGCGTCCGTGCCGTTCACGAGAACGGACTATTACCGCGGCATAGCCCCGAATCTTTCCCGGCGCTTCGTTTGTTTCGAGGGGCTTTTCGACGCCGGGGGCCTGCCGGACTGGAAAAAATCCGCCGTCGCCGTCGAGGCGAAAAGCCGGACGCCCCGTATCGTCAACATCGATCCGGGGTACATCGACGGGGCGCGTTTGGTTCTGGCCTCGACCAAGGATCACGCGCACCGCGTCTATCTGCGCGGCGGCATTTTTGCCGAGGTGACGATGCGCTTTCGGTTCGGGAAATGGGTGCCGTTCGACTATACCTTTCCCGACTTCGCGAGCGGTGTCTATGACGAGTTTTTGTCGGGCGCGCGAACGTCCTGGCTCAAGGCCCCCTCTCGTTTTTAATAATGGGGTCCAGGGGCCTTCGATATAAAGGGGTCCAGGGGCCTCCGGCCCCTGGCGGGTTCGGGCGGAGCCCGGGTTTTTGTTTTATTATTACTCCAGCATGAATTTAGAGCAGTTTAACTAATGTACGCAGCATTGATTGTGCTTGAACTGTTCAATTTATACTTAATTGTTACACACTGCTTATGTTAAATGAAACTGCTATAATTCAAACACTTTACGTATGAACTTAGTGGTTAGTGCAAAGATAGAGACGCATTTTGATATTTCTATGCCGGAGTAATTAACTTAATTATTTGTCCTGGGAGGATGATGTTTTGCATAGAGCTTTCTACTCAGAGAGTGTAGAATCGTTTTTACGTCATCATAGAGACACAATTCTTGGAGAATTGACGCGAAATAATCCATTTTCTCTCGAGGATTTACAGCGTAACGCATGGATTGATGAAATTGATATACTCAAAGGAGCCTTATCCAAAATAGGGAAAGGGCATATTATATTCGAATATACAATTCCACGTATCGGGAAGCGTATTGATGCTGTTTACATAGCTGACGGTTTGATTTTCTTGTTTGAGTTTAAGACTGGAGCCGATCAATATGCAAGACATGCTATTGAGCAAGTGATTGATTATGCGCTTGACTTACAAAACTTCCACAAGGCAAGCCATGATCGTTTGTTAGTTCCAGTCCTCATTGCTACAAGAGCTCCAGATAACGATATTAATTGTTATGAAATGAAACCCGGTATACTTGAAGTCATCAAGTGTAACCCAAATAATCTCATAAATGCAATTAACCTTGTGTTATCAAAGTACAAAGCAGCATCGTTTGATGCCGTATGCTGGATAAACTCGCAATATGCTCCCACCCCAACGATCATTGAAGCAGCACAGGCACTTTATCGTGGACATAGTGTTGCTGATATTTCCAAAAATGATGCGCATGCTATTAACTTAAAACAAACCACGGAAGCTATTAACACGATCATTGAAAAAAGCAAATGCGAGAAAAGAAAGTCTATTTGCTTTATCACTGGAGTACCTGGCGCAGGCAAAACATTAGCTGGCCTAAACATAGCGAACGAACGTCATAAGTTTAACGAAAGCGAACATGCCGTATTTTTGTCTGGCAATCAGCCTTTAGTTAATGTTTTGCAGGAAGCCCTTGCACGTGACGAACACAAACGCCTTGGTACAAAAAAGTCGGAGGCAATAACCAAGGCAAAGGCTTTTATTCAGATAATCCACCATTTCCGTGATGATGCCATATCTACAAGTAAGCCCCCAAATGAGAGAGTTGCTATTTTTGATGAAGCACAACGAGCATGGACTAAGAAAATGCTCTGTGATTTTATGGCGCGTAAAAAAGGTAAGCCAAACTTTAATATGTCTGAACCAGAGTTTTTGATCAGCATAATGGATCGACATACAGATTGGGCTGTTATTATTTGCTTAATTGGTGGTGGGCAAGAAATAAATACAGGTGAAGCCGGCCTCTTGGAGTGGTTTAATTCTTTAAAAAAAGATTTTTCTATCTGGGACATATATATATCAGAAAAAATAACGGATAGTGAATATACACGCGGATCATCTATGAAACAGTTTTTCGGCGGATTAAGATATACTGCTGTTGAATCTCTGCATCTAGCAGTGTCCCTACGTTCTTTTAGAAGCGAAAATGTAGCTGGCTTTGTAAAATCATTGCTTGATGTTGATAAAGAGAGCGCTACTTTTCTATATACTAATTTATACAAAGACTACTCAATCTTGTTAACAAGGGACATTGACAAAGCTAAAGCATGGATTAAATCTCAAGCAAAGGGTACAGAACGTTACGGTCTCATTGCCAGTTCTGGAGCAAGGCGCTTACGCCCTTTTGGTATATGGGTGCAAAGCAAAGTGGACGCAAAAATCTGGTTTTTGGATAATGCTGAAGATGTTCGGTCATCTTACTTTCTGGAGGATACGGCGACAGAGTTTGACGTCCAAGGATTAGAGCTCGATTGGACAATAGTTTGTTGGGATGCTAATTTACGTTTTGTCAAAGACCACTTTGAGCATTACAGCTTTAAGGGTTCAACATGGAAGAACATAAATAAGCAAGAAGATGTTCTATATCTTAAAAACGCTTATCGTGTATTGCTTACACGTGCGAGGCAAGGAATGATCATCTTTATTCCTAGAGGAAGCGACACAGACGCAACGAGGCCTCATTCATATTACGATGAGACATATCACTACCTAAAGGAGATTGGCATCATGGAAATATAGATATTGATCCGGCATGGAAATATATCAAAATGTGTCTCTATCTTTGCGTCAATTACTAAGTTCATACGTAAATTGTTTGCGTTGAATCCATGCCGGAGTAATATTAGAATCCATTTACTTTAACTACGGTATCAATAAAGTCTCGCAAAATATTGCATGACTATGCGCTTTACCCACTAAAGAGACGAAGACGAGCGTCTTTCTGAGAGAAGTTATAGCTTCTTTTCAGCGACGATCGGATTTAGGCTGCAGTGAAGAGAAGTTTATGTCTATGCTTGCTGAGATAATCTAACAATCATTTTTGTTTTGCAAGGAGGAATCTCTGTGATCGACCGTTACACGACCCCCGAAATATCCCGTATATGGAGCGACGAGAATCGGTTTGCCGTGATGCTGCAGGTGGAGCTCGCGGTGTGCAGGGCCTGGAAGGAAGAGGGGCGGATTCCGGCCGACGCGCTCGAGGATATTTTGAGCAGGGCGTCGTTCTCCGTCGCCCGTATCGCGGAGATCGAAAAGAGCGTGCATCACGACGTCATCGCCTTCATCTCCTCCGTCGCCGAAAATATCGGAGAAAACGAGCGTTATTTCCACTTGGGCCTGACCAGCAGCGACGTGCTGGACACGGCGTCCTCCCTCATGCTGCGCGATTCCCTCCGGGTCGTGCGGGAGGCGGCGGTTGCGCTCGACAAGGCTGTTTTCGAGAAGGCCCTGCGGTACAAACACCTGCCCTGTATCGGCCGGACGCACGGCATTCACGCGGAGCCGATGACGTTGGGGCTCAAGTTCCTGAACTGGCACGCCGAGCTGGAGCGCGACATCGAGCGTCTCGGCGGCGCGCTTTCGGAGATCGCGCGGGGAAAGATCTCCGGCGCGGTGGGGACCTACGCCCTGTGTCCTCCCGAGATCGAGGCGAGGGTGTGCGAGCTTTTGGATTTGAAGCCGGCTCCGGTGTCCAATCAGATTTTGCAGCGCGACCGTCACGCCGCCGTGATGAACGCGTTGGCCCTTCTGGGCTGCGGGCTCGAGCGCATGGCCACGGAGATCCGCCACCTCCAGCGCACCGAGGTGGGGGAGCTTTACGAGCCCTTCGGCAAGGCCCAGAAAGGTTCGAGCGCCATGCCCCACAAGCGCAACCCGATCAAGTGCGAACGGGTCTGCGGGATGGCGCGCCTTCTGCGCGGCTATGCCCTGACGGCGATGGAGAACGTCGCCCTGTGGCACGAGCGGGACATCAGCCACTCCTCGACGGAGCGGGTGATCTGGCCGGACGCCTTTCACGCGGCGCATTTCATGCTCTCGGACATGGCCTCTATCGTGGAAAACCTCGTCGTCGATGAGGAGAGAATTCGGAAGAACATCGATTTGACCGGAGGGCTGATTTTCAGCCAGCGCGTGATGACCGCCCTGCTCGGCGAATCGAAGCTCTCCCGCGAGACGGCCTACGCGATCGTGCAGGACAACGCGATGCGCACGGCCCGCGGAGAGGGGAAATTTCTGGACCTGCTGAAGAAAGACGCGCGCCTCGAGGGCGCCGCCGACGGAGAAAAGCTGTCTTCTCTGTTCGACGTCGATTTTTACCTGAGGCACGTGGATCGCATTTTCGGCCGCTTCGGAGCCTGAGATGAATGAGGAAGGATTGGAGCCCGGGGGGTTGGATCTCGGGGAATTGGAGCCCGGCGGCCGGGACCGGTGGAACGGGCTGAACCTTCGGGAAGCGGAGGAGTCCGTGGATCGCTTTTGCACTTTCCTCGTCGCCGAGCGGGGGAGGAGTCCTCTCACGGCCGAGGGTTACGCTTCCGATCTGAGGCATTGGCTGCGTTTCTGCGAGTCGAAGGGGGTGCTTCCCTTCCCGCCCGCTTTTTCCGCCGTCAGCGAGTTCCGCAGACAGATGGACGAGGAGGGCAAACAGCGTTCCACGCAGCAGCGCTGCATTGCCGCGATGCGCTCCTGGATCCATTTTGCGGAATTGGAGGAGTCCCGCGATCTGGACGTGCCTCTGCCCGATCTGCCCGACAGGAGGAAACTCGAGCCGCGCATCCTGAACGAGGCGGAGATCAACCGTCTGCTGGACGCCTGCGGAGGCGAGAAGCCGCTGTCCGTGCGGGACCGCGCCATTTTCGAGGTGGGCTACGGCTGCGGCCTCCGGGTCAGCGAAATCTGTTCTCTCAAGATGGCGGATCTCGATTTTTATGCTAAACTTCTGCGCGCAAAGGGCAAGGGGAGCAAGGAACGTATCGTCCCCTTCCTGGGGGCGGCGGCCGGAAGCGTGAAGAAGTACCTGGACTCCGTGCGTCCGCGCCTGCGCGAAAAAAGCCATCAGAAGGACGAGAACCGTGTTTTTCTGTCTTTTTCGGGCCGTCCTCTGAATCGTCAGGACATATGGCGTATTTTGAGAAAGCGCGGGCGCGGGGCGGGAATCGCGCAGTCCCGCCTGCACCCGCACATTCTGCGGCACAGTTTCGCCACGCACCTTCTGGCGAGGGGCATGGACATGAGGACGCTTCAGGAAATGCTGGGGCATTCCTCGATCATCACCACACAGGTCTACGCCCATTTCGACCGGGAAATGCGGGACGTTTACGATCAATTTCACCCGCGGGCCTGAAGCCGCGGAAAAAGAGCGAGAAGGTCATTGCGGAGGAGAATTTGTGATGTCTGATGCAAACGGCGGTTCTGTTGAAAAAGCGAGCGGCTGCTTTGAGAAAGTAATGGAAGCTGTGCGGTATCTCAAGGCCGAGGCGGGGTCGTTCAAGCCCAGGACGGCCGTCGTTCTGGGGTCGGGCCTGGGGAAAGCGGCCGGGGAGGTCGCCGGTCCGAAGGTTATCGAGGCGAAGAACATTCCTCACTGGCCGCATTCGACGGCGCCCGGCCACGCCGGTCAGGTCATTCTGGGCGAAATCGCGGGCCGTTCCGTGATCCTGCTCAAGGGGCGGGTGCATTACTACGAAGGGTACGATATGGAGGATGTCGTGTTCTCCACGCGGGTTCTGGGGATGCTGGGCGTCGAGCAGTACATCGCCACGAACGCCTCGGGCGGAATCGGGGAATCGCTGGACGCGGGAGACATCGTGCTGGTGGAGGACCATATCAACCACATGGGGGCCAACCCTCTGAGGGGCCCGACCGAGCCGCGGTGGAACGAGCGGTTTCCGGACATGACCCGCGCCTACAGCCCGCGCCTGCTCGAATTCTGCGAGAGCGAGGCTTCGCGGCTGGGGATTTCGGCCTCGCGGGGCGTGTATATCGCCTTTTCCGGCCCGAGTTACGAGACGCCCGCGGAAATCCGCATGGCCCGGCTTATGGGGGCGTCGGTCGTCGGAATGTCCACGGTCCCGGAGATCATCGCCGCGAACGCGATGGGCATGGAGAACGCGGTCATTTCCTGCGTGGCCAACAAGGCGGCCGGCACGGGGGCCTCGGGAAACGAGAAGCTCACGGAGGAAGGCGTGCTGGCGGCGATGGAGGCCGCCGCGGCCCGCGTGGGCGCTCTGGTCTGCGCTCTGATCCGGCGCATAGAAGAATCGTAAGAAGAGACGAATGAAAAAAATAATGAAGAAGAGAAACGTTTTACCTTGGGGCTTTTTGCTTCGGATCGGCATAGCGCTGTTTCTGACGGCGCCGTCTGTCGTCTTTGGGGCGTCGGCCGCGCGCGCGTCCGCTTTCGTGACGTACCCGGAGAGCTGGGACGTGGGGCAGGCCTTCGTCGTGGCGCTGTCGTCGAATACGTCCTTCGACAGTCCGGCTCTGACGTGGATGGGACGGACGATCTCTCTCGACGTGGAGTCCGGACGGGAGGGGGTCGTCTCCTACGGGCTTTTGGGCTCTTACGTGCGCGACGTCAGGCCGGGCGACTACCCTCTGGAGTTCGCCTTCACCCAGGACGGGGAGCGGTTTGAGGTGAAGCGCACGGTGACGCTGAAGGAGAGGGCCTACCCCGAGGAAAAGCTGACGGTGGAGGGGCGCATGGTGACGCCGCCAAAGTCCGAAATAGCCCGCATTCGGAAGGAGGCCCGGCTGGCCGCCGCCGCGCGCGGGACGATGACGGCGGAGCGCCGGTGGACCACGCCGTTCGAGCGCCCCGTGCCGGGGGTGTTCACCAGCGGCTACGGACTTCGCCGCGTCTATAACGATGTGCCGAAGGGCTGTCACGCCGGGACGGACTTTCGGGCCGCGGTGGGAACGCCCGTCAAGGCGCCCTTCGCGGGGACGGTCGTCCTCACCGGGCACCACTACTACGCGGGCAGGAGCGTCTATCTCGACGCCGGAAACGGGGTCGTCGGCCTCTTTTTCCATATGGACAAGGTGAAAGTGAAGAAGGGAGACCGCGTGAAGAAGGGCCAGACGATCGGCGAGAGCGGCGTGACGGGGCGCGTCACAGGGCCTCATCTTCATTTCGGGCTCAGTCTGGCGGGCCAGTACGCCGACGCGGCGCCCCTCTTCGAGACCAGCGTCACGGCCCTCCTGAAATCCATGAAACGGGAGACCGTAAGAGGGGATGCGAGAGGGGATATATTGCCGCCGTCAGACCCGTAACGGGAGGCAGGGCGCAGGGGTCGTTGACTCAATGCCTGTCCGCGGCTCCTGCAAAATTTTGGCCGCTTCGCTAACGCGTTTCTTTCGGGATCTTCGCTTTTTGGATCTTCTCTTCCTGAATCTTCTCTTCCTGAATCTTCTCTTCGTGAATCTTCTCTTCCTGAACCGTTTCGTTTATTAATGTTGCCTGATTTTACCGCACGGCAATGATTTTGTTGCGCTTGTGTGTCCTGCCGCTTCCCTCTTATGCTAAACTTGTGCATACAAATCCGACGGTTTGGGTAGAAAAAGAGAATTCGGGAGGATCTGCCATGGACGACAAAGGAGAAATCATCAGTTCCTATGATGTGGACGAGAACGCGGCGCTTCAGATATGGACCAAGGGGATGTCTCCGCGTATCGTGATTTTCAATAAAGGCCAGAACTCCAAAAAGATGATACGCCTGAACTGGCTGGAGAACATGGAGCGCAAGCTCTCCCTCAAGGGGAAAAAAAGAGGGGAAAGCACCGAGTACTGCCTCTCCGACCTGCTGCCTCACGTTCAGCGCATTCTGGCGGAATACGCCGTGTACGCGTCCTTCAAGCCCCGCCTGTGGAAGTTCGCGGCCGCGCTCGAAAAAGCGCTGCACACCCCCGCGCTCGTCTCCGACAAGGGGGAGCTGTCCCTTCTGGGCGAGGACAAGCGCTCCTGTCTGTGGATCGCGGACGTCACGGACGGCGTGAAGGGAGAGGGGGCTTTCCGCCCCTTCTTTCCCCTCGCGGAGAAAGAGGAGGGCGTTGTCACGAAAGAGGGCATTCCCTTCACCGAAAACCGCCGGAACGCGGAAGACCTGTTCAAGACGGGCGTGGTCCGCAAACTGACCAATGCGTTCCCCGCGCGGTGGCATCGGCCGCTCCAGGTCATGGCCGCGGGAATGTTGCTGGGCTTCTCTTTCTGCGAGGAGGACGGGTCGGATTTCATCGACGAGCTTTGGCGCGAGGACGCCGACAACCCCCTGAACCTCCGAAACGGAGATCCCCGCATGAAGGGGTTGGACCGCCGGTTCGTCGGTTACGTCCGTCACTTCGGCCTGCTGGGCGAGATAACGTGCCGCGTGTCCATGGACAGCGACAAGGAACTGCTGGGCAGCGAGTACGCGCGCAAGCGGCGCATTCAGTTTCCCGCCGGGCTTTTGGGCGATGTGGAATACGCCGTCACCTTCTTCGAGCACGCCGGCGGCACCACGGCCCTGGGGTGCAAGCCCCGAGGCGCGACCGCGCGCCACAAAGGGGAACTGATCTACGTCCTTCCGACTCTTTCGTACGAAAAAGCGCTGGAAAGCGACTCTTTCGGGGGCACGGCGGACGATTATTTCACCATCGCGCAGCTGACCTCGGCGAAGAGGTTCGAGACCTGGATGCAGCATGTCATTCCCTACATCGGTTCTTTTGTGGGACTCGTGTAGTCCGATGGTATACGGGGTTTGAACGGTTACGGAAATTCATATCGCGCAGGGTACGCCGTTCTGGTGTTTTAATTTTGCAGCTTTTAATTTGCAGCTTTTAATTTTGCTTTGAAAAGGCTGGCGTCGAAAGTGGAAAATATCGATCCGTGCAACTCGGAAGGCAGCTGTGAAGAGGATCCTCTGAGGCTTCTCATCCCCGTTCACATGAAGGAGAACGCCGCGCCGTACTACATCGCGAACATCCTGCGCGAGGCCATTTACCAGGGCGTTCTCGCGGAAGGCGAGGCGTTGTATCAAAGTCAGCTGGCGGAGCGTCTGTCCGTCAGCCCCATTCCCCTGCGGGAGGCTCTGCGCCTTCTGGAAATGGAGGGGCTCGTCGATTTTCGCGGGCGGCGGGGCGCGGTCGTGATGGGCCTCTGCGCGGAAGATGTCCGGGAGATCTACGAGATGATGGTGTCTCTGGAGACCGGGGTTCTGCGCATCGCCTTTCCTTTCATCACTTCGGAGGCCGCCGAGGCGGCCGCCCGTCTGCTGGACGAAATGGACGCCCAGTCCGACGGCGTGAGCTGGCGGGCTCAGAACATCGCGTTTCATAATCTGCTCTGCGGGCCCGCGGGGCGGCCTCTGACGCTCGACGGGATCGCCAGGCTGCGCCGTCAGGTGGATCGTTATGTCCGCGTGTATCTGGAATCCATGCGGGGCCATGCCCAGAAGGAGCACCGCATCATCCTCGCCGCCGTCCGCGCGAAAGACCTGACGGCGGCGGTGGAGGCGCTGGCCTTCCATTTGGAGAACGTCTCCGAAGACCTGCAATTCCATATGAAAAAAAGGGGAAAAAAAGAACAATGAGGCGTCACAAAAAATCCGCGTTCCATGGCGCGTTCCGCGGCAAGGTTTTTGCGGCGCCGATCCTGTTTCGGACGGCGGCAGAAAAACGCATGGAGTCGTAGACAGAGCGGAAAGAATGGCATAATATTCATGGCGGAGGTGATGGGTCTTGGAGAAGCTCTATGAGCAAATGAATTTTATCCTGTCCGGAGGGGCCTTGAAGCTGTTGATGGATTTTCTGACTCCGAGGGTCGGAACCGCGCTGGTCACGCATCCCGGCGACTCCGATTTGGAAATCATCGACGCGGTCGGGGTGCAGACGACGGAATTGATTCTGTACGGCTGGGCCCCCAAAGCGGCCGCCGTGTTTCCTGTGCGGCCCATAGGCGAGAAATTCGAGGTGAGCCAGGCTCCGTTCGAGGGCGAATGGCCCTGGATCGTGCGTATCCGCGGCATTTCCTGGGCCTTCTACATTTTTCTTCGGGAAAAAGCCGACGACGACCTGCTCCGGGATCTGAAACCCTACGCGGGATTCCTGTCCCTCTGGCAGGACCACCGGCAGATCGAGGACATGGACAAACGCCTGTCTCACCTGTCCTATACGATTCTGGCGACAAAAAACACGCTGGCTTCCATTTTCGAGCCCATGCCCCTCGACTACTACGCGGCGTTCCTGACGGACGTCGTGCGCGAAAGTTTGTTTCCGCACTCGATTTCCATCTTCCGCGACAACGGAAGGAGCCTCGCTTTTCTGGAGGGAGACGAACGCACTCCGCCCCCGAGAGAGGGGATCTACGCGCAGAATATCCTTTCGGCAGTCCCCGTTTTCACGCGGGAAGACTCCTCGCCTTACGAAATGGTGATGCCCATCGCCGACGAGTCCGAGAGGCTGTTCTGCGTTACCGAATGGGACAGAAAACCGATGGGCGAAACGCTGAATTTTATGGAACTCATAGGGGAACTGGCGCGGTGCGCCCTGTCCATTTACCGTCTGCGCGCGGAGAGCGGGAAGAAGAAACTCCAGATCTCGTCCGAGTCCTTCACGATCTTTTCGCTTGCCGCGGGCATATCCGCCCTGAGCAAGCAAAAAAACCGAAAAGGCGTTTTCCTTCTGACCGCCGATATTTTCCGGGAAATCTCCGAGGCCGGCGAGTGCTTCCTGGTCATCTGGGACAAGGAAAAAGCCGGGTACATCCCCGCCGCCTGCCTCAGGCAGGATCTGCCGGTGTCCTTCGAGCCTCTTTTGCTGACGATCCCCCCGATTCGCAAGGCGCAGGAGGAGCGGAAATTTTTCTTCGACCTGAGCAAAACGGACATTTCCGAACTCATGGCGCCGCCGTGGCCGGAAATGTCCGCTATGCGTTATATTTTCCCCGTTTGGACCGACGACCTGCTCGCGGGGTTCATGGCTCTGTCCGCGGGCACCCCGCTCCCCGACGAGATCAAGTTGGCCGCCCTGCGGATCGCGGGTCAGTTCGCCGCGCTGACACTGAGCAAAGTTCCGGAGTGACCGCGCGGGAAGCCGGAAGGGAACAAGGGGACGGGCGAATCTGCTCCGGCCCCCTGAGCCTGAAATGTTCTAGCCTGCCGGCGTGAGGAACGCGGAGACCCCCGGCCCCAGAGGCAGGTTCAACACGTACCACAGGATCAGAAGCAGCGTGAACCCGATGAAGTAGAAGATCGTGTAGGGTATCATCATGGAGATGACCGTGCCGATGCCCACCTCCGTGTCGGAGTCCTTCTTATACTGCTCCAAAAGCCCGATGATCACGGGCATGTAGTAGGACAGAGGCGTGATGATGTTGGTGGGCGAGTCTCCCACGCGGTAGGCGACCTGGGTGAGCGCCGGGGAAAATCCGACCTGCGCGAACATCGGCACGAAGATCGGCGCCAGGATCAGCCACTTGGCCGAGCCGCTCATCATGAAGAAGTTCAGGATCGTGACGAGTACGACGAACATCAAAAGCAGGGGAATGCCGCCCAGGTTCATAGTCTTGAGCCAGTCCGCGCCGTTGACCGACAGAACGACGTCGAAGCGGCTCATGCGGAAAAGATCGACGAAAAGCGAGGCCGGCAGAACGACGACGATAAATCCGATGCTGCCCGCGATGCCTTTCGCCATGAGCTTGGGGATGTCCTCGCCTTTTTTGATGGTTCCGGCGCCTATTCCGTAGGCGGATCCCACGAAGAAGAACAGGAAAAACAGAATAGGCATGACGCTGCTGAGCAGCGGGGACGAGGGGAGGAGAGAGCCGGTCTTCGGGTTGCGGAAGAGGGAGCCCTGGGGATAGGTCAGCCAGACGATCAGGGCGATGTAGAGGACGAGAGTCAGGAACGCGGCCGCGAGTCCGCGGTTCTCCGCCGGGGTGACGGCGTGCTTTTTGAGTTCCTCTTCGTCCAGGACTCCGTCGCTGTCGCCGAGAAATTTAATCGTGTATTTCTCGGTGACGTAGACCGTCAGAACGGTGAGTACGATCGTCGCCGTGGCCATGTAGTACCAGTTGATCAGGACGTGGGTGGGCGTTCCGGGCGGAATGGAGGGCACGCCCTCGACGACGGAGGTCGTGATGCCCGACAGAAGGGCCTCCGTCCCGGCGACGAAGAAGTTCGCCGTGAAGCCGCCGGTCGCCGCCGCGTAGCCCACGGCGATGCCCACCCAGGGGTTGCGCCCCAGCGCCTTGTAGATGGCCGCCGCGATGACGGGCGTGAAGATTATTCCCGCGTCCGACGCCAGGTTGGCGTTGATGCCCACGAACGCGATGACCGCCGTCACCAGAAAGTTCGGGGCTCCCAAAATGGTCTTGCGCATCAGGGCGGAGATCATGCCCGTCTGCTCCACGATCCCGATGCCGAGCATCATGGTCAGAACCAATCCCAGGGGGGCGAAGTTGACGTAGGTCTTGACGAAACCGGCCAGGAACGTGCGCATGGCGTCGTAATTCAGAAGATCGACGACCTTCACGGTCGTTTCTTTAGGGGCCTCCCCCGCCTTCGCCGCCAGATAGGTGACGGAGACTCCGTTTTGGGCCAGCCAGTGCGAAAGCCCGATGACGATCAGGGACAGCAGGACGAAAAGCCAGAAGGGGTGGGGAAACTTGTTTCCGATGATCTCGATTGCCCGGATAAATCGCTCGAAACCGCCTTTTTGCTTGACAGACGACGTTTCACTCATAGTTTGGAGACCTCCATTTCAGCGTTGAAATCCCAACAGCAACGTCAAAGGCAACAGCAATACCAATCACGATATCAATCACGATATCAACCTCCCTGCCAACCATCTCCTTTCCGCCGTTTTCCGCGTCATTGCCTCAGGAAATCCGCCGCGCAGGAGGCCAGGAAGCGGATACCCCAAGGGAAACAGGCCTCGTCGGGGTCGAAGCGGGTGTTGTGCAGCACGGCCGTCTCCGCGGCCGTCTTTCCGGCGGGGCGGCAGCCGAGCCACGCCATCAGGGACGGACGCTCCCGCGCGAAAAACGAAAAATCCTCTCCTCCGAGGTCGGGGTTCTCGATGTTCACGAGATGCTCCGCGCCCATCGAGTCCGTCACCGCTGCCGAGGCAATCTGAAAGAGCTCCGGGGCGTTCAGCGTCGGCGGGTAGCCGCGCACGTAGCGGACGGCGGCGTCCCCGCCCAGCGCCCGCGCGTAGCCCTGGGCCGCGCGCTCGATCCGGCCGGGCATCTGTTCCTGCGTGCCGGGGGAAAGCGTGCGAACCGTGCCCTCCATCTCCACCGAGTCCGCGATGACGTTGTAGCGGTACCCACCCCGAATCGTCCCGATGCTGACGACGGCGGAATCGAGGGGAGCCACGGAGCGGGAGACGATCGTCTGGAGCCCCCCCACGATCTGGGAGGCGATCACGATGGCGTCGACGCCCTGGTGCGGGGCGGAGCCGTGGGAGGTCCTGCCCGAAACCGTCACGAAAACGCGATCCGACGCGCCCATCAGGGCTCCCGCGCGCGAGGCGATCTTTCCCGTCTCGAACCCCGGCCAGACGTGCAGGGCGAAGAGGGCGTCCACACGCGGGTTCTCCAGCACGCCGTCCCGAATCATCCCCGGCGCTCCCCCCGTGGGGTTCAGCTCCTCCGCGGGCTGAAAAATGAACTTCACCGCTCCCGGCAGGTCCTTTTTCAGCTCCGTCAGGACGCAGGCCGCCCCCAGCAGCATGGCCGTGTGCGTGTCGTGCCCGCAGGCGTGCATGACGCCCGGCGTCTCGGAGGCAAAGGGAAGGCCCGTATCCTCCTGCATCGGCAGGGCGTCCATGTCGGCGCGGAGGCCCACGGTCTTCCCGGCCCCCTGCCCCGCGCCCCTCAGGAGGCCGACGACCCCGTGACCTCCCACGTTCTTTCGAACCTCGACGCCGAGGCCCGTCAGAACCTCCGCGGCCAGGGCGGCGGTCTTCTCCTCCTGCGTGCTGAGTTCGGGGCACCGGTGTATGGCGCGCCGCCACTCCGTCACCGCGGGCGCGTACTTGCGGGCCAAATCTTCTATTTTCCGATACGCTTCTGCTTTTTGAGACGCTTCTGCTTTTTGATACATGCGAGACCTCCTGTAAGAAATCGGAACGGCAAATATCCCAAACTCCGCTGACAATGCAAAATATTGTAGCAGAAAAAGGCGCGTTCTGCGAACAAGACGGACGCGGGCCGCCGCTCGTCTGCGATAATGCCCGGGCGAGACGAAAGCGCTGCCCGGCGTGTGCCGGGCAGCGCTCGAACCGACTCGAATTCGACACAGCTTGAACTAAACAGTCCGCCTGCCGCTTTTCCGCGCGGCCAGGCACGCCGCCAGCAGCGCCAGCATCGCCGCTCCCGCGCCGAAGCCCGCGTCGCAGCCGCCGCCTTTTTCCACCACCACCGGGTCAGGCGGCTCGTTGTACATGCGGCGGTTCTCTTCCGGGATCGACTCGAACGTGACGGGCGGGTCG
>JAISMH010000041.1 GCA_031276855.1 Synergistaceae bacterium
AACGCTCGCTCATATTCTTTACTCAGTTGACGACTGTAATCTGCGCTCATACTTATATTATCGTATAACTTTGGTTTATACTTTAGCCCATTATCTCTACATTCCCACTGTACTGTAACCAGTTGACTTCAGTAATGAAGTTGACTTCAGTAATGGAAGTTGACTTCAGTATGGATAAATGCTAGAATCCCTTTCGTTTCCACGGGGCGTAGCGCAGCCTGGTGAGCGTGCCTGGTTCGGGACCAGGAGGTCGGAGGTTCAAATCCTCTCGCCCCGACCATTGCAGAAGCAATAATTCAAAAAGCGATGAAGTTGTGAGACGAGGCAAAATAGAGGAGCTTGGGGAGAAGGAGAAGCCCCGAGCTTTTTTTTATTTTTTATTGCCCTAGCGGCACGGCGGCGAGGTGCTGGATGAAATCGACGCGATCGGGACAGCAATTGAACGGAGACACCATCCGGTCAGGGAATTTTGCGGAAACAGCCTCTCGTTTTCTTCCCGTGTGCAGGGCCGACATGGAGGAGCGGGAGTGGGACACCCTCGATTTCCTGTTCGTCACGGGGGACGCTTATGTGGACCATCCCAGCTTTGCCATGGCCCTTATCGGGCGGCTGCTGGAGCGGCACGGGTACCGCGTGGGAATCGTCGCGCAGCCCGACTGGCGGGGAACGGAGGACTTCACGGTCATGGGGCGCCCCAGATTGGGAGTTTTGGTGGGGGCCGGAAACCTGGACTCGATGCTGAACAAACGAACGGCCGGCAAAAAGACGCGGAGTTCGGACTCTTACTCTCCGGGAGGGCGCGCCGGGCTGCGTCCCGACCGGGCCACCATCGTGTACTGCCAGAAAATAAGGGAGATCTGGGGCAGCGGCGTACCCCTGGTTGTGGGTGGAATCGAAGCCAGCCTGCGCCGTTTTGCGCACTACGACTACTGGTCGGACACGCTGCGGCGCTCCATTCTTCTGGACAGCCAGGCCGACGTTCTCGTTTTCGGGATGGGAGAACGTCAGATCCTGGAAATTGCGAGGCTTCTCGACGAGGGATATCCGGCGGACGCCCTGCTGGACGTTCCCGGAACCTGCTACGTCACGGAGGACATCGGACATCTGAGTTCCTTTGTGGAGCTTCCCTCCTGGGAGGCTGTGAAGGGCGATAAAAAGGCCTTCGCCGAAGCCTTCCGCCTGGCGTCCCTGGAGCAGGATCCCCTTCGAGGCAAGACGTTGATTCAACGGTACGAGACCCGCAATTCACCCCAGCCCCGTGGAAATTATTTGGTGCAGCTGCCGCCCGCCCTGCCTTTGACGGAGGAGATGATGGACGAGATTTACGACCTGCCCTACACCCGCGAGTGGCATCCCCGGTACGACGGACTCGGCGGCGTTCCCGCCCTGTCGGAGGTGAAGTTCAGCGTCACCAGCCATCGCGGATGCTTCGGCAGTTGCGCCTTCTGCGCCATCCACGCTCACCAGGGGAGAATCGTCCAGGCCCGGAGCCACGCTTCCATCCTGAGAGAGGTGGAAAATCTGACGCGCATGAAGGACTTCAAGGGATACATCCACGACATCGGCGGGCCCACGGCAAACTTCCGTCATCCGGCCTGCCTGGGGCAGACGCGGCGAGGGGCCTGCAGAAACCGGGAGTGCCTGTTCCCGCGCTCTTGCAGGCACATAGACACCTCCCACGCCGATTATCTGGAACTCCTGCGCGAGGCGCGGGCCGTGAAGGGGGTCAAAAAGGTGTTCGTGCGCTCGGGTCTGCGGTACGATTACCTGCTGGCGGACGGCGAAGGGGGGCGGGAGTTTTTGACCGAGCTGTGCCGGTATCACGTCAGCGGGCAGCTGAAAGTCGCCCCGGAACACGCGTCCCCATTGGTGCTGCGGGTGATGCGCAAGGGGGACTTGGACCGCTACCGGAAGTTCATGGAGCTTTTTCGCGCAGCCAACCAGGAGCTGGGAAAGAAGCAGTACCTGGTGCCCTACTTCATGACCGGCCACCCTGGCACGGGACTTCCCGAGGCCGTGGAGCTGGCGCTGTTCGCGGCGGAGCTGGAGTTCTGCCCCGAGCAGGTCCAGGACTTCGTTCCGACCCCCGGCAGCCTCGCCACCTGCATGTACTACACGGGCCTCGACCCCTTCACCGGGGAAAAGGTCGTCGTCGTCCGAAACCCGCGGGAACGGGGGATGCAGCGGGCCCTTCTCCAGCACCGGGCGGCACAAAACCATGCCTTGGCCCGAGAAGCCCTCTTGAAGGCGGGACGAGGGGACCTTATCGGGAGACTCCTCGCGCTGAAACACTAAGGAGGCCGCAACAGCAATGTCGTTCTTCACATGTGTTTTGAGCGTCACATATTTGACCAATATTTTTTAGTGCTGACAAGATTTTTCTCCTAACTGGAAATAATACTTGACAAGCAGAAGTGAGCGCCATAAAATAATTGCATGATAACTCAATCATTCAATTATTGGAGGCGCGATAAATGACATATCAAACGGCTGAACTTGACCGTTGCGACTGTGACGCGATTCACGAGGAAGTAGTCGCGGAAGTCCGAAAAAAAATGCCCGACGAAGATATTCTGATGGATTTGGCTGACCTGTTCAAGGTGTTCAGCGACTCTACCCGCGTAAAAATACTATGCGCGTTGCAACATTCGGAAATGTGCGTTTGCGATATAGCTTTTCTTCTCGGCATGACGAAATCGGCCGTTTCGCATCAACTGCGCCAACTGCGCCAGACGCGCCTCGTAAGAAACCGCAAAGACGGCAAGGTGGTCTATTACTCCCTTGACGACGAACATGTCAGCAATGTTTTCGAGCAAGGGTTGTTTCACGTCCGGGAATCCAGATAAATTTTTTTGCGTTATTAATTGAATAAATTGTCAATCATTCAATTTAAAAAGGGGAAACTGTTATGAGAAAGACTTACGTTTTAGACGGTCTGTGCTGCCCGAATTGCGCCGCGAAAATCGAACTCCGCGCCGCGAAACTGGATGGCGTGAAATCCGCCGCTGTCGATGTGATGACGCAAAAGCTGACGCTCGCTACGGCCGACGCGTCGCGGCTGCCCGCTCTTTTGGAGGAAATCACGCGAATCGCCGCGCAGGTCGAGCCGGACATAAAGGTTTCCGCGTTCGAGGAACACAAAGCAACAGACGGCGCAAAAAGCGACGAGAGCGAATCGCCGCTGCAAAAAATCCTGAAGGGCGTTGGCGTCATACTCTTTGCCGTAGGTATGATATTTGACTTTTCTCAGCAGATCGGGATGGCCGTATTCTTTGCGAGTTACCTGTTGATTGGCGGCAAAGTTCTTTTAAGAGCCGCTAAGAACATCTCCAAAGGTCAGGTTTTCGACGAGAACTTCCTGATGAGCGTCGCGACAATCGGCGCGTTCGCAATCGGCGAATACCCGGAAGGCGCGGCAGTCATGCTGTTCTATCAGGTCGGGGAGGCGTTTCAGTGGTATGCCGTCGGCAGAAGTCGCAAGTCGATTACCGCCTTGATGGACATCCGCCCGGACTTCGCCAACGTCAAAGCCGCCGATGGAATCAAGCGCGTCACGCCGGAAGAAGTCCTCGTGGGGGATATTATCGTCGTCAAGCCCGGCGAGAAAATTCCGCTTGACGGTGTTGTGAAAGACGGCCGCTCCGCGCTCGATACATCAGCGCTGACCGGCGAATCACTCCCCCGCGACGTTGAACCGGGGTCGGCGGTTTTGTCCGGCTCAATCAACACAAGCGGTTTGCTTACGATAGAGGTGAAAAAAGCGTTTGGGGAATCGACCGTCGCAAAAATCCTCGACCTCGTGCAAAACGCGAGCGGCAGCAAGGCCCCTGTTGAGAACTTTATCACAAAATTCGCGCGTTACTACACGCCTGTCGTCGTGTTCGCGGCGGCCGCGCTGGCGGTCATTCCTCCGCTCGTTCTGGGCGGCGGCTTTGCGGACTGGATTAACCGGGCATTGGTGTTCCTTGTCGTGTCCTGCCCATGCGCGCTCGTTATCTCCATTCCCCTGAGTTTCTTCGGCGGTATCGGCGGCGCATCGCGTAACGGCATTCTCGTCAAGGGCAGCAATTATCTCGATGCGCTCCATAACGTGGATACCGTCGTATTCGATAAAACCGGAACGCTTACGAAGGGCGTTTTCGCCGTGACGGAAATCGTTCCCGCAAACGGATTCACGGCTGACGGGTTACTTGAACTCGCGGCGAAGGCGGAATCAGGCTCGAATCACCCGATAGCGCAGTCGATTTTGAACGCATACGGGAATCCGGTGGGAAACGCCGATGATTATGAAGAAGTCGCGGGGCATGGAGTGCGTGTGAAAATTGAAGGCAGGA
>JAISMH010000066.1 GCA_031276855.1 Synergistaceae bacterium
TGCGCCTGGGAGGGCGGTGGCGGGGGTTTTGTGATCTGAGGGGGGGGGGTGGGGGGCCATGTTCCGCGCAAACTGCCGCGCGGGTAAGCGACCGCCACAATTCGCTTCGCTTATTGGTCGTCTGCTTAAGTAAAGGAGCGCAGCGACTGAACGAGCTCCGCCCCCCTGAGTTGAATGTTTACGAAAACGCCGAAGCCGGGAATTTTTAGATTTTAGACCCGGCGCGTACCGACACGGAGAGTTCGGCCGCTGAGCGGCTCGCGCTCCCCGTGTCGGGGGCGGCATTCACTTCCCGCCGGCGCGTTTTTCCGCGAGGCGATCCGTCAGGAAAGACAGCCATTCGTCGACTCCGGCGCCCGTAGTCAAGTCGAGTTCGACGATGGGGCTTTTGGGATTGAGGGACTTCACGTCCCGCAAAAAAAGTTCTTTGTCGAACTTCACATAGGGCAGCAGGTCGATCTTCGTTAAAAGAACAATTTTTGCCTGAGAAAAGAGCAGAGGATATTTAACGGGTTTGTCCACACCCTCGGGAACGCTGGCGACGGCTACCTTGAAATCTTCGCCGATGTCGAACTCCGCGGGGCAGACCAAGTTCCCCACGTTCTCGATGAAGAGAACGTCCGCTTTGTCGAGGGCAAGAGAGGACAGCGCCTTTTCGACAGTATGGGCTTCGAGGTGACAGTCTCCTTTCGTGTTGATCTGAATCGCCTCGATGTTCGCCGCAGCCAGCCGCTCGGCATCCCGCGAGGTCTCTATATCGCCTTCGATCACCGCGAAAAGAAATCCGGCGTTCCGCGCCGTTTGTTCGAGCAGCGTCGTTTTCCCGCACCCGGGAGAGCCGATGATGTTTACCGCCAGGATCTTTCTGTCACGCATCGTCTGCCGGATTCGCCGAGCGTATTTTTCGTCTTCCGCCATGACCGCCTGCTGAATAGTGATGATATCGCGCATGGTGTATCAACCTCCTTACTATGTATCCCCACATCCTGGGTATTAACTCCGCACGATATAGTAACACGATATTGATATTTTATGCTATGATAATTGACAGAAAATTCGGCTCTCCCGCCGCTGCCTTCTCCCGGCATCCGACACCTCGGGGCGATTTTCCGCTAAAATGAGGCGGGGATTGCCGGCGGCGCCGCAGAATTCTGCATTGGCATAAAGCCGCAGGACCCTACATCGGCATAAGCGGGTATGGACATGAGGAATTTCAAACTTCTTTTGCGCGAACTGGAAGACAGGGGGATTGGGAAATCCTGGCTCGCGGGCGGCGCTGTGCGCGACCTGATGCTGGAGCGCGAACCGGCCGACGCCGATGTCGTCTGCGGCGAGCGATCCGCCGGCGAGGTCGCCGCCAAAACGGGCGGGGCCGTCGTGGGGAAACCGCCGTTTTGCACCGTCAGCACGCGGATCTCGGGGTTTCCCGTGGAGATTTCGCTTCTGACGGGCCCGTCGATCGAAAAAGATCTGGAGCGGCGGGACTTCACGGTCAACGCCATGGCGATGGACGCCGAAGGCGCGATCGTCGACCCTTTCGGCGGCGCGGCCGACATCCGGCGCCGCGTTCTTCGCCTTGTGCCTTCCCCGATTCTGCCCTACGACGCCGATCCGGTCCGCGTCGTCCGTCTGCTTCGTTTCGCCTGCACGCTGGGCTTTGCCGTCGCGCCGGAAACGGAAAGCGTCACAAAACGGTTTATTTCGGCGCGCGGAGCGGAGCTCGCGGGCGTGCCCGGCGAACGGTACGGCAAAGAGTTCATGAAAGGCTTCGCGGCGCGGCCCCGCCTTTTTCTGGGGCTGCTCGAAGATTTTTCGCTTCTTCCCGCGGTTCTTCCCGAGATCGAGGCGATGCGCGGGGTGGAGCAGCCGTTCGCGTTCCATCCCGAAGGCGACGTACTGAAACACACTTTCCGCGTGCTCGAAGAAGCCGAAAAAACGATCGGGAAACGCCCTGAGAAACGGGACATCGTCCTCGCTCTCGCGGCGCTGCTGCACGATGCCGGCAAGCCGCGGGCCGCCGGAATTCACCCCAAATATGGGTACGCCTGCTTTTTCGGTCACGAAAAAGTGGGGGAGGGGATTGCGCTCGGCCTCATGAACGGCTGGGCCGTCCCGGGAAAAATCGCCTCGCAGACCGCGGCGCTGGTGCGGCACCACATGATCCCCGGCGGGGATTTCGCGAAGCGCACCGGCGTGAAACTGATCCGCAAACTGGGGCCGGAACTGTCGGACAAACTTTTCGACCTCGCGCTCTGCGACGCCGCGGGGTCGATGGGCGACGGGAAGAAAATCCTGGCGGCGCGGGCGCTTTTCGACGAAGTGCGGGACAATCTTTTCCGAGCGGAGGGCGTTCGGCGCGAACGGCTGCTGAACGGCGGCGACGTCATGGACATCCTGAACATTCCTCCGGGTCGCGCGGTCGGGAAAATCCTCGAAGAGCTGGACATCGCCGTCGGAACGGGTGAGCTCCGCGGCAGGGACGAAGCCGTCAGATGGCTGAGAAACAGACGGGAAGCCGCGGGTTTGCGCCTGTGATCCGGCTCTCGCCGCTCTCTTTTCGGCCTCTCGGAGGGAAAGATCTTTTTTAATCCTTTTTAATCCCTAAAAACACGTATAGACTCCCGGCCGTTCTCCTTTATAATTTGGTCATCATTAGTCAAATAATTTGAACCTTATGCTTCTTCATGGGTTCTATGGGCATGGGTTCTACGGGAGGGATTGTCGTGGATTTCAATAAATTGACCCGCAAGAGTCAGGAAGCTCTGGCCGAGGGACAGAGCATCGCCGTTTCGTACAAGAATCAGGAGGTGGATGTCGAGCATCTTCTGATGGCGCTTCTGCGCGACGCCGAGGGGCTTGTCCCGCGTATGCTGCGCCGCATGGACACGGACCCGGACGTTCTGCTCCGGCTCGTGACGGACGAGGTGGCGCGGAAGCCCAAGGTCACGCTCGGCGGTGCCGCTCACGGTGCAGAAGCCGGGCGCGGCCCGTCGGTCTACGTGACGCAGCGGCTTTCCTCGCTTCTGGTCAAGGCCGAGGAGCGGGCCAAAAGCCTGAAGGACGAATACGTCTCCGTCGAGCACCTTTTTCTGGTCATGCTCGACGAGGGCACGGGGACGAACCTGGGGAAAATTCTGAACCGGCTGGGGCTGACCTCCGAGCGTTTCCTGAAGACGCTCACCGAGGTGCGCGGCTCCCAGCGGGTGCAGAGTGCCGACCCCGAGGCGACCTACGAGGCGCTTGAAAAATACGGGCGGGACCTCGTGGCGATGGCGCGCGAAAACAGGCTCGACCCCGTCATCGGGCGCGACGAGGAGGTTCGGCGCGTCATCCGCATCCTGAGCCGCAAGACGAAGAACAACCCCGTCCTGATCGGCGACCCCGGCGTCGGGAAAACGGCCATCGTGGAGGGGCTGGCCCAGCGTATCGTCCGGGGCGACGTGCCGGAGGGGCTCAAGGACCGCACGGTCTTCGCACTCGACATGGGGGCTCTGGTCGCGGGGGCCAAGTTCCGGGGCGAGTTCGAGGAGCGCCTGAAGGCCGTTCTCAACGAGGTGAAGCAGAGCGACGGGCGAATCATCCTCTTTATCGACGAGCTTCACACGATCGTGGGCGCCGGAGCCGCCGAGGGCGCCGTGGACGCCGGCAACATGCTGAAGCCCATGCTGGCGCGCGGGGAACTGCACTGCATCGGCGCGACGACGGTGGACGAGTACCGGAAGTACATCGAAAAGGACGCGGCCCTCGCCCGGCGTTTCCAGCCCGTGCAGGTGGAGCAGCCGGACGTCGAGGACACGATTTCCATCCTGCGCGGAATCCGGGAGAAACTGCAGGTGCACCACGGCGTCCGGATTCGGGACAACGCGCTCGTGGCCGCGGCGTCGCTCTCGAACCGCTACATCACCGACCGGTTTCTGCCGGACAAGGCCATTGACCTGGTGGACGAGGCCTGCGCAATGATACGCACGGAAATCGACTCCCTTCCGTCGGAGCTGGACGCGGCGGCTCGGCGCGTCATGCAGCTCGAAATCGAGGAAACGGCGCTGAAGCGGGAGAAGGACGCGGCCTCGGAGGAACGCCTGAAGGCCCTCCAGAAGGAGCTTCAGGAGGCCAGAAGCGAAGCGGACTCCCTGCGCGCCCAGTACGAGGCGGAAAAGGGGGTCATCTCGGGCATCCGGGAGCTGAGGACGCGCATCGACGGCGTCAAGGCGCAGATCGAGAAGGCCGAGCACGAGTACGACCTGAACAAGGCGGCGGAATTGCGGTACGGAACGCTCCAGCAGCTGGAGCAGGAGCTGAAGGGCAGGGAGGAAGCGCTTCGGGAGAAGACAGGAGAGGGGGCTTTGCTGCGCGAGGAGGTCACGGAGGAGGAAATCGCGGACATCGTCAGCCGCTGGACGGGCATCCCCGTGACGCGGCTGGTGGAGGGCGAGAGAGAAAAGCTCCTGAAGCTCGACGAGGTTCTGCACCGGCGCGTCGTCGGGCAGGACGAGGCGGTCGGGCTCGTGGCGGACGCGGTGCTCCGCGCGCGCAGCGGCATCAAGGACCCCCGGCGCCCCATCGGGTCGTTCATCTTCCTGGGGCCGACGGGAGTGGGCAAGACGGAGCTGGCGAAGACGCTGGCCGAGGCCCTGTTCGACAGCGAGGAGAACCTCGTCCGCATCGACATGTCCGAGTACATGGAGAAGCACGCGGTCTCCCGCCTCGTCGGAGCGCCTCCCGGCTACGTCGGCTACGAAGAGGGCGGTCAGCTGACCGAGGCGGTCCGCCGCCGTCCCTACTCCGTCATCCTTTTCGACGAAATCGAGAAAGCGCACCCCGACGTGTTCAACATCCTGCTGCAGATTCTGGACGACGGGCGCGTCACGGACAGCCGCGGGCACGTCGTGGACTTCAAGAACACGGTCGTGATCATGACCAGCAACATCGGGGCCGCGGCGCTCCTCGAAGGGATCACGCCGGACGGGGAGATCGAGGAAAAGGCGCGGAAAAGCGTCATGGAGAGCCTGAAGAACGCCTTCAGGCCGGAGTTCCTGAACCGCGTGGACGACGTGGTGCTGTTCAAGCCGCTCCGCAGGGAGGAAGTCCGCGAGATCGTGCGCCTGCTCCTGAAGGGCCTCTCCGCCCGCCTGAGCGGCCGGCAGATCGCGCTGGTCTTCGACGACGGGGCCGTGGACTTCATCGCCGACGCCGGGTACGACCCCGTGTACGGCGCGCGCCCCCTGAAGCGCGTCATCGTCCGCAGCGTCGAGACGCGCCTGGCCCGGAGCCTGATCGCGGGCGGAATAACGGAAGGCGTCACGGTGCGGGTGGAGGCCGAGAACGGAGAGCTCGCGTTCGACATCTCCGCGAAGGAGGAATGAGCGAGGAATGAAAGTCGAAAGTTGGAAGTTGATGAAAGTCGAAAATCGATGCGTTTGTCCTGAATTAACGCGAAATCTCTATTTTTGAGGCTTCTTTATGCTATAATTCATGAAGAACTTGAGAGCCGTTAGCTCAGCTGGTAGAGCACCGGACTTTTAATCCGGGTGTCGAGGGTTCAAGTCCCTCACGGCTCACCATTTGCGGTTCCGTTGTCACAATATGGCACAGCGGGACGGCATTCAAGCAATGACTGAGGGGGTTTGGCCGTTAGCGCCTGCGGCCGGCCTCCTTTTTTATTTCTCCGCATACCTCGCCGGCCACAACGAAGCGTCGGCGTTGAAGCACGCAAGGAACAAGGAAGCGGAGAAATGGCAGAGCGTGATAGCGGAAGTGATAGCCGACAAGGACGCGCGTATCGCCGACAGGGA
>JAISMH010000077.1 GCA_031276855.1 Synergistaceae bacterium
CTGTCCGTCTCGCAGATCGAGTTCACGCGCGGAGACGGTGACGCGATGCACCTGCAGACCTTCGACCCGCCCGTCACGTTCGACTTGATCCCGGAAGAGAACCGCCGCATGTACAACGAGCCGCCTGACCCGGTGGTGGTGGAAAAAGGCGGCGGCTGCGATGCGGGCTTCGGCGCGGGAGTTACGATACTGGCAATTCTGGCGGCGTGCCTGGCCGCGCGGAAAAGCGCGGCGAAAAAGACGCGCTGAAACAGGGGAAATAACAGGGGAAAAATAAGAAGACGGCCATGAACGGGAGGCTCTTCCGAAAGGGGGAGCCTCCCGTTTTTAGCCAGGCCGTTCCGCCGGCCGCCCGCCCCCGTCTCACCCGGACATTATCACAGACGAGTGACACTCGTACCGCAAGCTCATGCTATCATCAAGCTCATGCTATAATATGAAAGGTGTTGGTTTCACCGGGGAGTGTTTAACACAATGAACAGGGGGGGTTTTTATGGCAAAGGCAGTTGTGGACAGCGGTGTTTGCGTGGGATGTGAGGCTTGCGTGGGAACGTGTCCCGTGGAGGCTATCGCTATGGACAACGGCAAGGCGAAGGTTGGCGCGGACACCTGCATCGAATGCGGAAGCTGCGTTTCGGCCTGTCCGGCAGGCGCGATCGCTCAATAACGAATCGTCGGGAAAGTGCGGCCGAAAGGCCGCACTTTTTTTTCGCCCGGCACCGGGCGAAATGGCTCTAGCATATTCGCGGCAGGAGCTCTCCCGCGGGCATGTCGACGAAGCGCATGCCGCCGATGCGCGTCCGCATTCCGACCATGCGGGGATGTTCGGAGATCATGCGCCCGATGACCGCCGCGTCCCGGCAGAGCGGGCTTTCGCGGAGCGCCACCAGGCACTCCTCCGCCTGCTCCGGCGCGACGGCGGCGAGAGCGCAGCCCTCCGACGCCAGATAGAGAGGGTCGAATCCCAGAATATCGCAGACCGCCGCCGTCTCCGTGTCCGCCGGAACGCTCGTCTCGTAAACCTCGATGCCCAGCGGAGACGCCTCGGCCCACTCGCAGAGTACCGTCCCCAGACCGCCGCGGGTGCAGTCCCTCATGCAGCGCAGCCCGGAAAATCGAAGCAACGGCGAAAGCGCCGGCCACAACAGGGCGCAGTCGCTCGTCAGACCGGGGGCGTCCAACCCGAACCGCGCGGCGGCCAGAGCCGCGCCGTGCCGCCCGGGCGCGGTCGAGAGGATCAGCGCGTCGCCGTCCCTCAGGTTCGACGTTCGGAGGACATGAGGAGAGACCCTTCTCCCGATGGCGCAGGTGGTGATGAAGAGCTTGTCGGCCGCGCCGCGCGGGACGACCTTCGTGTCCCCCGCGGCCAGCGCGACGCGCCCCTCGCCTGCGGCCTGCGCCGCGCTGTCCATATAGCGGTCGAGAACCGCTACGTCCAGCCCCTCCTCGATGATGAGGGAAAGGGCGAGAAACAGCGGCTCGGCGCCCCTCACAGCCAAGTCATTCGCGGACCCGCAGACGGCCAGCTTGCCGATGTCCCCGCCGGGAAAGTCGTGGGGAAAGACGGTAAAGCCGTCTATCGATACGGCCGTTTTCCCGCCGCCGTCATCTTCGCTGCCGCAGGCGCCGCACCCGGCGTCGATAAACGCGCAGTCCTCCATTTGAAAGTCAGCCTGAAAGTCAGGCCGGCGGGAGGCGGACGGGAAACGGGCCTCGCCGAAGCGGCTCAGGATACGCTGCGTCAGTTGCTGCGTCAGCCGTCCTCCGCTTCCGTGTCCGAGGGAGAGCGCTCCGCTCATTGCCAGCGCTCCGCTTCTTGCCGGTTGAATCGGTACCATGCTCCGCACGTCCCTTCGCTCGACACCATGCAGGGCCCCGCCGGGTTCAGCGGCGTACAGGCCCTTCCGTAAAGCCCGCACTCGGGCGGGGTCAGAAGTCCCGACAGAATTTTTCCGCACTGACAGCCGTCGTCTCGCGCCTCCGCCGGACCGGCGCCGGATTTCAGGCCGAACTTTCCGAGCGCGTCGAAACGCGCGTAGTCTTTTCCGAGGCGCAGGCCGGAGCCGGGGATGAGCCCCAAGCCCCTCCAGAGCGCGTCGCAGGGCTCGAAGACCTCCGCCATCAGCCGCAGGGCCGTCGTGTTGCCCTCCCGGGGCACGTCGCGCGTCCGGTAGGCGCGGATTCGGTACGAACCCGCCGCCGCCTGCCGGACGAGATCCACAAGAGCGGCCATGATCTCCTCCGGCTCGAAGCCGGCGACGGCCGCCGCCTTGCCCGCCTCCGCCAAGAAGGCGTAGCCGCCCTCCCCCGCCACGACCGTCACGTTTCCGGGAAGGAGAAAGCCGTCGACCTTCAGGCCGGGGACGGAGCAGAGGACGCGCATGACCGGAGGCACCGTCTTGTGCAGACATAAAACGGAAAGATTGCGAATCCCGCCGGAACGAACCTGTCTCAGCATCGCCGCCGTGGCCGGCGCCGTCGTTTCAAATCCGACGGCG
The DNA here is from genome assembly GCA_031276855.1 of Synergistaceae bacterium. Classification (GTDB taxonomy): domain Bacteria; phylum Synergistota; class Synergistia; order Synergistales; family Aminobacteriaceae; genus JAISMH01. Next base: position 2,499 of record JAISMH010000077.1, read on the forward strand.
AGAAAAACGACATCCCTGTCCGGATTTTCGCGGGCGGCCGGGAGGGCCTGAATCGCGGAAGTCGCGACCTCCACGTCCGCGCCCCTCCCCCGCGCCTCCAGAAGGGAGCCCGAGGTTCCGGGGACGCGCATCATGTCGCCGTAAGTCAGGACGAGACAGCCCTTCTCCGCCAGTTCGATCGCCCTGTCGATCTCGCTCCGGTCGGTCACGCAGACCGGACAGCCCGGACCGGACAGCAGGGAAAGCCCCCGAGGCAGGAGGGAACGCAGGCCGGAACGAAAAATCGAGACGGTGTGAGTTCCGCAGACCTCCATAAAAGTGAGAGGCCCCGAAAGCCGCAGGGCCTCCTCCAGCTCCCGGCGCATCGCCTCGAAGGCGGCCTCGGCGCCGCCGGACGTGAAACGGCCGGACATGAAACGGTCAAGCGCGAAACGCCGCCGCCGCGGCCCGGCTGACTTCGTTCCACAGAGCGATCAATTCCTCGGATTCGCCCCTGTCCAGTTTTTGAATCGCGAACCCCGCGTGGACGAGCACGGTATCCCCCGAGGCGGGGCTTTCGACGAGGTCGAGGCGAATGTCCGTCTCGACTCCGCCGGACACGGCGCGGGCCGAGCCGTCCGGGAAAATTTCCTTTATGGTATAAGGCGCCGCCAGGCACATGGAAATGACCTCCTTTTCGGATTGCCGCTCAATTTTACGCCAAAGCGAAAAGAATGCCAAGGGAAAAGCCCGGGGTGTCGCTCGTCTGTGATAATGTCCGGATGGGACGGGGGCGGGCGGCCGGCGGAACGGCCTGACCGAAAACAGGGGGCTCCGTCTGTTTTCAGTCAGATCGCCCGCCCCGTCCTGCTCGGACATTATCACAGACGAACAACATCGGACGATTGACACGCTCAAGTTTTTCAGATGAGTGTGTTAGACTGGGGTTCGGAATTACAGGCAAGTCCCGTGCGGCTGTTTCATTTTCCGGCCGAAGCGAATGAAAAATCCCTCGGCAGAAAATGCGGAACAGGAAACGCGGGACAAGAAACGGACAGGGAATGATAGAGAGATGCGTTACGACGTTGTCATCATAGGCGCCGGGCCGGCCGGAATTTTCGCCGCGGCGGAGCTGGCCGCGCGCGGAAAAAAGATTCTCATCGCGGACAAGGGCAAGCTGATCCGCGAGCGCCTGTGTCCCATTGCCGGCGGGCAGGTCAAGTCCTGCGCCAACTGCGCCTCGTGCGCGGTCGTTTCCGGCTGGGGCGGTGCGGGCGCGGCCTCGGACGGCAAGTTGACGCTGACCACGGGGTTTGGCGGCAATCTGGAGGAATATATCGGCCGCGACGCGCTCCTTTCGATGATCGGACGGGTGGACGACGCCTTTGTGCGTTTCGGGGCGGACCCGCACAGCTACGAAGCCGGCGCGGAAACGGCGCACGAGACCATCCGCCGGGGCGCTCAGGTGGGGCTCCGCGTTCTGCCCGCGCGCATCCGCCACATCGGAACGGACGCGTCCCGCATGGTGCTGAACAGCATGTACGAAGACCTCGTCTCCAGGTGCGACATCCGCATGAACGCGCCTGTCGCGGATATTTTGATCCGAAACGGCGCGGCCGCCGGCATTCGCTTCGAGGACGGGTCGGAGGCCGAGAGCGGCTGCGTTCTGGCGGCTCCGGGCCGTGAGGGCGCACCCTGGCTCGAAAGGCTCATCGGCACGCTCAGTCTGCCCATCGCCTCCATGCCCGTCGATATCGGGGTGCGCGTCGAGGTGCCCGACAGCGTCTGCGAAGCGCTGACCCGCGAGTTTTACGAGGTCAAGTGCCTTTACAACACGCCCACGTTCGACGACCGCTGCCGGACGTTCTGCATGAACCCGTCGGGGTTCGTCGTACACGAGTACAACCAGGCCCACCATCTGGTGACGGTCAACGGGCACAGCCTGAAAAACAAAAAATCCTCGAACACGAACTTCGCGATTCTGGTGACGAAAAACTTCACCCAGCCTTTCAACAACCCCATCGGCTACGCCACGCACATCGCGAAACTGGCCAACATGCTGGCCGGCGGGAGCCTTCTGGTGCAGCGCCTGGCCGACCTGAAGGGGGGGCGGCGGTCCACCCGGTCCCGCATCGGCCGGGGCATGATCGAGCCCACCGCCCCGGCGGAACCGGGCGACCTCAGCCTCGTCCTGCCGCACCGCTACGTCACGGACGTGGTGGAGTTTCTGGACGCCCTGAACCGCATCATGCCCGGCGTAAGCCACGGAGACACCCTGCTCTACGGCGTGGAGATAAAACTCTACTCCCTGCGCCTGGAGCTGAACGGGGATCTGTCGGTTCCGTCGATCGGAAACCTGTGGATGGCCGGGGACGGGGCGGGCGTCAGCCGCGGCATCATTCAGGCCGCCGCCAGCGGCGTCGTCGCCGCCCAGGCCATCTGCGGGGAAAAGCCGAGGGGGTGAAGAGATGAAGGAAATGAAGGAGAGGACGAAAACCGCGGTGCTGGCTGCCGTAGGGGACGAACTGCTGAGCGGGCTGCGGAACGAGGGGAACTGCGCTTTCCTCGCGCGGCTTCTGCATGACGAGGGCTGGACGGTAGAACGCGTGGAGATCGTGCCGGACGACCCGGCCCGCGTCGCGGATGTTCTGAGCCGCTGGGTGGGGAAAGTCGATCTGCTGGTGATGTCCGGCGGGCTGGGCCCGACGCACGACGACAGGACGCGCTGCGCTCTGGCCGAGTTTCTCGGCTGCGGGCTCGCCGTCGACAACGCGCTTTACGACAGAGTGGCCGCGCGCTACAGAGGGACGGAGCGGGAGGCGCTGGTCGAGCGCTCGCGTTCGGTGCAGGGGCTTGTCCCGGAGGCGGCTCAAGGGGTTTACAACCCCGCGGGATCGGCGCTGGGAGTCCGTTTCGAGAGGTCGGGCACGCGGGTCTGGAGCTTCCCCGGCGTGCCGTTCGAGTTCGAGGCGATGACAAGGCAGGAGCTGACGCCTCTCCTGACGCGCGGGCGGGACGCGTCTTACGCGTGGGACTCCGCCGCGGTCGCCGGCGTACCGGAGAGCGTGCTGGTCGAGCGCGTTCCCGACATCATCGCCGATTCGCGCCTGCGTATCTCGGTTCTGCCCTCCTTCGGGCTGGTCGAATTTGTGGTTCGCGGGGAGCGCGCCCTCGTCGGGGCGTCGATGAAGACCCTGCGCGCCCGCTTGCCGGACGACGTTCTGCCGGAGGGCTGCACGACGCTGCCTCAGGCGATATTGAAGACGGGCCTGGAGAAGGGCCTGACCCTCTCCTGCGCGGAATCCTGCACCGGCGGGATGGCGGGCGCGGCGCTGACCGATGTTCCCGGAAGCTCGGGCGTTTTTATGGGCAGCGCGGTGGTCTACAGCAACGAGGCGAAGGAGAAGCTCCTGGGCGTGGAGCGTTCGGTGCTGGAGAAGCGTGGAGCCGTCAGCGGGGAGTGCGCGGAGGCGATGGCAAGGGGGGCGCTCGCCCTCTACGGAACCTCCATCGCTGTGGCCGTGACGGGTATTGCCGGCCCCGGAGGCGGCGCGCCGGATTCGGAAAACCCGGAAAAAAGCGTCGGAACGGTGTGGTTTGCCGTCGCCTCGCGGACAGGCGGAGGGATTGAAAATGAAAGAATCGAATGCCGCTCTTTCGTGCGCAGACTGGGCGAAGAACGCGCCCTCGTCCGGGAACGCGCCGTGCGCACCGCCCTGACCGCCGCGTGGCGGCAAATGAAAGAAATGTAATTACAGCGGAAGGATTTTCTTCCCCGGTTTCTGCCGCGTGCCGCGTGTGCTATGCTTCTTGCCGGAAGTCAGAACATGAAGGGGTGAAGAGACGCTTGTCCAAGAAAAAAACCCCGCAGACGCGGGAGGAAATTCTGGAGCAGGCCCTGGAGGAGATACGCGAAAAATTCGGTCAGGGCTCCATCATGCGTTTGGGTGAAAACGCCAAGCCGAACGTGGAAGTGATCTCGTCGGGCATTCTGCCGCTCGACGTGGCCTTGGGCATCGGGGGTTTTCCAAAGGGGCGCATCGTCGAGATATTCGGGCCCGAGGGGTCGGGAAAGACCACCGTGGCCCTCTACGCTCTGGCCGAGGCCCAGAAGGCGGGGGGCGTGGCCGCGTTCATCGACGCGGAGCACGCGCTGGACCCCCGTCTGGCGGCGGCGTTGGGAGTCGACATCGAGTCGCTTTACCTGTCCCAGCCCGACAGCGGAGAGCAGGCGCTCTACGTTCTGGATACGCTGGTGCGCAGCGGCGCCGTCGACATCGTGGTGGTGGACTCCGTCGCGGCGCTGACCCCGCAGGCGGAAATCGACGGAAGGATCGGCGAAAGCCAGCTGGGTCTTCAGGCGCGTCTGATGTCCTACGCGCTGCGGCGCCTGACGTCCATCATCTCGAAGACCAACTGCTGCGTGATCTTCATCAACCAGCTCCGGGCGCTGATCTCGACGGGTTACGGCGCCGGGCCGACGGAGACCACGACGGGCGGGAGGGCGCTCAAATTTTACTCTTCCGTGCGTCTGGAGGTGCGGCGCGGCAAAAAAATAGAGAAGGGCGACGACACTATCGGGCACGAAATCTATATGAAGGTCGTCAAAAACAAGCAGGCTCCCCCCTTCCGGTCGGGTCACGCCAGCCTGATCTACGGCAAGGGCATTCCCAAAGGCGTGGCCGTGGTCGACATGGCGATAGACTACGAGGTCATTAAACGCAAAGGCTCGTGGCTGGCCTACAAGGGGGAAACTCTGGGACAGGGCAAGGAAACGGTCGCGCAGTTCCTCGAAAAAAATCCCGAGGTGGAACAGGAGATCATCGCCGAGATCATGGCGTCGGTCGGGAAAGGCTTCGGCTACGCCGCGCCCGCCGCGGAGCCGGGAGAGGCTGAAAAACTGCCGGATATCGCGAACGACGGACTCATTGTCGAAGAAGGAATCCTGGATCTCTCCGAAGACGAAAAGTAAAAATTTCTTTTTTTGGGGGCTTTACAAGGAGTTGACATTGAGGTAATATTACCGAGCTCTCAGGTGTGGGTCGAAGGCGATTCATACGGAGAGGATAAAAAGGGGCGGCGGTAGATTTTCTATCGAAGCCGGCAGCTTGACAAACTTACAGGCGAGTCAACAGAGAGAAAAGAAGCGGGAGAGTTGTCCCGAGGGGAATGTTTTGGTTTTCCGAGGGATAGCTATAGAAATGAGAAGAGAGCTGAGAGTTTGATCCTGGCTCAGGACGAACGCTGGCGGCGTGCTTAACACATGCAAGTTGGACGACGGTTTGCTGAAGCGGCAACGCGGAGGGAGATACGGAGTAGCGGAC
>JAISMH010000149.1 GCA_031276855.1 Synergistaceae bacterium
TGGTGTTCCCATTGTCTGCCGACCTTTCTCATATGAAATTGAGTTCAGTATATCAGACTGATGGGCTTTACCTCTTTTTTCTCACTTCATCCCTTCCCACTACATTTGCGAAGGAACCTTCCTTCCTTCAATGCCTCCATGTTGCGCCTCCTTTCTCACTTTATCATACATTACCTCTGGCGGTATATATTAAGTATTTTTACTTATTGATTGCAGACGGCGAAAATTAATGAAGATACGCGGAGGCTATATGCAAATGGGACGATTGGGATGTTAAGCGTTCTGGCCAAAAGGGTCAAAAAGTTAAGCGATGCAATATCATACGTTGCCTCAACGCGGAGGTGCGAACAGTGAACGGTGAGACCATGCAGGGACAGCCGACCATGAAGGCAAGGGATGCTTGGGAATGTCTGCTCGCCCAAATCGGGGAGATAGCGCACAGGATGGAAAGTTACTCTCATGTGCGCTCCTGCTCGATATGGAGGCCCCAAACTGGTTAACCCGGATACCAAAGATCAGGCACTTATGGGTATAATAGGCATGTTGAGCACACAGTTGGGGGAGATCAATGAATTGCTATGGGATTTTACCCGCATGGCCAGGGAGGCCGCCAATGGAGATTGATGAGCGGGTAATCTTCTGTAGTTGCCGATCTGCCGCCACAGAGGGGGGGCATTGCGCTTTAGTTTGGTAAACGATGACGGTATCCGTTCAAGCCCCCTCCTTGCCGAAAATCAGAAAAAACGATAAAATCAAGACGAGATGAAGAAAGAATACGTTTTTATTAAGCTATAAAGAACTCTCAGAAGAAGAACTGAAGAAGCTGCCGTTGGACGATTTGGCGCGGGTGGCTCATGTTGCGCTCGAATAATATTTCGACCTCCATCAGAAACTGAATCAGGATTCAACGAATTCCAGCCGAGCCCCCTCCACGGACAATATTGTCGTTGACTGCAAACCGGATATATGCGCTCATTGCGGAGCTTCGGAGGGATTTCAAAGCGATGGAGGAAAGCGGAGCTTCGGAGGGATTTCAAAGCGATGGAGGAAAGCGGAGGCGGGTAAAGTTGCTGTCGGAAGAAGGAGAGCGCAGAAGAGTGCCCAAATGTGCCGGTCTGGAAGAAGCGTTCGTACGGAGTGGAGAGCGAGCGAGGGTCGGAATATGCGGAATCGATGTTGAGTTTGCGGGCGGCCTGCCGGTGTAATGGAGTAAACGCGGTGAGGTACTTAAGGGAATCGATTCAGGTCTATCGTTCAAAGGCAGCACCTCTCAGCATTTTTAATCTTTCTGTCTTTAGAGGGGCTTGAACAGATACCTGTTGAGAACGTTTCTTCCTCGAATCCGACGGGTTGCCCCGACGAGAGGCTACGCCGAAAGTCTATGTTCTTGTCTCGCGCCTCCCGGACGCTGATGTCGGGGAACTTACCGAGGGAAGTACGCTTCTCCTTTCCGGCCACCCAGTAGCGGACAATCCAATACTTCCCCCCGTTGGGGCGAATCTCCGGCATCAATCCGCGCCCGTCGGCCATTGTGCAGGTTTTCTCTTCCGCCCTTGCCTGTTTGCAGATGAGTTCAGCGAGAGCCATACTTTCCACCACCGTACACGTGTCTTTTCGTATACGGATAAGTATGCAGTATCGGTTCAGATTGACGCAGTTTCGTCCAGTTATCCACCCTTATCTAAAAAACTAAAACCCCCGTTTTCGCAGGAGTTTTAGTTAACTTCAGCTTCTTGTAATAGCCTTACTTAGTGGGCCCACCTGGACTTGAACCAGGAACCTTCCGGTTATGAGCCGGTGGCTCTAACCACTTGAGCTATGGGCCCTCATTAAGAATCGAAACGGAGCGAATTATACTCCTTACTCGACGCGAATGCAACTTACAGGGCAGCTGTCCTCCGCCTCTTTCACGCAGGGCTCCGTCGTGTCAGGGCGCAGAATTCTGGCAGCCCCTGCCGTCTCATTCAGGCTGAAAACATCCGGACAAACCTGACAGCACACGCCGCATCCTATACACTTGTCCTCATCCAGAGAAACCTTCACGTCCGCACCCCGCTTCCCGCTCGGCTCTCCCTTTCTCATCACTTTTTCAGGAGAACAAAAGGGCTGAAAGCCAAATGATACGATATTCTAGTACGTCCGCACGGAATCGTCAAATTCCGGTTCCTCATAATGCTTATGACCGTCATGATAATCTGGGACCCTTGAAAGCTATTGTGCGGCGCGGGGAAATGTTATAGAATAAACACTCTAAGCGAGGTGGACAGATGATGAGTGAATGTGTTTTCTGCAAGATAGCCGGAGGGGAGATTCCCGCGGAGTTCGTTTATAAAGACGATAAGGTTTTCGTAATTCGGGACGTCAACCCTCAGGCTCCGACGCATCTTCTGATTGTGCCCGTACAGCACATCGTGTCCGCCGCGGAAGTCGACGACCCGAGCCTATGGTCTTTGCTCATGGGGCGCGCGATGGAGGTCGCGCGCGGCATGGGGCTCGACGGAAAGCGCGACGACAACGGATTCCGTCTGGTCATCAACACGGGGATTCAGGGAGGACAGACTGTTCCGCATCTCCACCTGCATCTGCTGTCGGGCCGTAATTTCGGGTGGCCGCCGGGTTAGGCGGATTCCCGAAAAACCCGGAAGGGGGGGATTCTTAAATGACGACTGTCACTCGTAAAGAAGGAGAAAGCCTCGAGGACGCTCTGCGGAGGTTCAAGCGGGAGGTCTCGAAAGTGGGGACTCTGCGCGAGGCGCGAAGAAGAGAACATTACGAAAAGCCCAGCGACGCCAAGAAGCTGAAGCGGGCTGAAGCAGCCAGGAAGCGCAAGAACAGCAGGAGCCGGGGATAAGCGGCCGCCGGGCGGCGAGTGTCCATGGGCCCTGCGACAGGGCTATTTCACGGGGGTTCGAATGCGGCCCCTGTATCTTGGGAAATGTCAAGAGGCGGGTTTATAATGGGATTGGTCGGGAAGGTCGCCGCGGATCTCCTTGCAGCGATGAAAGCGCGTGACGAACTTGCTTTGTCGGTTTTGCGCATGTTGAAGGCCGAGTTTCAGAAGGCCCAGGCCGACAAGGGGCGGGCTTCGGATCTGACGGAGGAAGAGGCTCTGGCGTCGGTGCGCCGCCTGGTGAAACAGCGCCGGGAGGCGGCGGAGCAGTACGAGGCCGCGGGCGCTTCCGACCGGGCGAAGGAAGAGCTGAGCGAGATCACCGTCCTCGAGAGGTATCTCCCCGCGCAGCTCGGCGACGATGAATTGGACGCGCTGGTCGAAGAGGCCGCGAAAAAGTCCGGAGCCGCTTCCCCGAAGGACATGGGCAAGCTCATGAGCGTTCTCATGCCGCTTCTGGCGGGCCGGGCCGACGGCAAGCGGGCCAAAGAGAGGGCCTCGGTTTATCTGGACTCTTCGGCTCGATAGGCTGTTTATGCCGAAGAAATTTTTAGTGACCGTTCAAACCTTTTTTATACGAACTTACCGAATAGGGGGAGCTGTGCGTTGAAACAGCTCCCTTTTTCCGCGCCTTTGCGCCCCCCGTCTGTTCCGGGAAGAAATCTGGGTTATAATTTACAGGGTGTTGTCGTTATTGTCGTTGTTTTTTATTTTCGTTTTCATTCATAATATTTCAAGGAGGTTTTTTGAATGACGTTTTTGTTGTCGCTGTTGGTGGGGCTTCTGGGATTGACGGCCGTGGGCTACGCCTGGCTGGTCTACCGGAAGGTGCTGTCTTTCGAGGTCACGAACGAGCGCATTGTGGAGCTCTCTCAGATCATTCACGATGGGGCTATGGCTTTCATAAAGAAAGAATATCTCTGGCTCGTTCCGTTCGTCTGCGTCGTGACCCTGGTTTTGTGGGTCGCCCTGTCCATCGGTTCGGCCTTCGCCTTCCTGCTGGGGGCTTTTTGCAGCGCGGCGGCCGGCTATATCGGCATGTACGTGGCCACTCAGGCCAACGGGCGCACGACCTTCGCGGCCACCCGCAGCCAGGGCGAGGCTCTGGACATGGCGTTTTCCGGCGGCAGCATCGTGGGGATGCTCGTGGTCGGCATCGGCCTGACCGGGCTTGCGTTCGCGTTCCTGATCCTCGATGTCGAGACGCTCACGGCCTTCGGCATGGGGGCCAGCAGCATCGCGCTGTTCGCCCGCGTGGGCGGCGGCATCTACACCAAGGCGGCGGATGTCGGGGCGGATCTGGTCGGCAAGGTCGAGGCGGGCATTCCCGAGGACGATCCGCGCAACCCGGCGGTGATCGCGGACAACGTGGGCGACAACGTGGGCGACGTGGCCGGGATGAGCGCCGACCTCTTCGAATCCTACGTGAACTCCGTCATCGCGGCGATGGCGATCGGGGTGACCTTCACGGGGCTTTACGCGGACGGCCGGCACCTCGGCCTGTGGGGTGCGGCCTACCCCCTGCTGCTCGCGGGGCTGGGCATCCTTGCTTCGATCACGGGCTGCCTCGTGATCAGCACGAAGGTCCCGCTTCTCGGGCGGGGGGTCGAGCGGGTGTTTGCCTTCATCGAGAAAATATCTTTCGTGAAGAGCGTCATGGATCGCATCCGCGGCGGGGACGCGGCCTTCGCCCTGCGGGTGGGGCTCTTCGTCGCCGGGGGCGAGATGATCGCCGGAACCTTCGTTCTGAGTATGCTCTTCTTCGTCACCAAGGGCTTTCAGGTCTTCCTTTCCGTTACGTCCGGCGTTCTGGCGGGCATCCTGATCGGGTTCGTCACGGAATATTTCACGTCGAGCGACTTCAAACCCGTCAAGGACGTGGCCCAAGCCTCCTCGGCCGGCCCGGCGACGGTCATTCTCTCCGGCCTTTCCCTGGGGATGAAGTCGGTTGCCGTTCCCGTTCTTCTGATTTGCGTTTCCACCCTGCTGAGCTACTGGCTGGCGGGCATTTTCGGCGTGGCCTGCGCGGCGGTGGGGATGCTCTCCATCACGGGAATCGCCCTTTCCGTCGACGCCTACGGCCCCATTTCGGACAACGCGGGCGGCATCGCGGAGATGAGCGAGCTGCCCCCCGAGGTGCGCAAGACCACCGACAAGCTGGACTCCATCGGCAACACCACCGCCGCCATGGGCAAAGGGCTGGCGATCGGATCCGCCGCCTTGACGGCTCTGGCCCTCTTCGTCGCCTACGCGCAGGCGGCCCGGCTCGAGGCGATCGACATCATGGAACCCAACGTCATCGTGGGAATGCTTCTGGGCGGAATGCTGCCCTTCGTGTTCTGCGCGCTTTCCATCGAGGCCGTGGGCCGCGCGGCTCAGGCCATGATCGACGAGGTGCGGCGCCAGTTCCGGGAAATCACCGGGCTCATGGAGGGCAAAGCCAAGCCCGAGTACGAGAAGTGCGTGTCCATTTCCACCGCCGCGGCGCTTCGGGAAATGATCGTCCCCGGCATTCTGGCGGTTCTTTCGCCCGTGGTTGTCGGGTGGCTTCTCGGCAAGGCGGCCTTGGGCGGACTGCTCGGCGGGTCGATCGTCACGGGCGTGATGCTGGCGCTTTTCATGTCGAACTCCGGCGGAGCCTGGGACAACGCGAAGAAGTACATCGAGGAAGGCCACCACGGCGGCAAGGGCACGCCCAACCACGCGGCGACGGTCGTCGGCGACACCGTGGGAGACCCCTTCAAGGACACGGCCGGCCCCAGCCTGAACATCCTGATCAAGCTCATGACCGTCGTGGCGCTGGTACTCGCGCCGCTCTTCATGTCCTGACCGATTTCTGATTTCCGCGGCCAGACAGAAGGACGGAGCAAAGGCCAGCCGCCCCGCTCCGTCCTCTTTACTTTATTTTATTCCAATCATTCCATCCCTCGGATTTCCTTCAGTTTTTTCAGGACGAAAGAGTCGTAGGCGGTCAGGGATTCGTGGAGATTCGCCATTGCCTCGGCGACGCGTTCCAGATGTTCTTGAATCTCGTCTTCGGTCGGGTCGTCCGCCTCCGCCCAGGCGCCCCACTCCGCGAGTACGGCGCGGACGCTTTCCAGCAGCGGCTTCAGGGCCTCCCGATCCTTGAACATCCGCTTGCTCATGGAGGCCAGCTTGTGGGCGTAGAGCATCAGAGACTCGTCCTCGGCAAGCGCCTTGTTCACGCGGAAGGCCCTCGCCATCGTTTCCGTGGCCGACGCGAACTCCCGCGCCTTCGGCAGGTGCGCCATTTCCCCGACGAGCATGTTCAGCCCGCTCATGTCCCCGTCTTCCACAATACGCTCCAATATCATCCCTACCGGTATCTTGCTTCGCATTCTGTTGAACCTCCTTGGACTCTCGAAAACCTTGGGCTCCGC
>JAISMH010000151.1 GCA_031276855.1 Synergistaceae bacterium
TGGTGTTCCCATTGTCTGCCGACCTTTCTCATATGAAATTGAGTTCAGTATATCAGACTGATGGGCTTTACCTCTTTTTTCTCACTTCATCCCTTCCCACTACATTTGCGAAGGAACCTGGTTAATATGAATATAACGAGTCCTATGATTATTTCAGCGTTCCGAGACGCCCGCCCCTGCGTCCCGATACTGGGGGACAAGACCCTCCAGTCCCACCCAAAACGCGATAATAGGGGTCTGGGGGCTTCAGTCAGCCCCCAGTAACGGGTTCAGGAGCTATGCTATGCCTCCTGGTGGCAGGCGACGAAGTGGTTCGGGAGAATTTCTTTCAACTCGGGCGTCTCCGCTTTGCAGATGTCCTTGCAGCAACGGCAGCGGCCCGCGAAGCGGCAGCACTCCGGCGGCTCGATGGGGCTGGGAACGTCTCCCTCCAGAATGATGCGCTCCTTCTTCACGTCCAGCTTCGCCTCGGGAATCGCGGACAGAAGCGCCTGAGTGTAAGGGTGCAGGGGCTTCACGAAAAGCTCCCTGTAGTCCGAGAGCTCCACTATCTTCCCCAGATACATCACCGCGATTCGGTCCGACACGTGCCGCACCACGCTCAGATTGTGCGAGATGAACACGTAGGTGTAGTGGAACTCCTTCTGAAGGTCGTTCAGGAGGTTCAGTATCTGAGCCTGAATGCAGACGTCGAGCGCCGAAACGGGCTCGTCCAGCACGATGAACTCCGGGGAGAGCGCCAGAGAGCGCGCGATGCCGATGCGCTGTCTGCGCCCGCCGTCCAGCTCGTGCGGATAGCTGTTCTCCAGCCGCTCCGCCAGCCCCACCGTGCTCATCAGCTCCCGGACTTTCTTTCTCATCTCGTTCCTGCCGCTGTAGACGCCGTTCACGATCAGAGGCTCCGCGATCAGCTCCCACACCGACAGGCGCGGGTTCAGGCACGAGTACGGGTCCTGAAAAACGATCTGCACCTTCCGGCGCAGTTCCTTCATCACTCCGGCGCTGACCTTCGTGACATCCGTCTCCGCGCCCGTCTTCTCGTCGTACAGAACCACGCTGCCCCCCGTCGCGTCCAGGAGGCGGATCAGGCAGCGGCCCAGCGTCGATTTCCCGCAGCCGCTCTCTCCCACCAGCCCCAGAGTTTCCCCCTTTTGAATCGTGAAGCTGACGCCGTCCACGGCGTGCAGCATCCCGCGCTTCGTGTGGAAGTATTTTTTCAGGCCGTCCACGCGGATATACGGTTTTTCGACACGCGGGCTTCCTCCCGCGTTTACGTTTGCGTTATCGTTCATATTCATTCACCCCCCTGCGCTTTCAGGCCCGCGCGGACCGGACAGGACACGAAATGCCCCGGCCCGGCCTCGACCATCGGGGGCTTCGACTTCGAGCATTCTTCCGTCGCGTGAGTGCAGCGCGGATGAAACGCGCAGCCGGACGGAAGATCCATCGGGTCCGGCATCAGGCCGGGAATCGTGTTCAGGGCCTCCTTGTCCTCGTCGAGGTCCGGCACGGAGTTGAAGAGCCCTATCGTGTACGGGTGCAGGGGACTGGTGTAAAGCGCGCGTTTGTCCGCGTACTCCACCACCCGGCCCGCGTACATGATCGCCACCTTGTCGCAGATGTCCGCCACGATGCCGAGGTCGTGCGTGATCAGGAGCATCGAGGCGTCGAACTGCCGTTTCAGCTCTTTCATCAGTTCGAGCACCTGAGCCTGAATCGTCACGTCGAGGGCCGTCGTCGGCTCGTCGGCGATCAGAAGGCCCGGGTCGCAGGCCAGCGCGATGGCGATCACCACGCGCTGCTTCATGCCGCCCGAAAACTGGTGCGGGTAGTCGCGCATCCGCTCGCGCTGAATGCCCACCAGCTCCAGCATGTCTCCGGCCAGCTTCAGAGACTCGGCCTCGCCGACGTTTTTATGGAGCTTGATCATCTCGGCGATTTGCTTGTCCACCGTCATGACGGGGTTCAGGCTCGTCATGGGGTCCTGAAAGATCATGGCGATCTTGCCGCCGCGGACCGCGCGCATCTCGGCCTCGCTTTTTTCGAGCAGGTCCTCCCCCTCGAAAATAATTTTCCCCGAGCGGACGACGCCGGGCGGCGAGGGAATGAGGCGCATGATGCCGAGCGCCGTCGTGGTCTTGCCCGCGCCCGTCTCCCCGACAAACCCGAGGGTCTCCCCGCGGCCCAGCCGCAGGTTGAGATTTTCCACGGCGTGAACCGTGCCGCTGTCCGTGACGTACTGGATCGTCAGATCCCGGATGTCCAGAAGGAGGTTGTCATTCGTGTTTGTGTTTGTTTTATCCGTCATAGTGTGTTTCCTCTTTCTTCCTTGCCCTTCGTCACCGCTTCAGCTTCGGGTCCAGCGCGTCGCGAAGGCCGTCGCCCAGAAAGTTCAGCGCGAGGATCGTGAGCATGATGGCGAGCCCCGGATAGAGCGTCAGGTGCGCGTAGTCGCGGATGTACTGGCGTCCGCCGGAGAGCATCGCGCCCCACTCCGGGTAGGGCGGCTGAATGCCCAGGCCGATGAAGGACAGCCCGGCCGCGTTCAGAATCGCCGAGGCGACGCCCAGCGTGGACTGTACGATGATGGGGGCCATGCTGTTCGGGAGAATGTGCTTGAGGATGATGCGCAGGTCGGAGCTGCCCACGGCGCGCGCCGCCTCGATGAACTCCATCTCCCGGATGGACAGCACCGAGCCCCGCACGATGCGGGCGTAGTTGGGAACGGCCGCGATGCCCACGGCGATCATCAGGTTGAAAAGCCCGGGCCCTAGGGACGCCGCGATGGCGATGGCGAGCAGGGTCTGGGGGACCGAGAGCAGAACGTCCATCAGCCTCATGATGCCGTTGTCGATCCAGCCCCCGTAGTAGCCGGCCACCGCGCCCAGCATTCCCCCGACGAACAGGGCGATGCCCACGGCGATGAACCCGACCTGAAGGGAGATGCGCGCCCCGTAGATCAGGCGGCTCAGGATGTCGCGGCCGAACTCGTCCGTGCCCAGCCAGAACTGTCTCGAAGGGGTCTCGTAGCTGTGCATCAGGTTCTGCTTCTGGTAGGGATAGGGAGCCAGGACGCCGGCGAAAACGGCGACGAACGCCAGACAAAGAATAAATATCAAACCGAACATGGCCAGCGGGCTCTTCCTCAGGCGGAACAGAACCTCGGCAAGGCCCCTGCGGCTTTTCCGGCCCGTGACGGCCGGCGCCGCGGCGGAATAATCGCTCATATCGCGCCGCCTCCTATCTGTACTGCGCTTTGATGCGCGGGTCGATGTAAGCGTACAGAAGGTCCACCAGCAGGTTGACCACACTGAACGCGACGGCGACGAAGAGCACCCCGCCCTGCACGACGGGGTAGTCGCGCATTTTGATGGACTCGACCATCAGGCGTCCGACGCCGGGAACGGCGAAGATGGACTCCGTCAGAATGGCGCCCGCCAGCAGGTGTCCGAACTGGAGTCCGCAGAGGGTCACGACGGGAATCAGCGCGTTGTGGAGGGCATGGACCCATATGACGACGGACTCCTTCTGCCCTTTGGATCGGGCGGTGCGGATGTAGTCGGCGCGCACGACCTCCAGCATGGAGGAGCGCGTCATGCGGGTGATCATCGAGATGGACTGGGCGGACAGGGCCAAAGACGGCAGGATCATGGCCTTGAACGTGTCGAAGCCCGACGGGGGCAGCCAGCGCAAGTGAACCGAGAAGAGGAGGATCAGAAGCAGTCCCAGCCAGAAAACCGGCATGGAAAGGCCGATCATGGCGAAAATCATCGCCAGGGTGTCGAAGACGGAGTATTGCTTGATCGCCGACAGGATGCCGCACGGCAGCCCGACGACGACGGCGATGACGATGGCGAACGCCGCCAGTTTCAGAGTCGCGGGGAACGTCGCCATGATCTCGTTCATGACGGGGCGCTTGGTGATGTAGGAGCGCCCGATGTCCCCCTGGGTTATGGCTTTGTAGATGTAGTTTCCGAATTGAAGCAGGAAAGGCTTGTCCAGCCCTTCCTTTGCCCTGAATTCCTTAATCGCGTTCTCCGTGGCCATATCCCCCAGAATCATCCGGGCCGGGTCGCCCGGGGTCAGGTAGAGGAGGGTAAAAACGCAGAAAGCCACGCCGATGAGCACGGGAATCAGAAAAAGGATACGGCGAAGAATATAACGAATCATCGTCTATCTTCTCTTTTCTGTTGGAGTTTTGAGTATCGAAATAAAAGGATTCTCAAGGGCCTAAGGCCCTTGAGCGGGGTTTGGGGCGGAGCCCCGAGTTTTCTTAAAATCGCAGCAGGGGAAAGACGCCCCTGCTGCCGTTGAACTCCAGTCTTTTCCCTTTCCGCCTAATTCTCGAAGTACACCTCGCGGAAGGAGTGAATTTCGTTGGAGCGGGGGGAGAACCCCTTCACGTTTTTCTGAGTTCCGGCGATCGACTCGTCGTTGTGGAGGTAGATCATCGGAAGCTGCTCGTTGAGGTAAAGCTGCATTTCCTTATAGATGGCCTGTCGTCCCGCCCCGTCGGGAAGGGATCGGCCCTCGCGCAGAAGCTCGTCCAGCGCCGTGTCGCTGAAGAAGGTGTAGTTGGAAGCGCCGATCGCCGAGGTCTCCAACAGGCCGGCGACGGCGAAGTTCGGGTCGGGAATGCTCACAACCCAGCCCAGGATGAAGAGGTCGTGGGTCTTCTCCATGAGACCGTTCAGGTACGCGCCCCACTCCAGAACCTTGATCTCGGATTTGATTCCGATTTCTTCGAGCTGGGCCTGAACGATCGTGGCGCTGTCTACGCGCTCCTTGCGCTCGTTGGTCCAGATCTCCAGTTTGAGATCCTTCACCCCGGCCTCTTCCAGCAGTTTTTTGGCCTTTTCGACATCCTGAACGTGCGGAGGGATCTCGTCGTTGATCGAGTACTTGACCGCGGAGGGAAGAATGGTGCCGGGCACCTTGCCGATGCCTCTATAGGAAGCGGCCTGAATACCCACGATGTCCAGGGCCGCGAAGATGCCCTGACGGACTCTGATGTCGTCGAAGGGCTTCTTGGTGACGTTGAAGCCGATGTAGGCGGTCGAGTTCTGCGGCTTGCGGTAGAGTACCAGCTTCTCGTTCTCCCCGACGCGCTTCAGGTCGTTGTGGACGATCGGGAAAGCGATGTCGGCGTCGCCCGTCTCCAGCGCGATGGTGCGGCTGGTCGGTTCGGGCACGGAGCGGACCTCGAGGGTCTTGTACTGCGGCTTGGGTCCCCAGTAGTCGTCGAAGCGCTCGAGGACGTACTTGTTGCCCTTCTGCCAGCTCACTAACTTGAACGGGCCGGTGCCGACCGGGTTCATGCCGTAGCTGTCGCCGGCGGCTTCCGTGGCCTTCTTGCTGATGACGGAGCCCCAGCTGTGGGCCAACGAAGAGAAGAAGGAGTAGTCGATCAGCTTCAGGTGAACGACGATGGTGTAGTCGTCCACGATCTCCACGTCCTTGACGTTCTGCGAGTACGTCGCGATTTTCGCGCCCGCGTCCGTCGTGGCGCGCATGATCGAGTACTGGACGTCCTCGGCCTTCATTTCGTCCCCGTTATGGAACTTGACGCCCTTGCGGAGGTTGAACTTGTACTCCGTCCCGGACAGGAACTCCCACGACTCGGCCAGGCCCGGCGACACGTTCCCCTCGTTGTCGACGAAGACCAGGGTGTCGTAAAGCTCGTAGCACGCGCGGGAACTCGGCACGTCGTTGTGGGCGATGGGATCCATCGTCGTGGCGTCGTACTGGTCGGCCACGATCAGAATGTCCTTCGCGGCGGCGACGCCCGCGCCCCCCAATAAAAACGCGAACGCCAGCAAAACCAAACCGCACTTCTTCAGACTGCACTTCTTCACTGCGATCCTCTCCTTCTTTACTGCTGAATGATGTATTCCATTTCAGCCGCGGCATTCCGCCGCGGCCAGAAACCTGAGTTTCAAATCGAGGCTTGTCAGTTCCGGCTGTAGACAAGTTCTCCGCCGACGAAGGTCTTCACGACGCGGGAGCGGGAGTCCAGCGGGTCACCGTCCCATACCGCGGCGTCGGCGTCCTTGCCCTCTTCGAGGGACCCCGCACGATCCGCTATGCCCAGGTGCTCGGCGGCGTAGATCGTCACGGCCTTCAGGGCCTCTTCGGCGGGCAGGCCCGCGCGGACGGCCAGGCCGGCGCAGACGCTCAGGTGCTCGATCGGGACGACTGGGTGATCCGTGATGATGCAGAAGTGAACCCCCGCTTTCCATAGCGCGAGGGGCGTGTCCCATGTTTTGTTGCGAAGCTCTATTTTGACGCGGGACGATAACGTCGGCCCCACGGCCGCGAAGACCTTTTTCTCCGCGAGCCAGGGAGCGATCAGGTGACCCTCGGTGCAATGTTCGATGGTGCAGCGCAACCCGAACTCCTCCGCGACGCGGACCGCCGTCTGGATGTCGTCCATCCGGTGACAGTGTACGCGGCAGGTCAGTTCCCCGTCGAGTACGGGCAGAAGGGCCTCCATCGCCAGACTGCGCTCGAACGGCTCTCCCTTTTTCTTCGACGACTCCATTTTCTCCCGGTAGTTCCGCGCGTGCACGAACGCGTCGCGCATCAGGAACGC
>JAISMH010000153.1 GCA_031276855.1 Synergistaceae bacterium
CTTGCTTGCTTGCTTGCTTGCTTGCTTGCTTGCTTGCTTGCTTGCTTGCTTGCTTGCTTGGACTATACCGCTTTATATCTGAAAAAACATCAGTAAAAAGCATGACTTTCGTCTCCTTCGAGCGAAGTTTGTTTCTGTTCTGCATTCTTCATTAGCTCCATGCGCAGAAAACATATTTCATGTTTTCTGCGCATTCCAGCGATTGCACCTGCAAAATATACCCAACGGCGGGCGAAAAAGCACCTGCCGCTCAGAGATACACGCAAAGAACCGTCCGCCGGCACACGGAAGAAAACGGAAAACGTAACCGTTCAAACCCCGTATACCATGTTCAGTCGGCGTTCCCTGTCATAACGCGCGAGCCTCGGCTTCAGCACGCGAGGGCTTTGAGATTCGCTCTTTTCGGAGCAGACTCCGCGCCGGACAGCTTGAAGCGGGACAGGGCTTCCGCCAGAGAGCGGGCGTAACCGCTCATGGACTCTGACTGCTCGGCGACGCTCTGCGCGGCCTGGGCCGTTTCCTCGCTCGCGTGGCGGATGTTCGAGATCGTCTCGACCATCTCCATCGTCGATTTGGTCGCGCTGTCGATCGCTGTCGCAACCTCCTTGCTGGAGGCGGCCTGTTCCTCGGCGACGGCCGCGATGCTCTGAATGGAGTCGTTGGCCTTGTTCATTTCTTTCATGGCACCGTTCATCTCCACCTGGGCCTGCTCCGCCTGGGCGATGGTCTCCACCAGCGCGCGCGCCGCCTCGGTCGTGGCCTTGATGCTCTCCTGAGCGCCGTTCTGGAGTTCGCCAATGATGCTGTTCACGCTCTGGGCCGCGCGGGCGGATTCCTCGGCCAGCTTGCGGACCTCCTCGGCGACGACGGCAAACCCGCGCCCCACCTCGCCGGCGCGCGCCGCCTCGATGGCCGCGTTGAGGGCCAGAAGGTTCGTCTGGTCGGCGATGCCGGTGATGACCGAGACGAAGCCGCCGACATTCTCGACCGACGAAACCAGCTGGCGGGTCTTGCTTTCGCTCTCCTTGGAGTTCGCGTCCACGTTGTGCATTCCCTGAATGACGTTGTTCACCATCTGCATGGCCCGGTTGGAGACCTCGGTCGTCTGGGCGATGAAAGCGGCGCTGTCCGTTGCCGACTGGGCCACGGTGTCCGCTCCGGCGCTCATTTCCTCCACGCCGGCGTTGCACTCCTGCAAGGCGGCGCCGTTGCTTTCGCTCAGGGTGGAAACCTGCTCGACGGAGGCCTTGACCTCTTCCATCAAGGCGTTGGTCTCCTCGGATATGGAGGAAAGGCTGCGCGCGCCGCTCGACAGGTTCTCCGCCACGGACACGACCTGCGTCAGGGTCTCCTCCTGGGAGGCGATCATCGCGGACAGCGCGTCCGCCAGGACGCCCAGTTCATCCTTGCCCTCGTAGCGGAAATCTTTCTTCTCGATGGTCAAGTCTCCCTTTTCGGCGCGCTGCGTCAGGGCGACAATCGTGGAAAGCGGTTTCGTGATGCTTCGGGAGAGCAGAAACGCAATGGCGATACCCAGAACAATTGCCGCGCTGGCCGCCGAAATCAGGAGAGTGACGCACACACTCAGGTTGTTCAGCGTCGTCTTCGCGAATTCGGCGACGCGCTCCTGGCCGACTTGTGTTCCGCGCGAAGTCACGGTATTGAGCGACGTCATGACGGGCCTGCGAGCCTCGTGAATTTTTTGCAGCGCGTTGAAGTCCTCGACAAACGCGAACAGAAATTTTCTGTACTCTGATATTTCATCCAGAAGCGCGCTCGCCGCGGCCTGAAAACGAGGCTGAGAGGCGGCGTCTCTCAGGTGCTTGAGAATTTTCTCCACATTTTCGAGGGTCTGGGTTACGGCTGAACGCAGCGTCTCCACGTCATCGTTCACGATATTGCGCAGAATAGTGTAGCGAAGGAGCAGAATATCGGTTCTGACGATTTGCGCCATGTCGAGTATCGACATGTGTTCCTCCGTCGCCCTGCCGTTTCGGATTTCGTCCGTCACGTAGGCGAAAAGGTTTTTCACATACGTGACACTCGATCCGGCCAATTTCTCGCCTTCGGTCACCAGCTTCTTGAATGCCGCGTTCTTTTTCCGGATGGATTGTTCCGTCTCCTCCAGCATCTGGAAGTAAGCGTTGATAGGGGGGCCGATATTATCTCTCGCGTAGGTCAAAGCCCTCACGTTGGGATACGAGCGCAGGAAAACGGCGACTTCATCCAGCGCCTTCAGTACCGTGCCTTTCGCGGCGCCGACGACGCCGATGGATTCTTCGGTTTCGGTAAGCGTCATCGCGTCGGCCGCCAGGAAAAGCTCGTAAACGGCCTGCTCCCCCCGGCTGGCAAGAGCCATGCTCGGAACGACCGCTTTTTCCATATAGCCGCAGTCTGCCTGAAGGTTCGCCAGATTGCGCCACGTCAAGCCCGCGGCCGCGGCGAAAACCGTCAAAACCAGGCAGAACCCCAATAACAGTTTCGCGCTGATTTTCATATTTCTCCACATCTTGCATCATCTCCTGTAACATAGAATTTTAAGCGCTCAAATCTCGTTGGAACATCATAATGAATTTATATTAATTTTCTCATATCAAGTCTGCCGAAACAACCCCGCAGGCAGAAGGTTGTCGCTAGTCCTTGACAAGTAAAAAAACGCCACGTATAATTGCGCTCAATGTATAGTTTGTTTATAAGTTATATAAGTTATATAAGTTATAACGGAGCGGACGAGGTGGACTTGATGAACGGAAGCAGAATACAGGACATGTGCATGTGTAGCCGAATGCAGCGGATGGAGGACTGTCGCTGTAAATATATGTCTATGAAACCGCACCTGCCGTGATGACGCTCTGAAATTTCTCTCGACAAAAAGAGATTTTATTTCTGAAGTCGGCTCTGACCAGGGGCCGGCTTTTTTTATTACGCCCGGCGCGGATGCGGTTCTAAAGATATGACAGCAGCGCTGACGCTTCAGGCGCAGCGTATCTTATCGGAAACGAAGGGGAAAATATGAGTCAGGAACATTGGAATTTCGACACGCTGAAAGTACAGGCGGGCTACAGAGCCGAAGAGCACAACAATGCCGTCTCCGTGCCCATTTACCAGACGACCGCTTTCGCGCTTGGGGACAGTTACAGGGCCGACCGCCTGTTTTCTTTTTCGGAGCTCGACCCCATTTATACCCGCCTCTCCAATCCGACCGTGGACGTGCTGGAAAGAAGGATCTCGGAGCTGCACGGCGCCGCGGGAGCTGTCGCGCTCGCGTCCGGGATGGCCGCCGTGTCTTACGCGCTTTTGAACGCGGCGGGGCAGGGCGGGCGCGTCCTCACGACGGCAAGGCTGTACGGGGGAACCGTGGACAGCTTCGATCAAATCTACCCGGACTACGGCATCGGAATCGACATCGTGGAAAACCCCGATTCCCCGGACGAATTCGAGAAAAAGCTGCTCCCGAACACCCGAGCCATCTTCATCGAAACTTTGACCAACCCCTTTTCCACCATACCCGATCTCGAAAAAATCGCCTCGATCGCGCACCGTCATGGAATTCCACTCATTGTGGACAACACAATGGCGACACCGTATCTTTTGAACCCCTTCAATCACGGGGCCGACATCGTCGTGTACTCCGCGACCAAGGCACTGTCCGGGCACGGAAACGTGATCGCCGGCCTGGTAGCGGAAAGCGGAAAATTCGACTGGGGAAACGGAAATTTTCCGCATTTTGAAAAACCGCTCTGGTTTCTGAGGGACGCGAACGACGTGAAACGCAACATCTTGCAGGTTTTCCCCGACATTCCCTTCACCGGGCGCATCCGCGCCGTCCACCTGAACTATCTCGGCGCGGCGCTCGGGCCCTTCGACGCCTACCTCGTCCTGCTGGGTGTGGAGACGCTTTCGGAACGGGTTCAAAAGCAGGTGGCCAACGCGAAGGCCGTGCTGGCCTACCTGGAAAGCAACGAACACGTCAAATGGGTGCGCCATCCCGCGGCGAAGAACAGTCCCTACAAAGCCTTGGCGGAACGCTATTTCCCTAAAGGCGCGGGCTCCGTCCTCGCGTTCGGATTCGACGGCACGGAAGAGCAGAAAAGAGAGTTTCTGGCCTCCGTCAAACTGTTCGGCTATCAGGCGAACATCGGCGACGCCCGTTCCCTGATCATCAACCCCGCCCAGACCACGCACGTGGAGCTGACGCCGGAACAGCGCGATCTGACCGGACTGTCTTTGGACACGATTCGCCTC
Organism: Synergistaceae bacterium; assembly: GCA_031276855.1. GTDB lineage: Bacteria > Synergistota > Synergistia > Synergistales > Aminobacteriaceae > JAISMH01. Next base: position 4,246 of record JAISMH010000153.1, read on the forward strand.
TCGCTGGGGTTGGAGGACGCGGGGGACCTCATCGCCGACCTGCGGCAGGCTTTCGAGCGCGTTTTCTCCGCGGCGGGAAAGCCGTGAACGCGATCGGCGGCGCAGGCGCTCCCGGCGCGGAGTTCGTCATTCGCGGCGCGCGTCCGGAAGATTCCGCGCGCATCCTGAAATTTATAGAAAAATTGGCGGACTACGACGGAGAAAAGGATCAAATTGCGGCGACCGCCGAGGACATCCGGGAGTCGCTTTTCGGGAAAAAACAGGCCGAGGTGATCTTCGGCGAGGAAAACGGCGAGCCGGTCGCCTTCGCCGTCTACTTTCAGAATTACTCGACCTTTTTAGGGAAGGCAAACCTCTACTTGGAGGACTTGTTTGTGGAAGAACGCTGCCGGGGACGCGGCTACGGGAAAGCTATGCTTCGCAGATTGGCCGAAATCGCGGTACGGCGCGGATTCGAAAGGCTGGATTGGCTCTGCCTGAACTCCAAAACCGGCGCGGTGGGTTTTTATGAGCGTCTGGGGGCCGCCGCGTTCGACGACCGGAAGCTGTTTCGTCTGCAAGGGGATGCGCTGCGGGCTCTCGCGGACGTCCGCCGGTGAGCGGCGTGGGCGTCAGGCTGGCTCTGGCCAGTACGGACGGAAAGGTCATCGATCAGCATTTCGGCCGTGCCCGGCGGTTTCTTATCGTCGAAATAGACGACGGCGCTTATACCGTACTCGAAAGCCGCGAGATCGGAAATTGCCGGCAAGAAGGGCACAGCGAATGCAATTTTGACCGCATTCTCGAGCTTACGCGCGACTGCGAGGGGATTTTTGTCAGCCATATCGGCCGTGCCGCGGCCGTTTATCTGATCGGCAAGGGTAAACGGGTCTTTGAATCCTCCGCTCCCGTCGCCGACGTGATGAGAAAAGTGATCGAGAATCGGCTGTTGAAAGTATAACTCTCAGGGAGTGGTGTTCGTTATGAGCAAAATCGATTTGCGGTCGCCGGAGGTAGAAATAAGAGAAATACGGCTCAACTCAATCACAGGGTTCGCCGGCAGCGCGTCAGGTCTGGTGGACTGCGCCCGGTGCGGCGGGCTGGGAGATAGAAAACGCGCGTTCACTCAATGCATGAGCTGCTCGACATCGAAGGCCATCTGCACGGTGTCCCTCATTCAGGACATCGCCGTCATCAGTCATGGCCCGCTTGGGTGCGGCGCGCGCTTTCACGAGTACGCGTTCACCTACCAGGTGAACGGCGCGAAAAGAGGGGTGCCGAACCCGAAGCAGATCCGCGTGTTCAGCAGCGACATGGGTGAGGAAGACACGATATACGGGGGTGCCGAAAAACTGCGGACGGCCATCCGCGAGGTGTACGAACGGGTTCATCCGCGGGCGATTTTCATCGTGACGACCTGCGCGTCCGGCATCATCGGCGACGATGTGGAAGGCGTATCGAACGAGGCGCAGGAGGAACTCGGCATACCCGTTTCGGCCATTTTCTGCGAGGGCTTCCGCTCGCGGATATGGACCACGGGTTTCGACGCCGGATACCACGGCATCGTCCGCAAGCTGGTGCGGCCTTCGGAGGAAAAAATCCCGAATCTCGTGAATATCGTCAATTTCTGGGGCAGCGATATTTTTTCAAAATGGTTTCAGGCCCTGGGTCTCGTGCCAAACTACCTCACGCCCTACGCCACCCTCGAAAGCATCGCCGACGCGGCGAAAGCGGTCGTCAGCGTGCAGATATGCCCCACCCTCGGCTCGTACATGGGTGCCGCGATCGAGCAGACCTGCGGCGTGCCAGAGCTCACGGAAGCGCCTCCCTACGGCATTCCTCAAACGGATCGCTGGTTCAGAGCCCTTGGAAAAGCCACCGGCAAAGAGGCCGAAGCGGAGCGTTTCATCGAAAAAGAACGCGCGGAGTGGCTTCCCCGGTTCGAAGAGCTCAAAAAATCCCTCGAGGGCAAGACGGCCTACGTCACGGCGGGAGCGGCTCACGGGCACGCAATGCTGGCAATATTGAAAGAATACGGAATGAACACCCTCGGAGCGGGGATTTTTCACCACGACTCCGTGTACGACAACCCCTCCGACTCTTTGGACGTGCTGAAGACGACGATCGGCGATTACGGCGACGTCGGAAATTATACGGTGTGCAACAGGCAGGAATACGAACTCGTCAACCTCCTGAATCGCCTGAAGCCCGATATCTTCGTGGCGCGGCACGGCGGCATCGTCCGCTGGGGGGCCCGGCTGGGCATTCCGGCCCTGCTCGTGGAGGACGAACATTACGGCATGGGCTACGAGGGGCTTGTCCGATACGGGCGCCGGCTGCTCAACACGATAGAAAACGTCGAGTTCATCAAGAATTTTTCCAGGCACGCAAAGATTCCGTACTCCGAAAAATGGCTGACGAGCGACCCTTATACTTTTTTAAGCGAGGACGGCAATGGCGGTCATTGAACAGCAGCGGTATACCTGCGCGATAGGGGCGCTCCAAAGCGTCGTGGCGATTCCGGGCGCGATTCCGATACTGCACTCCGGGCCGGGCTGCGGCGAAATGGTTTCCCAGTTTTTCGAGTTCTCTTCCGGGACAACCGGCGGCGCGACGTCGCCCTGCACGAATTTCAGCGAGAACGAAGTCGTGTTCGGAGGCGAACAGCGGCTTGAAGAGGTCATCCGTCACAGCTACGACATCCTGAACTCCGACCTTCAGGTCGTGCTGACCGGATGCACGGCCGCCATCGTGGGCGACGACGCGAAGCAGGTCGTTTCGCGTTTCGCCGGGCAGGGCAAACCGATCGTCTATCTCGACACGCCCGGCTTCAAATGCAGCAACCTGGCGGCGCACGAGGAACTGGTCATCGCGATCATCGAGCAATACGTTAAAAAAGTGAAAAAGGCGCAAAAAAACCGCGATCCCCGCCGGCGGGAAGCCGGGAAGCGGGTCAACCTTTTCGCGTCCGTCCCTTCCCAGGACCCGCTGTGGAAAGGCAATTTGATCGAGCTGAAAAGACTGCTCGAAGGGGAGGGGCTTTCCGTCAATGTGCTGTTCGGCTCCTACTCGAAAGGCGTCAGGGAATGGGAAACGATACCCGACGCGAATTTCAACGTCCTCGTGTCCTCCTGGTGCGGGCTTCCCATCGTGGAATATCTGGAAAGAGAATTTTCGCAGCCTTATTTTCATTTTCCGTATTTTCCCATCGGAGGAAACGAAACGACGAAGTTTCTTCGGGAGGTTTTCGATTTCGCCGAGCGGCAGGGCGCGGGACTCGACGCGGCGGTTCTGGAGAAATACATCTCCGAAGAAGAAAACGCGTTCTACGATGAAATCGACGTTTTGGCGACCTTTCTCCTGGAATTCCGCTACGGTCTGCCGTCTTTCACCCATATTATCGGCAACGCGGAGTACGTGACAGGGATTTCGAAGTTTTTGCTGAACGAGGTGGGGATTGTCCCCAGGGAGCAATTCATCAGCGACAATCCGCCGGAACAGCATATCGAAAGGCTCCGCGCGCTTGTCGAGGGAATTTCGGACACCCGGAAGATAGAGGTGTTCATCGACCCGGACGCCGGAAAGGCGCAGGAGCGCATCGCCGGGCTCGAGTACGGAGAGCGGGGGCTTCTGATCGGCAGCGGCTGGGACAGAAAGCTCGCCGCCGACAAGGGCTACGATTTTCTGCCGCTGGGCGTGCCGTCTCTCTGCCGCCTGCCGCTGACGGCCCGGTACGTGGGGTACACAGGCGGACTGCGTCTTATCGAGGACATTTACGACAGGGTTTTGGACACGTACCGTTGAGTATTGAGAAGGAGATATCGAGAAGGAGAACGGAATGGAGTATTTTTCGTATGCGCTCAGACGCCTCGCGGCTTTTATACCGACGCTGCTCGTCGTGTCCGCGATGATTTTCTTTATGCTGCGTTTGTCCGGTGTGGATCCGATTTCGGTCATGCTCGGCGAGAGGCAGGCAACGACCGGCGTGATCGAGGCGCTCAGGACGCAGTTTCATCTGAACGAGCCGATAGCGGTTCAGTACCTTCGGTGGCTGCTGTCCGCCCTGCGCGGAGATTTCGGCGTGGACTACATCAACAGGCAGAATGTCGGCGAACTGATCCTGAGCCGCACCCCCGTCACGCTCGGGCTGGTTGTCCTGAGCAACCTGATGGGGACGGCGGCGGCGGTGCTTTTCGGAGTGTTGGCGGCGATTCGCAGAAACACGTGGGTCGATCAGCTCATTTCCGTGTTCGTGCTGTTCCTCACCGCGATGCCCTCGTTTTTGACGGCCATACTCGTCCTGATGGCCAGCGCCAAATTCTTTCCGTTCCTCTCCTTTACGGGCGCGTTCGACTCTTTCGGGGAGTACGCGGGCAGGATATTTCTGCCGTCCGTGGTACTTTCGTTCAACATGCTGGCGCTTGTCACGAGGATCGTCCGCAGCGGCATGATCGAGCAGCTCAAATCCCACCACATCACGACGGCAAGGTCAAAGGGACTCCCGGGCAGCGTCATTATATGGAAACACGCTTTCAGGAACGCCTCTATTCCCGTCCTGACTATCGTGTCGATTTTCGCGGGGACGACGATCTCCGGCGCGGTGCTCGTGGAAAGCGTGTTTTCCCTGCCGGGGCTGGGCGGGCTTTTGGTGAACGGAATCAAGGATCACAACTATCCCGTAGTGCAGGCCATACTTCTTCTTCTGGTGGTGCTGTTTCTGCTCATTGGCCTGCTGTTCGACCTCATCTACGCCCGCATCGACCCGAGAATAAGGCTTTTTTCAAACAGCGCCCGCATTGAAACGGATTTAATGAAGGCGGATTTAATAAAGGAAGGGGAATACGCATGAGGCGCGGAAGAAACTCCGGCGCGTTTTTCACGGCGCCGATCCTGATAACGGGCGTTATTCTGACGGCCGTCGCGGTTTTGACCTTCTTCGCGCCGGTTTTCGCGCCGATGGATCCCAATCGCGTGGCTCTCTCCGAGTCGCTCGAGCCTCCTTCGTTGCGGCATCTTCTGGGAACGGACCAGACCGGCAGGGATATTTTTTCGCGGCTTCTCTACGGGGGAAGAACAGCCGTTCAGAATGCCGTGATGGTCGTCGGGATTTCGATCGCCGCGGGTATACCGATCGGGCTCGCCTGCGGGTATTACGGCGGTCTGCTCGACGCGCTCGTGATGCGGTGCTGGGATATTCTGCTGGCTTTTCCGTCGCTGCTTCTGGGTTTTCTCTTTGTGAGCGCGTTCGGCCGCGGGTCCGTCGCGACCGTTCTGGCGCTGGGGATCATCTACATTCCGATGATTTCGAAGCTGTCCCGCTCGCTCGCGATGACGGAAAAATCGAAGGTGTACGTGGAATCGGCAAAATCGCTCGGATACTCCGACTTTCGGATCATCTTCCGCCATATCCTGCCGAACTGCCTCGCGACCTTGCTCGCGGAGCTGACGCTGGATGTGGGTTACGCCATTATCGGACTTGCCTCGCTGAGTTTCCTGGGGCTCGGCGTCCAGCCTCCCACTTCCGACTGGGGGACGATGCTTCAGGAAGGAGTGGCGCTTCTGCGTCAAAACCCGCTGATGTCGCTGTCGCCCGGCTTCGCCATCGTTCTTACCGTTATTTCGCTCAACGTTTTCAGCGACGGCATACAGGCGTATCTGGATATCGATCAGCGGAAACTGCCGCGATTCGAGGCCTGCGAGTGAGAACCGTTCAAATTCCGTACACCATGTTCAGTGAAGACAGGCGTTCATCGCAGGGGGGTCTCGGGGGGGCCAGTGAAGGAGCGCAGCGACTGAACGAGCTCTGCCCCCCTGAGCTTGAATGTTTACTGCTGGACATTCAGGGGCTGCGCGTCGATTTGATGACGGCGAGGGGCGTCGGCTACGCCGTGCGGGGCGTCGACCTCGAGGTGAAGCCGGGCGAGGTGCTCGGCGTCGTGGGGGAATCCGGCTGCGGGAAAAGCGTCATGGCAAAAGCGATCGTGAGGCTCCACGACGCGGGGAGAACCCGGTATTCCGGACGAATTCTCTTCTCGGGGCGGGATGTGTTCGCCATGCGGGAAAAAGAGCTGGAGGCGTTCAGGGGCGGCGAAACAGGCATGATATTCCAGGACCCCCAGAGCGCGCTCAATCCCATTCTCCCGGTCGGCGAACAGATTGCCGAAACGCTCCGGGTAAAACGCGGCTTTTCATGGAAACAGGCGCGGCAGGAGACTTGCGAACTCCTGGAAGCGGTGGAAATTTTTCCGGCGGAGGCGAGATACGCCCAATATCCTTTTGAAATGAGCGGAGGAATGCTCCAGAGGGTGATGATTGCCATGGCTGTTTCCTGCAAGCCCAAACTCCTGATCGCCGACGAACCCACGACCGCTCTCGACGTCACGATTCAGGCTCAGATTCTCGACCTGCTGAGACGCCTCAACCGTCAGCTCGGCATGTCGATACTGCTCATCACCCATAACTTCGGTGTCGTCGCCGAAATATGCGACAGAGTGGCCGTCATGTACGCGGGGCGCGTCGTGGAGTGCGGCGGCGTCGTAGACGTGTTCGATGCCCCCGCGCATCCGTACACTCAGGCGCTGCTGAACTGCGTACCCAAAAGCGGAGGAGGGAAAAATGTGCTGCGCTCGATTCCGGGAACACTGCCCGATTTGTACCAAAAGTTCGATCAATGCCTGTTTGCCGAGCGTTGTCCCCACGCGGGCGACGCTTGCGGCGCCGGCGCTCCGAAGCGGGAGGGCCGGGGCGAAGGGCATGTGGTGTACTGCTCACTTTAGAAAGGGTACTCGTCAAGATGACTGTGCTTCTGAAAACGGAAAATCTCAAAAAATATTACCGCGCAAAAAACCATAAAGCGGCGGGAAAGAAGAACGGACTCCTCCGCGCCGTCGACGGCGTTTCCTTCGAGATCGAAAAGGGCACGGTGTTCGGCGTCGTCGGAGAGAGCGGCTCGGGCAAATCCACAATCGGCAGGTGCATCCTCAACCTCACCCGCCCCACCGCCGGGAACACTTTTTACGAGGGGGTCAACCTCGGTGCCTGCGGCAAAAAGGAATGGGCCGCTTTGCAGCGAAAAATGCAGGTGATATTTCAAAACCCGTATTCTTCGTTCAACCCGCTCATGACAATCGGACAGTCCCTTCAGGAAGTGGGGCGCGTCCACCGCATGGAAAAACGGGAAATCGGCGAGCGCATCGCGTGGCTGCTGGAGGGCATCGAGCTTCCCCTCGACAGCCTGTCCCGAAAACCGCAGGAACTGTCGGGAGGGCAGCTGCAGCGTTTCGCCATTGCCCGATCGCTTGTTCTGAAGCCGGATTTCATTCTGGCGGATGAACCCGTGTCCGCTTTGGACGTGTCCGTCCAAGCGCACGTGCTCAACCTCCTGTTGTCGTTCAAAGAGAAGCTGGGCCTCACCATCCTGTTCATCTCGCACGAACTGGCGGTCGTGGAGCACGTGTGCGACACCGTGGCCGTCGTCTACCTCGGCAAAATCATGGAGATCGCTCCCGTGGACGACCTTTTCGGGCGGATGAAACACCCCTATTCGCGGGCGCTCATCTCCGCGAAGCCGAAAGAGCACCCGCTGCAGAACAAAGAACGGATTTTACTGAAGGGCTCGCCCCAGGACGCGCTCGATCCTCCTTCGGGGTGCCGTTTCGCTCCGCGGTGTCCAAGCCGCTTCGGAGAATTGTGCGAAAAGGAGGTGCCCGTTTTGAAACAAGTCGGAAACGCTCATTATGCGGCATGTCATCTGTACAGCTGACATGCCGGAGGCTGCAGGCGGAAGGAATCGAAAATCGGAAGGAATTGCAAACTGAAAGGAATTGAAAGGGGATCTGTAAAAATGGGAAATGTACGTTTTAAGAAAATGGCGCTTTATTTGGCGGTGCTTGCGATTATCGCGGCGGTTTCGATTCCACTAGGCGGCGTTTCGAGCCATGCCGCCCAGGGCGACGCGGCTCCGGTCGAATTGGTCGTTGCCCTCACCCTGGAGCCGCGCAGCCTCGACCCCGCTTACAATTACGAATTCGCCTCCTACCACGTGGTGAATCACATCAACGAGGGCCTGCTCTACTACACACCCGACAGCCGGCTCGCGAACGGGCTCGCGGAGAGCTGGGAACAGGCGGACGCAACGACCTACGTCTACCGTATCCGGCAAGGCGTGAGGTTCTCCGACGGCTCGCCTCTGACGGTGGAGGACGTGCTGTTTTCTCTGGAGCGCATCAAAGACCCCGCGCTCGCCGCGGACACGAACTGGATGTACTCGAGCGTGGACACCATAAAGCAGACCGGCGAGTGGGAAATAACCGTAAAACTCAACAAGCCGGACGCCAACTGGAAATACGTCCTGGCGACTTCCGCCGGAGAGATCGTGAGCAAGAAGTTCGTGGAGGCGGCCGGGGATTCGTTCGGCAAGCCCGGCGGCGGCACGCTCGGGACCGGGCCGTATAAACTGGACAAATGGGTTCCGGGGAGTCAGTTCGTTCTGTCGCGAAACGAGCATTACTGGAATAAAAAAGAAAATTTTCCGATCGACAAGGTAACCGTGAACATCATTCCCGACATGAACTCCGTCGGGCTGGCCCTGGAGTCGGGACAGGCGGATTTCTTCATCAGGCCGAGCAAGGAAATTCTCGCCCAGTTCGAGGGATCGAAAAAATTCAAAATCGTGACCAGCCCCTCGCTGGGCAACGCGGTCGTGTCCTTCAATACGAAGAAATCCCCTTTCGATGACGCGAACGTGCGGAAAGCTGTCGCCTCCGCGATCGACAGCGCGGGCATACGCAAAAGTCAGGTCGGCGAGTACGCCGCGGACGCCGGAGCGCTTCCGTTCGGAGAAAAAGGTTACACCATCGGAGACTTCGAGGATTGGAAAAAATTCAACGCCTCTCTCCCCCTGTATTCCTACGATATGGAGAAGGCGAAGCGGTACCTGGCGCAGTCTTCGGTTCCGAAGGGCTTTTCCACGTCGATAATCCTGCGCCCGAATCAATCGCATAACAACATCGCGCAGATAATCCAGGCCTCCCTCAAAGAACTGAACATCGGCGTGGAAGTTCGTCAGCTGACGGCCTCGGAATACTACGGGTACGTTTACGGCGGCAAGATCACGAACGGAATCCGCGATTACGATATGTCGATCAATTTGTGGATCCCGGATTTTCCGGACCCGATAGGGCACCTCATCCCCCAATATTACAGCACCAACGCGGGAGCCGGCGGGTCGAATTTCGCGGCTTACAGCAATCCGAAAGTGGACGCTCTTTGCGACGAACAAAGCCTGAGCGCCGACGACAACGAGCGCTCGAAACTGATACAGCGGGCCTTCGCCATAGCCGCGGAAGAATCGCCGTACAAGTATTTGTTCTACGACAACAACACGATCATCATCAACAAAAAGTTCGATTACGCGCTGTCTCCGGTGTGGATATTCAACTTCAGCTACAAAGACATCAAGCTCGCCGAGTGAAGCGAAAAAGCGATGCGGACAGACAGAGTTTTTTACAACGGAAAGATCGTCACCGTCGACGGGGCTTTCAGCGTCGCCGAGGCCGTCGCCGTCGGGGAGGGGAAGATACTGGCTGTCGGCTCGAACGATCGGGTGAGGGAATTTTCCGGCCGGGACGCCGAGTGGACGGATCTCGCCGGTAAAACGATGATTCCCGGCGTGATCGACGCTCACGGGCATTTCGGAATGGTCGTCAAATTCGCCGAATGGGCGGATCTGCGCGCGGGGAACTACTACGCTCCGCGTTTTCTGACGGCGGCGGAGGCCGTCGAGGCCCTGAAAGCGCACAAGGACAAAAAAGGCATCGAGAACGGCGGTTATGTCCTGGGTTACGGCTACACGGAAACCGGGAAGAACGGGGAAAACGTCCTGGACAAATTCAGCCTCGACAGGGTGTCCGAGAGCCAGCCGGTGATTGTCGCTCACAACTCGCTTCACCTGTTCAGCTTCAACAGCAGGGCCCTCGCGCTGCTGGGTGTGGACAAAAACACGAAAGACACGGGGACCGACAGGATTTTCAGAGTGAACGGCGAACCGGACGGCGAACCGAACGGCGTGATTCAGGGGCCGCTGGCGCAGGAGTTCATTTTCAACTTCTCGGCGGGAACGATGGAACAGAAACTGAGCGCGTTCGACAGGGCGCAGCGGCAATATTTCGAGGCGGGCATCACCTCCGTCCAGGAGGGTAAAAGCACGCCCGCCGACATCGAGATTTTCGACGCCGCGGCCAAGGCCGGCAGGATCGGGATCGACATTCTCTCTTTCGTCGATTACAAGGCCATGGACGCGGTGCTCGAAAAATACCCGTTCCGGGTCGGAGAGACGAGAGACCACGTCCGCATCTGCGGCATCAAGATGATTTCGGACGGAACTCTTTCTTCCGGGGCCTACCTGAGCGAGCCGCGCGAGGGAACCGTCGGCGACCGCGGCATTCAGTACATTCCGAGCGGCGTGATGGAGGAGGCCATTCGCAAAGCGCTGAGAAACGGCTGGCAGATTTGCGTTCACGCCATGGGAGACGCGGCCGTCGAAAAATTGATGAACATTTACGAAAAAGCGGCGCGGGAAGAGGCACGAGAAGAGGCGGCACCGCGGCCCATAATTAACCACGCCTCGGGAATCCGGCGCGATCAGCTGCGGCGGGTGAAGGATCTGGGGTTCACTCTCTCCTTCTATCCTTCGGCATGCAGCGGCTTTTACGAAACATTCTGCGCGACGCTCGGCCCGAAACGGGCTTCTGCCGCAAACCCGCTGCGGTCGGCTCTCGACAGCGGCATCCTGGTCACGGCGCACAACGACGCCCCCATTATCGGCCCCGATCCCTTCATCATCCTCTGGGCGGCGGTCAACCGGCGCTCGGTGAGGACCGGGGCGCTGTTCGGCCCCGAAGAGCGCGTGTCGGTGGAGGACGGTCTGCGCCTTCTGACGATCAACGGCGCCCTGCAGTACGGGGAGGAGAGGATAAAAGGCTCCATCGAGGCCGGGAAGCAGGCCGACCTCGTAATTCTGAACAAAGACCCGCTTTCGGTCGGGGCGGACGATTTGAGGACGCTGCGCCCGCTCGAAACCATCAAGGACGGCGTGACGGTCTATCGGGCGGCTGAGATAAATGGAGAGATAAATGAAGGAGATAAATGAGGAGATACAATGCGCGCCATAGAAGTCACGGATGTTTTCAAAACGTACAGAACCAGAAGCGGATCGGTGGAGGCGCTGAAAGGCGTTAGCCTGCACGTGGAAAAAGGCGACATTTTCGGCGTGATCGGCCACAGCGGTTCCGGCAAGAGCACGCTGATCCGCTGCATCAACCGGCTTGAAAAGTTCGACAGAGGTTCGATTTTCGTCGGCGGCAGCGACCTGATGAGCCTGTCCGAAAAAGAGCTCCGCCAGAAGCGGCAGAAAATCGGAATGATCTTTCAGCAATTCCATCTGCTGAGAAACGATTCCGTGTACGGCAACGTTTTGCTGCCGCTGACCTACGCCGGGTCGGGGAAAGCCGCGGCGGCCGAAAAGGCCGACCGGCTGCTGACGAGAGTGGGACTCAGGGAAAAGCGGGGCGCCTATCCTTCGCAGCTTTCGGGAGGACAGCAGCAGCGCGTCGCGATTGCGCGGGCCCTGGCGAACGACCCCGAAATCCTGCTCTGCGACGAGGCGACGTCCGCGCTGGATCCGGACACGACGCATTCCATCCTGGCTCTTTTGAAGGAATTGAACCAGGAACTGCAGCTCACCGTCCTGATCATCACGCACGAAATGGCGGTGGTGAAGGACATTTGCAGCAACGTGGCGGTACTGGACGGAGGAAAGATTGTCGAGCAGGGGAAAACGCTGGAAATGTTCACGAATCCTCGGCACAGCGTGACGAAGCAATTCGCCAACAGCCTGTTCGAACAGGACAAAATAAAGGAGGTGCTGCTTGGGGAGTACGTGAAAAAGGTCATCGGTTCGGGCGGACTGGTCGCGCGTCTTATTTTCAAAGGCGAGAAGGCGAACGACGCGCTGATCTCCGATGTATCGAGAAGGTTCGGCATCGACGCCAGCATCATTTTCGGAAACATCGAGATCATCCAGTCTCAGCCCCTGGGCAACCTGTACGTCGCGTTCAGCGGTCCGGCCGACCGGATAGCGGAGGCCGTCGACTATGCCGCGGCTCAAGGCGTGCTGGTTCAGCGTGTCGCAGAGAATGCGGAAAGGAGGTGAGTCCGTTTGTTTTCCGCGTTCGATTTCATTCTTGATTTCGTGAAGCCGTTTTTCCCCAATGTCGCGCAGTACTGGGCGCGGGTCGTGAAGGCCATCGTGGAGACGCTCGAAATGGTGTCCGTTTCGTTCGGCTTCGTCGCCGTTTTGGGCGTCGCGCTCGGCATCGTTCTGGTCGTGATTTCGGAAGGGCACCTCTACGAAAACAAAATCCTGAACACCGTCGTCCCGCGGCTCGTGAATCTCTTCCGATCCATTCCGTTCGTCATTCTCGTCGCCTTCATTCTGCCGTTTACGCGCTTCATGGTAGGGACGGCCGTAGGCGTGCCCGGCGCGATAGTCCCGATCGTCGTGGCCATGGTTCCCTTCGTCGCGAGACAGGTGGAACTGGCCCTTCTGGAGGTGAATCGGGGCGTCATCGACATGGCGCTGTCGCTCGGCTTTTCCAAACCCTACATCGTTTTCCGTATCCTGCTCAAGGAGGCCCGTTCCGGCATCGTCCGCGCGCTTACCCTGAGCTCGATCAGCCTCGTCGGCTATTCCGCGATGGCGGGAGTGGTGGGCGGCGGCGGGATAGGGGACCTCGCGATCCGCTACGGGTACGCGCGCTTTATGAGCGACATCACCCTGCTTTCTCTGCTGCTTCTTCTGGGAATCGTCTTCTTTCTCCAGGGGATCGGAAATTTTGTTTTGGAACGTCTCGGCACGTGAAAACCGCGGGACGCCGCGTCGGAGCGGCTCCAAACGGGAGCCTCGGAGGCCTGAAAACTTGGGTCTGAAAACTCAGGTCTGAAAATTCAGGTCTGAAAGCTTGGGTCTGAAAACTTTATTTTACGAAAGGATGAATTTGAATCATGAAATTCGAAGGAAAAAAATTGTTCGTTTCCGCGTTGCTTCTTCTCGTGCTGGCGGCCTCCGCTTACGGCGCGGATGTCAAGACTATTCAGGTGGCCTGCCGGGACGACTACCAGGAAATCTGGGACGCCGTTAACGAAGAGTTGGCCAAGGACAATCTCAGGGTCGTCAACACGGCCTACATCAACGCCATCAACATCAACGATCTGCTGATCGCCGGCGACATCGACATGAACACCGCCCAGCACTACTCGTGGCTGGAGAAAGTCAAGGCCTCGGGCGAGAAGTACAAGTCTCTCCAGGCGATTGGCGAAATCCACATCGCGACGCTCGATCTGTACTCCAAGAAACACAAATCGCTCGACGCGCTTCCCGAGGGCGCCGAAATTTCCCTCCCCAGCGACATCAACGGCAGCCGGGCGCTTCTCATACTCGAAACGTCGGGCCTGATCAAGCTGAAACACAGCGCCGACGGATTCCCGATGACGGAGGATATTATCGAGAATCCCAAAAAATTCGTATTCAGGGAAATTGCCTCGGAGGCTATGGTCAGAACCCTCGAAGACGTGGACGCGGGATTCGTCTACAGCATCAACGCCGTAGACGGCGGACTGGATCCGGTGAAAGACCCGATTCTGCGCAACAACCTGGATTTCGACACGAACGCGTTCCAGCGCAACTTCGTGATCGTCTTCACGGCGCGCGGCGAGGACGCGGACAACCCGGACTACCGGAAGGTGGTCAATGCCTACCACACCGACCGCGTCTACAAGGTGTACAAGGACATCTACAAAAACTCGCTCATCCCCGTTTTCAACGGAAAAGCCGTCGATCTGGGCAAATATTGACCCCATGAGCACAGTCAATCTGAAAGCGGCGGAAGTACAGGTTCGGGAGAACAGGCTCGGCTCGATAACGGCTTTCAGAGGCACGGCGGCGGAACTGGTCCGGTGTGCCCGATGCGGCGAGCTGAACGACTCCACACGCTCTTTCAGCCAGTGCATGGGCTGTTCGGTCACGACGGCCACCTGCGCGGTCGCGCTCATACAGGACAGCGCCCTGATCAGCCACGGTTCTGTGGGCTGCGCGGGATACCTCCACGACTTCGCCTTCACCTACCGAGTGAACGGGGCGCACCGGGGCGTCGCCGACCCGCGGCAAAGACGCATTTTCAGCACCAATATGGACGAACACGACACGGTCTACGGCGGGAACGAGAAACTGGCCGCTGCCATCCGCGAGGTCTACGAGAGAGTGAAACCGAACGTCATCTTTATCGTCACGAGCTGCGCGTCCGGAATCATCGGCGACGACGTTCAGGGAATCGCCGACGAGGCCGAACGGGAGATCGGCATTCCGGTGTCGCCGGTTTTCTGCGAGGGCTTCAGATCCAGGATATGGACGTCCGGCTTCGACGCCGGTTACCACGGCGTGGCGAGAAAGTTGATCAAGCCGGCGGCGAAGAAACAGCCCGACTTGGTCAATATCGTGAATTTCTGGGGCTCGGACGTTTTCGGCGAATGGTTCAGGAGACTCGGATTGAGGGCCAATTACCTGACGCCTTACGCGACCGTCGAGCAAATTGAAAAATCCTCGGAGGCCGCCGCAACGGTTCAAATTTGCTCGAGCCTCGGCTCTTATCTGGGCGCGGCCCTCGAACAGGAGTTCGGCGTGCCGGAGATCAGCGTATCTCCGCCCTACGGCATCGACCAGACGGAGAAGTGGTTCCGGGAACTGGGAAAGATGACCGGCAGAGAGGCCGAGGTGGAAACGTTCCTGCGCGAGGAGCGGGAGCGGTGGTTGCCGGAAATCGAGGAGCTTCGGGAGAAACTGGGCGGCAAGACGGCGTATGTGACGGCCGGCGCGTCTCACGGACACGCGCTTCTCGGACTTCTGAAGGAGCTGAGGCTGCGTCCGATCGGCGCGGCGATCTTTCACCACGACCCCGTTTACGACAAGGGAGTCGATTCTCTCGACTCGCTGAACAACCTCGTGAAAAACCACGGCGATGTCTCCGGCTACAACGTTTGCAACAAACAGGAGTTCGAACTGGTGAATATTTTGAACAGGGAGAAGCCGGATCTCCTTCTGGCGCGGCACGGCGGCATGACGCTCTGGGGCGCGAAATTCGGCATACCGTCTCTTTTGATCGGAGACGAGCATTATGGGATGGGTTACGAGGGCATTGTCAAATACGGCAGGCGAATCGTCGAGACCCTCGAAAATGACGAATTCGTGAAAAATCTTGCCAAACACACAATCATGCCCTACTCGAAATGGTGGCTGACGCAAGATCCCTACACATTCCTCGAAGAAAACGCGTAACCGTTCAACCCCTGTATACCATGTCCAGTTAAGACGGGCGTTTATCACAGGGGGGTCTCGGGGGGGCCAGTGAAGGAGCGCAGCGACTGAACGAGCTCCGCCCCCCTGAGCTTGAATGTTTACGAAAACGCCGAAGCCCAGAATTTTTAGTTTTAGCTCCGGCGCGTACCGACACGGGGAGTCCGGCCGCTGAGCGGCTCGCGCTCCCCGTGTTTTGCCGCTAAAATGAGGCGGGGGTAACCGTTCAAACCCCGTGTACCATGTTCACATCGCATAGGGTAGGGACACGGTGAAGACGGAGCTTTTACCTTCGACACTTTCAGCTTGTATTTCCCCCTTGTGCAGAGTGACGATGCTTCGGGCGATGCTGAGTCCCAGTCCATAACTGCCGATTTGTCTCGATCTTGCTTTGTCGACGCGGTAAAATCTATCGAAGATATGCTCCAGGTGTTCTTGGGGAATTCCTTTCCCATGATCCGTTACGATGATTTTCACAATCGCGCGGCTTGTGGTCACCTCAATACGCACAGTGGAATTCTCCAAGCTGTACTTGATAGCGTTGTCTATCAATATGCTTACCAATTGCCCAATTTTCATTCTGTCACCGTATGTTTGGATCCCCTCTTTTACAGACAATACTATCTTGATAGCCTTTGCGTCTGCAACCACTTGCATTGCGTTTACCGCAGCGCGCAAGGTATCAGAGAGGTCGAAAAAAGCAGGATTAAAATCCTCGCCGTCAAAGCGAGCCAAGGTGAGCAGCGAGTTCGTGAGGCTGCGCATGTTCAGTATTTCCTCTTTCATGCTCTGTATGAGAGCCTGATTTTCGTTTTTATCGTTCAACATATCGACAGACGAGAGAAGAATGCTCAAAGGCGTTCTCAGCTCATGCGAAGCGTCCGCAACAAAATGTCGCTGTTTTGCCATTGCACTCTCAATGGGGAGAATTGCTTTCGAGACAAAATAATTGCAGACAAAAAAGATTAAAACAGAGACGACGAGGCTGGCAACAGACGCAATAGCGTAGTAGTGATTGGTAAGCCTTAAAAGCGGCGTCAGATTAGCGCCGACTACGACTTTTCCAAGCAATTCTCCGTCCTGATAGACCGCGTCCGCCATGACTATATAGTGCCAAGTCTTGGAAACGTCGTCAGGCGACACTTGGATGACATAAATCTCCCTGTTGAGATGGGGCCAATGCCGAAAGTTGGCAATCAACACTTCTCGGCTTTCAAGATAGCTCCTTGCCATCAATACTGTTCCATCTGCGGCGAACCAAAACTCGGCAATGCTGAATGCCCGTTCGTTGATATTGGGTGGGACCGGAGTTAAGTCGTCACGGGAGTTCAAAGAAGGCGACATTTTTTGTCCGGTTTTCCATGCCTTAAAAGTCGGAATTGATTTGTTTATCTCGTCGTCGAGAATTGGGAAAAGAGTACTCTTGAGCGAGACCGTTATAAAATATCTTAACACGAAAATACTCGCGATCACGCTGAATACTAAAATAATGCTGATAGCGACGGTAGCTCCCCAGGCAAGTTTTCGCCGAAGCGCTTTTATCGTGGGCGAATACAGCCTGCTAATTTGCGTTTTCTTCAATTTTATATCCCACACCCTTCCTCGATGTAATGCGCAGCACATTCCGCAAGGGAGCAATCTTCTTTCGGAGGATATAAATATAAGCATCCAAATTGGCGGACGAGACATCGGACTCGCAGCCCCATACACAGTCGATGATGGTATTTCTTGGCAGCAGATTACCGATATTGATCAACAGGAGATCGAGGATTTCAAACTCGCGATTGCTGAAGCGAATTTCAGTTTCCTTATAATAAACCGTCTGTTCTACGCGATTGACGATCACGCCTGCGACATTCATGACGTTGTCTACGTAAGGTTTAGATTTTCGTCGGTATAAAGCACGAAGTCGTGCGATAAATTCCGCGTTTTCAAAGGGTTTGACAAGATAATCGTCGCCGCCCGCCTCAAGTCCGATAATTTTGTCCTCAAGAGAATCCCTTGCGGTGAGAAAAAGAATTCCGCCGTCGTAGCGGCGGCGCTTCGATTGACGCAAGGCAGCGCAAATTTCCGGCCCTGACTGTCCAGGGAGCATCCAATCCAGCACGATGACATCGTAGACATTTTCCCAATGATAGTCGATATATGCATATGCTTCCGAAGCATCCTTCGCCCAGTCTGCCGCAGAACCGTTGTTCTCCAACAATTGCCGCAGAATGCCCCCAAGTTTTTCGTTGTCCTCCACTAATAATACGCGCAAAACAAACTCCTTTCCAATCTGCTTGAGAATCGGATTTTTATGCTTGTTCAACGCAGTCATAGAAGTAAGTATATCCTATTTGGCTCCTTCGCATGTAGTGTGGGGCCTTAAGGAATCCAAATATTCAGCGGGAAATCGAAGTTTAGTTTGCCTGCCGTCAGAAAACTCT